>DASVDU010000118.1:0-33999 GCA_036380915.1 Hyphomicrobiaceae bacterium | reverse complement strand
GTGGTCGATGCGTCGGTCATGCCGCTCATCACGTCGGCCAATACCAACGCGGCATCACTGATGATTGGTGAGAAGGGCGCCGCCCTCATCAAGGGTGAGGCTCGCGCTCCCTCCTGAGCCATCCGCTGACGCCACAGCCGGATGCCGGCCAATTGGCGAGGTGCCTCCGACGGCGCTGGTCGCCGCGGATCGCGGTACGTGCGTCTTGATAATGGTGCCCCAGGCCCGACTCGAACGGGCACTCCCTTGCGGGAACCAGATTTTGAGTCTGGCGCGTCTACCAATTCCGCCACTGGGGCCGAGGCCCTGAATGGGGCGGCATCATAGCCGTCGCGGACGGGCCGTCAACGGCGCCTGAGAGCTGCTTGCTGGACGACGCGATAATTCCCCAAGGCTGGGAGGCTCGGAGTTGTGAGCGAAGCCGGCGACCTAGGTCGGAACCAGGCAATCCGCGCATCCGTTTGTGCTGTTAGACTGCCAATCCGTTGCCGACGCGAGAGAATCATCTTGGCCGATCCGCCCCGCCCGGACGATTTGCCCGACTCCGAGGTGAGATTAGTTCGCCGAATCTTGATCCTTGCAGCATTCGCGGTTCTGGCCGCAGCGATCTGGTTCCTGTCCGATGTGCTGCTGCTCACGTTCGCCGGCGTTCTGCTGGCCGTCCTCGTCCGCTCGATCAGCACCCCCTTGAAAACCAAACTCCGCGTTTCGGAGGGTGTGGCACTCTCGCTGTCCGGCGCTGTCATCCTAGTCGTTCTGGTGAGCGGCCTCGCCCTGTTCGGCGCGCAGATCGCCGGCCAGTTCAATCAGCTCCTGACGGTCCTCCCTGAAGCTGCCAACCGGATCCTGGCCGAGTTCGGCGTCACCCGTGTCCAGGACATGCTGACGGGGACCGCCGTCGGCAATGTTCTTACGACCGCATACGAATGGACGACGGCGATCGTGAGCATCGCCACGGCCTTGGTGTTCGTCATCTTCACCGGGATCTACCTGGCACTCGATCCGATCCCGTACAGAAACGGCTTCATTCTCCTGTTCCCACCGAGGGTTCAGCCGCTCATCGAGGAAACGGTCGACGATGCCGGGCGTGCGCTCAGCCTTTGGATCGGTGGCCAGCTCATTGCGATGCTCATGGTCGGCGTCATGACGGCGCTCGGGCTGTGGCTGATCGGCCTGAACTCGGCGCTGGCGCTGGGCTTCATCGCCGGTCTGGCCGACTTCGTGCCCATCGTCGGTCCGATCACGGCCGCGATTCCAGGCCTCCTCGTCGCATCCGGGCAGGGCTTCGACATGGTGCTATGGACCCTGGCCGTCTATGTCATCGTGCAGCAAATCGAATCCAACATCATCGTGCCGATCGTCGTCGGCAACGCTGTCAAGATCCCACCTGCCTTGGGCCTTTTCGCCGTGATCGCGCTCGGGGTGCTCTTTGGCCCGCTGGGGGTGCTGTTCGCCTATCCGCTGGCCGTCGTGGCAGACGTCGCGGTCCGCAGGCTCTACATCCGTGAGACACTGGGCGAGAAAGTGGAAATCAGCGGCGAGGAGAAGTGATCGCGACTTCACACGCCCACGGGGCCGCGACCTATCGCCAGGTGAAGGTTACCCGGCCCGTGGCGTGCTTGTGCTCCACGATCCTGACCCGATCGCCGACATGCGGCTCATGCTCCTTCGCCGCGATCACGCGGGCGTGACGACCATCGTCCAGGGCCACGTCGACTTCAACGGCCTGCCTGACGGTCTTGAGGTTCGCGATGCCGACGTGCTCCACCTTGCCGGCGACCTGATAATCCACGACCTCGGCATCGAGGTCGATCAGGATGAAAAAGCCGACGATCGCAGCAATCGCGATCACGGCTGCAGCGAGCCACTTCAACCGCTCCATGAGCAGAATTCGATCGAGCTTGCGCCGGGTCTCTTCGCTGATCTTGGCCATGTCCCCCTCACGCTGCGGCTGGCTGGCGGACGACGAGCTGCACAATGTCCGACATGATGTCGTTCAGCTGGAAATCCTTCGGCGTGTACACCCGGGCCACGCCCATGGCCTTGAGTGAAGCTGCATCCTCCGGCGGAATTATGCCACCGACGACGACGGGGATATCGTCCATGTTCTCGGCACGCATGCCGTCGAGAACCGCACGGACCAGTGGCACGTGGGAGCCGGAAAGAACCGACAGGCCAACGACGTGCACGCTTTCCTCCAAGGCCGCCCGCACGATCTGCTTCGGCGTCAGGCGGATGCCTTCGTACACCACCTCCATTCCGCAGTCGCGCGCCCGGACGGCGATCTGCTCAGCCCCGTTGGAGTGGCCATCGAGCCCCGGCTTGCCGACCAGGAGCTTGATCGGGCGCCCGAGTTGCGCGGCTGCTGCCCTCACCTGCTCGCGAAGCGCCTCCAGCCCAACCACTCCCTCGCCGGCGGCCTGACCGACGCCGGTCGGCGCACGGTACTCGCCGAAAATACGGCGCAGCGTCATGCCCCATTCGCCGGTCGTCACGCCGGCCTTGGCGCAGGCGATCGAAGGCTCCATGATATTGCGGTCTTCCTTGGCAGCCTGGGCGAGATCGGCAAGCGCCCTGGCGACGGCGGCCTCGTCGCGGGCCTCGCACCAAGCCTTCAGACGGGCGATCTGCTCGACCTCCACCTCCGGGCCCACTGTCTGCACGGCCCCCTCGCCGGCCGACAGCGGTGATGGCTCGGTCTCGGTGAAGCGATTGACGCCGACCACGACCTGCTCGCCCGACTCGATCCTGGCAAGCCGCGCCGCGTTGCTTTCGACGAGGCGGCGTTTCATGTAGTCGATGGCCGCAACGGCCCCTCCCAGCCGCTCGATCGTGGCGAGCTCCTCCCGCGCCTGACGCTTCAGCTCCTCGACCTTGCGCTCGATCTCGACCGAGCCGTCGAAGATGTCGCCATACTCAAGCAGGTCCGTCTCGTAGGCCAGCACCTGTTGCATTCTCAGCGACCACTGCTGGTCCCAAGGCCGCGGCAGACCCAGCGCCTCGTTCCAGGCCGGCAGCTGTACGGCACGCGCGCGAGCGTTCTTCGACAGCGTGACGGCCAGCATCTCGAGCAGAATGCGGTAGACGTTGTTTTCCGGCTGCTGCTCGGTGAGGCCCAGCGAGTTCACCTGCACGCCGTAGCGGAAGCGCCGGTGCTTCGGGTTCGTCACGCCGTAGCGCTCGCGCGTGATCTCGTCCCAGAGATCGACGAAGGCGCGCATCTTGCACATCTCGGTGATGAACCGCAGCCCCGCGTTCACGAAGAACGACACGCGGCCGACCACGGCTTCGAAAGCTTCCCGATCGACGGCACCAGAGTCTCTGACGCTATCGAGGATGGCGATCGCGGTCGCCAGCGCGAAGGCGAGCTCTTGCACGGGCGTCGCGCCTGCCTCCTGCAGGTGATAGGAGCAGACGTTGATCGGATTCCACTTCGGCACCTCGCGGCAGGAGAACACGATGGTGTCCCTGGTCAGCCGCAGCGACGGCTCCGGCGGGAAGACGTAGGTGCCGCGCGACAAATACTCCTTGATGATGTCGTTCTGGATAGTGCCGGTGAGCTTGTCCCGCGGCGCGCCCTGCTCGTCGGCCACCGCGATGTAGAGCGCGAACAGCCACGCCGCGGTGGCATTGATCGTCATCGACGTATTCATGCGGTCGAGCGGAATGCCGTCGAGGAGCGTGCGCATGTCGCCGATGTGCGAGATCGGAACGCCGACCTTGCCGACCTCGCCGGCGGCCAGCTCGTGATCGCTGTCGTAGCCCGTCTGCGTCGGCAGATCGAAGGCGATCGACAAGCCCGTCTGTCCCTTTGCCAGGTTGCGCCGGTAGAGTGCGTTCGACTCGGCAGCCGTCGAGTGGCCGGCATAGGTCCGGAACAGCCAGGGCTTGTCGCGCTGGACCTGCTGACCTCCCTCCGATTTGTTTGCGCCTGCCATTTCGAGTTCCTTTCGCATGGGCGGGAGAAGTTAGCGCAGCCGGCGGGATGCGCAACTGGGCAGCAGCGCTCCGCCGCGCCCGCGAGGCTGCCGGTGCCTGCCCCGACTCAAGGTCCGAATTTCGCCGCCTCCGATAAGCCGCGCTGCCCAGACTGAAACTCGTGCTATGGCTCATCAGGAATCATGCGTGCCCGAGAGAAGAGGAGCGAAGCGATGCAGCAGACGAGCCGTGAGCCATTCAGAGGCGTATTCCCGATTGCGCCGACGCCTTTCACCGATCAGGGCTCGCTCGACCTCGATGGGCAGCGCCGCGTGCTCGACTGCATGATCGACCAGGGCGTCGACGGCATCTGCCTTCTGGCGAACTACTCGGAGCAATTCCTGCTTTCCGACGAGGAGCGCAACACGCTACTGGAGGTCTGCCTTGCCCATGTGGCCGGACGCGTGCCGGTGATCGTGACCTGCAGCCATTTCAGCACCGATATCGCTGCCCAGAGAGCTCGGGCCGCGGCAAAGGCGGGCGCCAGCATGGTCATGATGATGCCTCCCTACCACGGCGCCACGTTGAAAGCTGGCGAGAAGGGTATCCTCGAACACTTCCAGCGGGTGGCCGATGCCGCCGGCATTCCCATCATGGTTCAGGACGCGCCGTTGAGCGGCGTCGAGTTGTCGGTGCCATTTCTCACGCGGCTGGCGCGCGAGGTGCCATTGGTGCGCTACTTCAAGATCGAGGTGCCGGGCACGGCGGCGAAGCTGCGGGCGCTGATAGAGGCGGGCGGCGATGCCATCGCCGGGCCGTTCGACGGTGAAGAGGCAATCACTCTGATGGCGGACCTCGATGCCGGCGCCACGGGCACCATGCCCAGCGCCCTGCTGCCGGATCTCATCAAGCCGGTGCTCGATCATCATCGCGCGGGCCGGCGTGCCGAGGCGATGGACGCTTACGCGCGCATTCTTCCGCTGATCAATTTCGAGAACCGCCAATGCGGCCTGCGCGCCACGAAGACCGTCATGCAGGCGGGCGGTGTCATCAAGAGCGATGCAGTGCGCCACCCGCTCGAGCCGCTGCATCCGGCAACCCGGGCCCAGCTGCTGGAGCTCGCCGAGCAGGTCTCGCCTCTTGCACTCCGGTGGGGCAGGTAGCAAGACAGTTCGCCACCCATAACTCCTGATTGCCTGCTGCCCATCGCGTACGGTGGGCAGCGCTTTTTCACCGAGACCTGTGCATGCTGCCTCGCCTGGCCGAGAAGGCCTTCGACAATGCCTACCTGCTTCTGAGCCTGATGGCGCTGTTCTGGGCCGGCAATCAGGTGCTCGGCCGAGCGGTGGCGGGCCATGTGCCGCCCGTTGCGCTGTCGTTCCTGCGCTGGTCTCTCGCCACGCTCATCCTGCTTCCGTTCGCGTTGCCTCACCTGCGGCGCGATTGGCCGGTCGTGCGCCAGAAATGGCTCTTTCTTGGCTTCCTGGGGGTCATAGGCGGAGGGGCGTTCAACACGCTCCAGTACATCGGTCTTAACTACACGACTGCCCTCAA
Source organism: Hyphomicrobiaceae bacterium (assembly GCA_036380915.1). GTDB lineage: Bacteria > Pseudomonadota > Alphaproteobacteria > Rhizobiales > Hyphomicrobiaceae > ZC4RG25. The sequence goes on along the minus strand of DASVDU010000118.1, from coordinate 28,527 downwards.
CAGCCTCGTGCTGAATTCGATGGGGCCGATCATGATCGCCATCGCCTGCGTGCTGCTGTTCAAGGATCGGCTGACCGTTACCCAGATGGTCGGCACGGTCATCTCGCTCACGGGCGCGCTGGTCGTGGTCGCGCGGGGAAAGCCAGAGGTGCTCGCGACCTTGAGCCTCAACCGCGGCGATCTGATGATCCTGTTCGCGATGGCCATCACTGCGGTCTACACGGCCTACCTGCGGCTCAGGCCCGAAATTCATTGGATCACGTTTCTCTTCACCATGTTCCTGGCATCGGGCCTGTTCAACCTGCCGCTGGTGCTGATCGAGATGTTCGTCTTCGGCCAGTTCGTTCAGCCGACGCTCTTTACGGTGCTGGCGATCGCCTACGTCTCGATTTTTCCGAGCATACTCTCGTATCTGTGCTTCACGCGCGGGGTCGAGCTGATCGGGGGCGTGCGCGCCGGGATATTCATGCATCTCATCCCGCTGTTCGGAGCATTGATGGCCATCGGATTGCTCGGAGAGCCACTCGCGGCCTTTCACATCGTGGGTTTCATGCTGATTCTGACAGGCGTGGCACTGACGAGCCGCAAACCTTGAGGTTTGCGGCTCGCAAATTCGATCGACCCACTCTTCACCAGCTCACTGCTGCTGCCCGGCTGGCGGAGAGGTTTTTTCCGGAGTCGAGGGTGTCGTCTTCGCTGGCGGACTCGTCGATTCCGGAGCGGTTGTCGCGGGCGGGGTCGTCGCGGTCGTCGTCGGCTCACCGGTCGGGAAGAGCAGTGCGACCAATATCACGATTATGACCACCGCACCGAGCAGCCACCAAATTCGGCTATCCATGCCGACCTCCAAGATTGACCTACGTCAGAGCAAGCGTGCCGCGGTCCGTTAGCATTGGATGGCATGCCGCGAGGGTGCGCAACCAGACCGGCCCTTCCTGCGTTTGCAGTGCAGCACGATGCTTTCCGAACCCCAACGCCCAAGCCCTCCGGAGGTTCCTGAAGAGCTGCCAGGAAACCGAGCCATTCCATGCCAGCGGGAGAATGGCCGCACCCTGCAGCCGGGACCGCCGCGGGAGCGATTGCTGCTGCGGCGCGGCATCCTGAACCATACGCTCGCCGGGGCGTTCCCCCTACGTCTGCTGCAAATGACGGGGCCACCTCGGGAGGGCAATCACATGCCGCGCAAGAAGCCCGCACGGGAATCGGAGGAGAAGGAAGCCCTCCGAAAGAGCCGCCGATCCAAGACGTTCATGCATCCGGCCGGGCCCCACGCGCGACCGGAGCTTACCGATCCTGAGGCCACGCCCGGCGCAGGCGCCCTGCCCGACATCAGCAAGGACAAGGACGTCGACCCGGGCAGCGGGTGAGCTGACGGACCGAAGGCGTCACCTAGTCGATCACCGTGGATAACGCCAATGGACAAGAACTTCCCTTCCTGGATGTGGTCGGAAGCCTGCGAGGCCCTGGCGCGCGCCGAGCGGCTGCACCATAAATTATTCGATCCCCAGGCGGGGGTGGGGCGACAGCCCTCCTGGCGGCCCCCGGTCGACGTTCTTGAAACCGAGGACGAGGTCCTGGTCTTCATCGCGCTGCCGGGGGTCGATCCAGACGAGGTGCAGGCGGTGATCGAGAACTGCGACCTGGTGATCGCCGGCGCGCGCGTACTGCCTGCCGCCTTCCGCACGGCTGCGATCCACCGTCTCGAGCTGCCCCAGGGGCGCTTCGAACGCCGCATCCGCCTGCCGGAGGGCAGCTATCGGGCGATCCGCTGGTCGGCAAGCCAGGGCTGTCTGCTCATCCGCCTGGAAAAGACTGCAGAATACTAGACGTGGAGAAGATCGATGGCCGAACAGGAGGCCCCGCGGCGCTCGAAAAGCGGACCGGAGCTCCCCAGCCCGCCCGCCGATGCGCTCATCATTTTGCCCGTTCGGGACCTGGTGCTGTTTCCGAAAGTCGTCTTCCCGATCACCATCGGGCGGGAGAAATCCGTCCTCGCCGCCCAGCAGGCCGTCCGCGAGCAGCGGCAGATCGGCGTGCTGACCCAGCGTGACCCGGAGGTGGCGGATCCTGCCCCTGTCGATCTCTATCGGATGGGGACGGTGGCGGACATCGTCCGCTTCGTAACGGGCACCGACGGAACCCATCACATCGTCTGCCAGGGCCAGGAGCGGTTCCACGTGACCGAGTTCCTGAGCGGCTGGCCCTTCTTCGTGGCCCGTGTGCTCCGCATCCCCGATGCCGAGACGCGGACGCCCGAGATCGAGGCACGCTTCCTGCACCTGCAGCGGCAGGCGATCGAGGCGCTGGAGCTGCTGCCGCAGGCGCCGAAGGAGATGATCGCCACGATCCAGTCCGTCACCTCGCCGGGCACTCTGGCCGATTTGGCGGTTGCCTACATGGACATCCCGTCCTCGGAGAAGCAGGAGATCCTGGAGACCGTCAACCTCGCCGTCCGCATGGAGAAGGTCTCGAAACTTCTCGCGCACCGCATCGAGGTGCTGCGCCTCTCACAGGAGATCAGCCGCCAGACCAAGGCCGCACTCGATCAGCGTCAGCGCGAGGTGCTGCTGCGCGAGCAGATGGCCGCCATCCAGCGCCAGCTCGGTGAAGGCGAGGATTCGAAAGCCCAGGAGATGGCGGAGCTCGAGCAGGCCATCACCAAGGCCGAGATGCCCCCTGACGTCGAGGAGCACGCGCGCAAGGAGCTGCGCCGGCTCTCGCGCATGCCGGAAGCGGCGGCCGAGTACGGGATGGTGCGGACCTATCTCGACTGGCTCGTCGAGTTGCCCTGGAAGCTGCCCGAGGAGCCGCCGATCGACATCGAGCATGCCCGCAAGATCCTGGACGAGGACCACTACGGCCTCGAAAAGGTGAAGCGGCGCATCATCGAGTACCTGGCCGTGCGCAAGCTGGCGCCGCAGGGCAAGGCGCCCATCCTCTGCTTCGTCGGCCCGCCGGGTGTCGGCAAGACATCGCTCGGCCAGTCGATCGCGCGGGCCATGGGGCGCAAGTTCCAGCGCGTCAGCCTCGGCGGGGTGCACGACGAGGCCGAAATTCGCGGACACCGCCGCACCTACGTCGGCGCATTGCCCGGCAACATCATCCAGGCCATCCGCAAGGCCGGCTCCCGCAATTGCGTGCTCATGCTGGACGAGATCGACAAGCTCGGCGCCGGCATTCACGGCGACCCGGCAGCGGCGTTGCTGGAGGTGCTCGATCCGGAGCAGAACAGCACGTTCCGCGACAACTACCTTGCGGTGCCGTTCGATTTGAGCCGGGTCGTCTTCATCACGACCGCGAATATCCTCGACACCATCCCAGGCCCACTGCGCGACCGCATGGAGGTCATCAGCCTCCCGGGCTACACGGCGGAGGAGAAGCTGCAGATCGCCCGGCGATATCTGGTCCGCCGCCAGATGGAGGCGAACGGCATCAAGCCGGAGCAGGTCGAGATCACGGACGCGGCCATCAACGAGATCATCGAGCACTACACCCGCGAAGCGGGCGTGCGTAATCTCGAGCGGGAGATCGGGAGGGCGCTCAGGCATGCCGCCGTGCGCATCGCCGAAGGTCAGACTGAGCAGATCCGCATCGATGCCGGCGACCTCCGTGCGATCCTCGGTGCCCCGCAGTTCGAGAACGAGATCGCCATGCGCACCAGCGTGCCGGGGGTCGCCACCGGCCTCGCCTGGACGCCGGTGGGAGGCGACATCCTTTTCATCGAGGCCACCCGCATCCCGGGCTCGGGTAAGCTGATCCTCACGGGCCACCTTGGGGAGGTGATGCGGGAAAGCGCGCAGGCTGCCCTCAGCATCGTCAAGAACCGCGCGGACCAACTGGGCATCGATCCAGCGCGATTCGAAAAGAACGACATTCACATTCACGTGCCCGCGGGCGCCGTACCGAAGGACGGGCCGAGTGCCGGCGTGGCGATCTACGTGGCGCTCGTCTCGCTGCTGACCCGGCGCTGCGTGCGCAGCGACACCGCCATGACCGGCGAAATCAGTCTGCGCGGCCTCGTGCTGCCGGTGGGAGGGATCAAGGAAAAGGTCGTCGCCGCGGCTCGGGCCGGCATCACGCGGGTCATACTGCCGATACGCAACCGGAAGGACTACGAGGATATTCCTGAAGAAGCACGAAAGGAGCTCGATTTCATCTGGATCGAGCGCGTGGAGGAAGCCCTCGCCGCCAGCCTTGCACCCAAAGAGGAAGCCAACGCACCGCGACATGCCGAGCAAGCCGCGGAGTGATGGGCGATAAGCATCATCACGAAAAAGGCGGCGCTCGAGGAAAGACCCTGGCAACCCGGGCCCGTCCCTCAGGTTATCCGGAACAACCTTCCGTCAGAGTGAGGTCCGGATGATGCCGACGATCTCGATGCAGGACCGCACCCAGATCTACTACAAGGACTGGGGCTCGGGGCAGCCGGTGGTTTTCAGCCATGGCTGGCCGCTCTGCTCGGACGCCTGGGAAGCGCAGATGATGGCCGTGGCGTCCAACGGCTTCCGCGCGATTGGCCATGATCGTCGCGGCCACGGGCGGTCAAGCCAGCCCTGGACCGGCAACGACATGGATACTTACGCCGACGATCTCGCAACGCTGATCGAGGCGCTCGACCTGCGCGACGTCATTCTGGTCGGGCATTCGACAGGCGGCGGCGAGGTCGCCCGCTACATCGGGCGGCATGGAACCGAGCGCGTGGCCAAGGTCGCTCTCGTCAGCGCCGTGCCTCCCTTGATGCTCCAGACCCCCGACAATCCCGGCGGACTGCCGATCAGTGTCTTCGACGAGCTGCGTGCGGCCAGCCTCGCCAATCGGTCCCAATTCTACCGGGATCTCGCTTCGGGGCCGTTCTTCGGCTTCAACAGGCCGGGAGCGAAGGTCTCACAGGGTTCGATCGACAGCTTCTGGCTGCAAGGAATGATGGCTGGGCACAAGAACGCATACGACTGCATCGCGGCCTTCTCCGAGACCGATTTCACTGAGGACCTGAAGAGATTCGACGTCCCCACCCTGATCGTTCACGGAGACGATGATCAGATCGTGCCGATCGATGCCGCGGGGCGTGCTTCCGCCAAGATCGTGAAGCATGCCGAGCTCAAGGTCTACCCGGGAGGAGCACACGGGCTAGCCGATACGAGCCGGGAGCAGCTCACCAGCGACCTGCTCGCTTTCATATCGGCTTGAGCCGGCGCGACTGCGACTTTCTCAGCCTATCGTTTGCGAATTTGAGCTTTGCCCCATTCACCTCTTCCGCAGGAAGAGGTCGGCCCGAAGGGCCGAAAGAGGAATTACACCTTTCGCCACTGGCGCCCCGCTCACCCCAACCCTCTCCCGGCTAGGAAGAGGGGGAGGGAGAGGGGCGCATTCTTTTGTTATTTGTTTACCGTGCCGCGAGCCTAAGCCCGCGGATCATACGGCCTCGCATCCTCGTAGCGCAGGGCCGGGACATCGTGGCGGCCGTCGATTTCGGACCCAAGATGATCCTCCGGCCAGCTCAGTGATTGTCGCGCGGAATGCCCTTCGTCTCGGCAATACGCTGATACTTCACCGCATTCTTCAGCACGGCGCCCTCGCTCATCTCGTTGACGAGGCTGCGCTGGATCTCCTGCCAGGGCGTCTGGCTCTCGGGATACTTGTATCCGCCTGCCGCCATCAGCTCCTTGCGCCGCTGCTCGAGCTCCTCGTCAGAGATCAGGATGTTGGCCGTACGCTTGTTGAGATCGATGCGGACACGATCGCCCGTTCTGAGCAGCGCCAGCCCGCCGTTGTTGGCCGCCTCGGGCGAGGCATTGAGGATCGAGGGGCTGCCGGAGGTGCCCGACTGGCGGCCATCACCGATGCAGGGCAGCGCCCGGATGCCCTTCTTGAGCAGATATGCCGGAGTCCGCATGTTGACGACCTCGGCGCCGCCGGGATAGCCGATCGGACCCGTGCCACGCATGAACAGCATCGTGTTCTCGTCGATCTCGAGCGCCGGATCGTCGATGCGGGCGTGGTAATCCTCCGGCCCGTCGAATACGACCGCCTTGCCCTCGAAGGCATTCGGATCATTCGGATTCGACAGGTAACGCTTGCGGAATTCCTCGTCGATCACCGAGGTCTTCATAATCGCGCTGTCGAACAGATTGCCCTTGAGGTTCAGGAACCCTGCGTGCGGCTTCAGCGGCTCGTCATAGGGCTTGATCACCCTCCGGTCCGTGGAGAAGCGCCCCTTGCAGTTCTCGACCAGGGTCTTGCCGTTCACCGTGATGGCGTCCTCGCGGATTTTCCCCTTCTCGATGAGCTCGGCGACCACGGCGGGCACGCCACCTGCGCGGTAATAGTCCTCGCCCAGGTACTCGCCCGCCGGCTGCAGGTTCACCAGGAGCGGGATGTCGTAGCCGATCCGCTCCCAATCGTCGTTGTCGAGCTCGACGCCGACGTGGCGGGCGATCGCGTTGAGGTGGATCGGTGCGTTGGTCGAGCCGCCGATAGCGGAGTTGACGACGATCGCATTCTCGAAAGCGGCGCGGGTCAGGATCTTGGACGGCCTCAGATCCTCATGCACCATCTCGACGGCCCGCTTGCCGGTGAGGTAGGCCATCTGCCCGCGATCGCGATGTGGGGCCGGAATGGCTGCGCAGCCAGGCAGGCTCATTCCCAGCGCCTCGGCCAGCGAGTTCATGGTCGTGGCGGTGCCCATGGTGTTGCAGTGCCCGGCCGATGGAGCCGAGGAGGCGACCAGCTCGACGAACTTCTTGTGGTCGATCTCGCCCTTGGCCAGCATCTCGCGCGCCAGCCACACAATGGTGCCGGAGCCGGTGCGCTCGCCGTTGTACCAACCGTTCAACATCGGCCCGCCCGAGAGGACAATGGCCGGGATGTCCACGGTCGCCGCGGCCATGATCTGCGCCGGGGTGGTCTTGTCGCAGCCCGTCGTCAGGACGACCCCGTCGATCGGATAGCCGTAGAGCACTTCCACGAGACTGAGATACTGGAGATTGCGATCGAGCGCGGCGGTGGGCCGCTTCAAGGTCTCCTGGATCGGATGAACCGGGAACTCGAACGCGATCCCTCCCGCCTCCCGGATGCCCTCACGCACGCGCTTGGCAAGCTCGAGGTGGTGCCGATTGCAGGGAGTGATGTCCGAGCCGCTCTGGGCGATGCCGATGATCGGTTTGCCCGACTGCAGCTCCTCGATGGTGAGGCCGTAATTGGTCATGCGCTCCAGGTAGAGCGCCGTCATGTCGATATTGTCCGGGTTGTCGAACCAGGCCTGGGAGCGCAGCTTCATCCGCTTCCCATCTGTCGTGTTGGCCATTTTCCGTACCTGCCAGAGATTTGCGCGCTTGAAAGGAATGTCCTCGCCGGACTCACCGGTCTCATTGATCGATATCACGCCGCATCGCGTGCTCGTCAACTCATCAACGCGGGACAGGCTGATTTCACGCGGGGGCTTGCGAGACCTCGACATCCGCAATCCCGTCGGGCAAGAACGGAACCTCACGACTGGGGAAACTGAGGCGGACCGCTCGCATGCACGTCATCATCATCGGAGCGGGCATCATCGGGCTGGCAGCGGCGCATCGGCTGCTCGATCAGGGCTGTGCAGTAACACTCGTCGACCGTGGAGAGCAGACCGCGGCCTCGCGCGGAAATGCGGGGATCATTGCTCATGTCGACATCCAGCCCCTCGCCTCACCGCAGATGCTGCTCCAGGCGGCCCGCTGGTTCATCGATCCGCTAGGGCCGCTGGCCGTCCGTCCGGCTTATGCCGCCAAACTGGCGCCGTGGCTGTTCCGGTTCCTGCTCGCCAGCACCCCCTCGCGCATGCAGCGCTCGAAGCAGGGCATCGTGCCCCTGCAGATGATGGCCCTGCCGGCATGGGAGCGGATGCTCGGTCGGCTGAACCTGAAGCGGGAATTGAACCGCAACGGCATGCTCTACGTGTATGAGAACGTCGATGTGTTCGAGGCGGGCAAGGCCGGCTACCGGGAGCAGGTCGAACTCGGCATTCCGATCGAGCTGATCGACGGCTCGGTCTTGCGGGCTATGGAGCCGGCCCTCTCCGAGAGGTTCCAGCGCGCTGCGTTCTTTCCGAGCGTCGCGCATGTGAACGATCCTTACCAGCTCGCTCTGAAGCTCGCGTCGGCCGCTGCAGACCGGGGCGCAGAGCTTCTCGAAGGCAACGTCAGCGCGATCGCCATCGCCAGCGGCGACGAGCCGGTCGTCGTTCTGGAAGGCGGCCGCACGATGACGGCGGACCGGGTCGTCATTGCTGCCGGCGCCTGGTCGAAGCATCTCGCCGCCTGCCTCGGCGACAAAGTCCCGCTGGATACCGAGCGCGGCTACAATGCCACCATTTCAAAACCGGGCATCACGCTCTCCCGTCCGATCATGTTCGAAGAGCACGCCTTCGTGTTCACGCCGCTCAAGACCGGGTTGCGGATCGGAGGCGCCGTCGAGCTTGCCAGCACCTCCGCGACACCCAACTGGAAACGGCTCGAGGCGCTGCTCGCCAAGGCCCGTGCATTCGCACCCGGCCTACAGGAAGAAGGCCGGGTCGACTACATGGGCTGCCGGCCGTCCCTTCCGGATTCGCTGCCGGTCATCTCGACCTCGCGCTGGAGCAGCAGGATCGTCTATGCTTTCGGCCACGCCCATCACGGATTGACGCACGCTGCAGCCACTGCCGAGCTGGTCGGCGCACTGATTTCGGGCGCGCAGCCTGCGATCGATCTCTCCCCTTACAGCGCGCAGCGCTTCTGATCAGGAGAATTCACTGCGATGGCGACACACACCTTCTTCTGCATCGACGGACATACCTGCGGAAATCCGGTGCGCGTCGTCGCTGGTGGCGCCCCGGCGCTCAGCGGCAAGACGATGATCGAGAAGCGAGCGCATTTTCTCGCCGAGTTCGACTGGATCCGCACCGCTTTGATGTTCGAGCCGCGCGGCCACGACATGATGTCGGGCTCCATCCTGATGCCGCCGACGCGCGAGGATTGCGACGTCGCCATCCTTTTCATCGAGACGTCCGGGTGCCTGCCCATGTGCGGCCATGGCACCATCGGCACGGTGACGACGGCCATCGAGCGCGGGCTCGTGCAGCCACGCACGCCGGGTCAACTTCGGCTCGACACGCCAGCCGGGGTCGTCGTCGCCGAGTATGGCCAAAACGGACCATTCGTGGAGTGGGTGCGCATTACGAACGTGCCGTCGTATCTGCACGCGTCCGGCCTCGAGGCCGACGTTCCCGGCATCGGGCGACTGAAAGTCGACGTGGCCTACGGGGGCAACTTTTACGCGATCGTCGACCCGCAGGAGACCTTCCGCGGGCTCGAGCACATCCAGCCGAGCGAGGTGGTGGCGCTCAGCCCGGTCGTGCGCCGCGTCTTCGGCGAGGCGTTCTCGTTCGTGCACCCGGAAAAACCCGAGATCAAAGGCTTGAGCCACGTCATGTGGACGGGCAAGCCGGTGAAGCCCGACAGCACCGCGCGCAATGCTGTGTTCTACGGGGACAAGGCCATCGACCGCTCGCCGTGCGGCACAGGCACCTCGGCCCGCATGGCGCAATGGGCCGCCCAAGGACGGCTGAGCGAAGGCCAGGAGTTCGTGCACGAAAGCATCATCGGCTCACAGTTCATCGGCCGTATCGCCGGCCGGGCCAAGGTCGGCGACTATGATGCGATTATCCCATCGATCCAAGGCTGGGCACGAATCACCGGCTTCAATACCATTTTTGTCGACGACCGCGATCCGTACTGGAAGGGTTTTCAGGTGGTCGACAAAGAATGAGCGGCAGGAGAGTCCCGCCGCTCATTCGAGGATCGATGCTCGCGACGCACGGCGTATCGGCCGGCGTCAAGAGCTGATCGATCAATACGGGCAGAACCAGACCGGGCCGACGATGATGCAGCCGCGGGTACGCCAGAAGTACGGCCGACGGTGGTACCGGCGCCAGCCACGCGGGGCGTGCGAATATCTGCGGCCGGGAACATAGCGCCACTTCGGATGACTGTGCCGCTTGTAACGCTTGCGCGAGGCCACGTTGACGAGATCGGAGACGTTCAGCGGCTTCAATTGCGTTCCGGCCTGCGTCGGAGCCATGGCCGAGGCCGGGGTGATGGCGATCAGCGAAGCGATCGCCGCTGGTATAAGAACTTTCAACACGGTGTACTCCTCCTCAGTCGGTTACCTCTGAACAAAAATGGACCTCAAACCGGTCACCAAAGCTTAAACGCTTCAGGTGGCGGAAGTCCGTCGGTAATGTTTCTGCGATTTTCCGGAATGACATACGTCAACATTGGATCCGTTGGCTTCAGAAGGCGGCACGCGCCTCATTAGTCGTAGAAGTCATTCAAAAAAAAACTCCGACCCCCGCAGGCATCGGAGTGAGTAGCAAACGTGGTTGGAGGCAACTACGGGCGTATGATTTAGCTCTTGCCCTTCCAGTCGCCGCCACCTTTCCAGCCACCATCCTTATGGTGGTCCTTGTCGTGGTCCTTGTCGTGGTCCTTCGGCGTCTCGTCAGGCGGTGGCGGCGGAGGCGGCGGCTCTGACGTGAAGACGGCCGGACTGAAAAAGTCTGAGCCCGCAGTAATGTCTGCCAAACGGGCCATCTTCACCAGAACAGGTCTCTCGTAATGTTTCATCTGAATCTCTCGCATTGGTTGTGGTAAAACGCACAACACACGCAATGTGTGCGATGGTTCGATGTTCGACGCAATATCATCCGTACAAGCCGCGATCGAAAAGTCTCAATTTCAGCCTAAATGTGGCTGAATTGCCGCATATTGCCGTGTTAGCTGAGCAACATTCAATCAGCCAGAGCGGCATCGTCCGCGCTGATTCGGCCAGTTAGACGAACGAGTGATTGTGATCCGGCGGCTACATCCCTGCACGGGAAGCTCGGCCCACTTCTTCAGCATTTGGCCGAATCGTCCTCGGCAAAATCCCGTCTGGCGAAGGAAAATGTGTATACAGACCGTGTCATCCCCCATTTGGGAGACGCGGATACGGGCGCTCTTGTCCTAGAAGTGGCGTCGCCGTTGAACCTTGGCGGGCTCCGCAATGGCGGCAGTCGCGACATTTCGTTCAACGGAAATGTTGATGGCAATCATTTCTTCACTACCGATGGCCCCGGTCCACGGACCTGCATGGGCAGGTGAACTGGATCGAAGCTCCGCCAGCTCGTTTTGAGGGCTATCGGCTGATTAACCAGATCCTGGCGGGGTCGTCTGGGCCGTCCTCGCATCCGGCGATAGGACGGCCCAGCTCTGAGGAACAATGAACAGAGAGCGGACTTTCCGCATCTCATTCGGGAAGACAACCCGTGCTGGGGCCCCCGAACATGGGTTGTCCGGGAGGCCGCGCCGCGCGCCAGCATTCTCCAGCCGGCTGGCAGCGCTGCGCGGCCAATTTTACCTTGGAACCAATTGGTTCCTCGTCAGAGCATCGCGAGCGGTTCCGGCCCACTTGGCGGAGGGAACGCTTTGTCGAGGCTCGCAAGATCCTCTTCATCGAGCACGAGATCGGCAGCGGCGGCGTTCGCGCGGACGTGCTCCAGGCTCGCGGCCTTCGGGATTGTGAAGACGTGGTCGTGCCGCAAGACCCACGCCAGCGCTGCGGCCGCGGGGCTTACGCCGTGCTTGTCGGCAACGGCCTTCAACCTGCCATTCCGCAAAATGCCGCCTTGTCCGAGCGGGGAATAGGCCATGATTGCAACACCTTGCTGCCGGCATTCGGGCAGCAAATCCCATTCGATGCCGCGCGAGCCGAGGTGGTAAAGCACCTGGTTGGCGACACACGCGCCCTGCGGAGCCGCCTTCGCGAGGTCCGCCATGTCCGATGGGTCGAAGTTGCTGACGCCCCAGGCGCGGATCTTGCCGTCGGCCTTCAGCTTCTCGAACGCCTCGACCGTCTGATCCAGCGGAATGCTCCCCCGCCAGTGCAGCAAGTAGAGGTCCAGCGTCTCGATGCGGAGGCGCTTCAGGCTGCGCTCGCAGGCGGCGATGGCGCCAGAGCGGGAAGCATTGTGTGGATAGACCTTGCTGACGACGTAGACTTCATCGCGCCGCCCGGCAATCGCGTCGCCGACCACTTCCTCGGCCCCGCCCTCGCCGTACATCTCTGCCGTGTCGATGAGCGTCAACCCGAGATCGAGCCCGAGTTGCAGGGCCTTCACTTCCGCGGAACGGCTCCCACGCCGCTCGCCCATGCCCCAGGTGCCGAGCCCCAGCGCCGGGACGCGAGCGCCGTTCCGCAGTGTCAGGTGCCGCATGGTCGAAGCCTCTATTTCGTGTGGTCGTGATCTCGTGCCGTCGTCTGACTACTCACGATTTCACGAATTCACCACTTCACGATCTCACGACATTCAAACACGCCGGCGTGCCTTGATCGCCGCCGCCAGGGTCCCCTCGTCGAGATAATCGAGCTCACCGCCCACAGGCACGCCCTGGGCCAACCGGGAAACGCTCACCGCCGTGCCCTCGAGCTGCTCGGTCAGGTAGTGCGCGGTCGACTGGCCTTCGACCGTTGCGTTGAGCGCGAGCAGAACCTCCTTCACCTCCGGGTGTTGCGCACGCTCTATCAGCCGTCCGATGTTGAGCCGTTCCGGCCCGATCCCGTCGAGGGGAGAAAGGTGGCCGCCAAGCACGTGGTAAACTGAGTTGACGACGCCCGCCCGCTCCAGCGCCCACAGGTCGGAGATATCTTCCACCACGACGATGAGCGAGCGGTCGCGGCGCGGGTCCTGGCAAATGGTGCACGGATCGATGGTATCGATGTTGCCGCAGACGGAGCATTCGACGAGCTTTTCGGCAGCCGCGTTCATTGCGGCCGCAAGGGGCACCAGGAGCTCGTCACGGCGCTTCAGGAGCGCCAGCGCGGCCTTCCGTGCGGAGCGATAGCCGAGCCCGGGCAAACGTCCGAGGAGCTGCACCAATCGCTCGATCTCCGGCCCGGCCATGATCCTGCCCGCCATGTTCCCGCTCGCCCCCGAGAGCCCTGCGCGGTCAGAAGAGCTTCAGCCCAGGCGGCAGCGGCAGCCCGCCGGTCACTTCCTGCATCTTCTCCTGGATCGCCGCTTCGACCTTGCCCTTGGCATCCTGGAAACCGGCGATGATCAGATCCTCCAGGATCTCGACCTCCTCCGGCTTCAGCAGGCTGGGGTCGATCTTAAGGGCCGCCATCTCGCCCTTGCCGTTGAGGGTGACCCGGACGAGGCCGGCCCCGGCCTGTCCTTCAACCTGCAGTGCCGCAAGCTCCTCCTGCATCTTCTGCATGCGGGCCTGCAGCTCCTGCGCCTGCTTCATCATTCCCATCAGATCTTTCATCTCTTTCTCCGCTTGTGGGGCACGGGGGCCGATCCGGCGGCCTGAACGGTCAGCCAGCCTTGCTCTCGTCCTGCGGTGGATCGGTCAGCGGCCGTACAGCCTTAACTTCCGCACCGGGGAAAACGTCCAACAAAGCCTGCACGGCCGGATGAGCCTTGATTTCCGCCAGCTCGGCCGCCATGCGCTGCCGGCGCACTTCACCGATCGGCGGCTCGCCCTCTTCCCGGCTGACCGCCACGACCCAGCGCCGGCCGGTCCACTTCGCCAGCTTCTCGCTCAGCTCGTTGGCAAGCCCCGGCGGGCTGCCCTCGATCGGGTGAATCTCCAGCCGCCCCGGCTCGAACCGGACAAGCCGCACGTGCTCCTCGAGATGCACCTTGAGACGGGCATCACGGTGCGCCCCGGCCAGTGCGACCACATCGGCAAAGCTGTGAAGATCATGCGCGGGCGGCGCCGATGGTCTAACCGGAGCAGCCGGTCGATCGGCATCGGCTTCGCGCCCCGGCTGGACTGCGGAAGGGGAGGCTCTCATGCGGGCACCGTCCTGCGGAGCCGGTGCCGGCGCGCTCGCGCTGACCTGCGCTGGCGCGCCTCGATTGCCGAGCAGGCGGATCAGATCGTCGGGAGACGGCAGCTCCGCCGCGTGCGCGATGCGGATCAGAACCATCTCGGCCGCCTGCAACGGCTGGGCGGAGCGCGAGGTCTCCTCGTAACCCTTCTGCAGCATCTGCCAGGCGCGCGTCAGCACCGGCACGGAGAGTTGATTGCCAAGCGCTGCGGCCCGGCGCCGGTCCTCGGCGGAAAGATCCTCGCTTGCGCCCTCCTCGCCGACCACCTTGATGCGTGTCGCTGCGTGCACCGTGTCGGCGAGATCGGCCAGAACCTGCGCCGGATCGGCGCCGTCATTGTGCAACTGCTCGAGCTGACGCAGTGCATCGGCCGGCGCGCCGCGCATCAGCGACTCCAGCAGGTCGAAGATACGCCCGCGGTCCGCGAGGCCCAGCATCGCGCGCACGGCAGGAACGGTCACCGTGCCGGAGCCCATCGCGATCGCCTGGTCGAGGATGGAGAGGCCATCACGCACCGAGCCCCCGGCCGCGCGCGCAATCAGGGCCAATGCCTCGTCCTCAGCCCCGGCCCCTTCCCGGGCGAGGATAGATTTGAAGTGCTTGACCAGCAGCGGCACATCGACCCGGCGCAGATCGAACCGCTGGCACCGCGACAGCACCGTCACCGGCACCTTGCGCACCTCGGTCGTCGCGAAGATGAACTTGACGTGCTCCGGCGGCTCCTCGAGCGTCTTCAGAAGAGCGTTGAAGGCGCTCTTTGAAAGCATGTGGACTTCGTCGATGATGAAGACCTTGTAGCGCGCCAGGATCGGCCGGTAGCGGGCGTTCTCGATGATCTCGCGCACGTTGTCGACGCCGGTGTTGGACGCGGCGTCCATCTCGATCACGTCGGGGTGGCGGCTCTGGATGATTTGCAGGCAGTGCTCGCCGTAGCCGTCCATGTCCATGGTCGGCCGGTCCGGCAGGCCAGGCTTGGAGTAGTTGAGGGCGCGCGCCAGGATGCGTGCGGTGGTGGTCTTGCCGACGCCGCGGACGCCCGTCAGCATGTACCCTTGCGCGATCCGGTCGGTGGCGAACGCGTTCTTGAGCGTCGTCACCATCGCTTCCTGGCCGATGAGCTGCTCGAAGGTCTCGGGGCGGTACTTGCGGGCGAGCACGACGTAGGGCTTCGTGACGGACTGGCCCTCGCCGCCAAGCAGATCCGTGGGTGGGGTGGAATTGTTCGCCATCGGCCCCTGAATTGTCCTTAGGAACTCGTCGCCCCTGGACTGGAAATAAGGACGGCTCCATGCGCCGGCCGCGACCAGCGGCACACGAATTCCATGCCGACGCGAGCGGCCGCCCCAGGCCCGACCAGAGGCGGCGAGAACACGAGAGACTGACGAACGACCCGTCGCCTGATCGCTAGGGCTGCTTCCTTCCGGACCTGACCCGGTTTGCGAGGGAAACGTCCGCCGCCAGCCTCCCGCGCGGAATATGCCGTCTCGACCGGCAAGTTACAAGTCTTGCGCCCGGAGAGGAGCGACGCAGGACCCGTTACTTTCTGGCCAGGGCACCCGCGCGCGCCTGCTCCCGACTCCCTACATAATTACCAGCCATGCCCGGAACGCATTGCGCAGACTCGGGCGGCTGTGCTGATGTGCGGGTCCGCTGGGAGGAATTGCAGGATGTTCAAACCCACACTTGGAGCCTCGACGCTGCTCGACCGTCAGACCCACAAGCGGTCTGATGCGGCGTACCTCGAGGCGCTACTGGCAGCGCCCGAGGCCCGCTTTCTCGTGCTGGCCGACCAGAAGCCGGTGATCCGGTCGAATCCGGAGCGCACCGAAGGCAGCATCCGCTGGTTCACGCGGGAGGAGATGCAGCGGGTCGGGCTGCCGGTCACCGACTCGCTTTTTCTGGGCGTCGATCGTGCGAGCGGCGGCGGCCGCTTCGCCATTGCCGTCACCGAGCACCGGGCGCGCAATGCGCCGGGTGGACTGGAGATGATGCGGCCGATCGTGGACCTGCGCTCACTCGCCATGCAGGGCGTGCTGCCGCCGGAGGAGCTGTCGTTGCTCGGCCTCGCGAAGGCGCTTGCCGCCTGGCACGAGAACACGCGCTGCTGCGGCCACTGTGGCGGAACGACGCTCACCAAGGATGGTGGCTGGCGCCGGAAATGCTGGGCCTGCGGGCAGGAGCATTTCCCGCGCACCGACCCCGTCGTCATCATGCTCGTCGTCGACCCGCCGAACGACCGCTGCCTGCTCGGTCACGAGGCGCGCTTTGCGGAAAACATGTGGTCGACGCTGGCCGGCTTCATAGAGCCGGGCGAGGACATCGAGCATGCCGTCCGGCGCGAGACCAAGGAAGAGACGAGCATCGACGTCGGCGAGGTCCGCTTCCACTCGACGCAGCCGTGGCCTTTCCCTCACTCGCTGATGATCGGCTGCATCGGAATAGCCCAGTCGACCGACATCAAGATCGATCCGAACGAGATCGTCGACGCCCGCTGGTTTCCGCGGGAGGACGTCCGGCTGATGCTGGAAGGCAAGCACCCCGAAGGCCTCTGGGTGCCCGGTCAACAGGCCATCGCGCGATCGCTGATCACGGCCTTCGTGGAGGGGGAATACTGACGAGGGGTCTTCTACTCCCTGCTACTCCCAGAGTCATCCCGGGCCTTGTGCCCGAGATCCAACCAACCCCAGACGCCAGAGCGAGTGTCGAGGTAGATCCCGGTAACAAGCACCGGGATGACGTCCTTGATGATCTGGCGCGCTAACGCCTCAAACGCAGCGCCCGCCGTCCACCTCCAGCGCCACGCCGGTGATGAACTCGGAGGCCGGGTCGGCGAGGAACAGCGCGGCGTTGGCGATGTCGGCCGGCTTCGACATGCGGCCGAGCGGAATGGTCGCGAGGAACTTCGCCCGGTTCTCCGGCGTGTCGGGCATGCCCATGAACAGCTCGAGCATGCCGGTCTCGCCGATCACCGGGTTGATGGCGCACACACGAATCTTCTTCGGCGCCAGCTCGACGGCCATCGACTTGGTCAGAGTGATCGCGGCGCCCTTCGAGCCGTTGTACCAGGTGAGACCCGGACGAGGCCTGACGCCGGCAGTGGAAGCCGTGTTGATGATCACGCCCCCGCCGCGCTTCTCCATCTCCGGCACGCAGGCCAGGGTCGCGAGGTAGATCGCCTTGACGTTGACGGCGAAAATGCGATCGAACTCCTCCTCGGCAACATTCAGCAGCCACTGGTTCTTGTGCGTGTAGCCGGCGTTGTTGACCATGATGTCGACGCCGCCGAAGGTTTTCACTGTTTCGGCGACCATGGCATCGACATCGGCCTTCTTCGACACGTCGCAGGCGATATGCGCCGCCGCTTCACCGATGCTGTTCGCCACCTCCCGCGCGCCCTGGCCATTGATGTCCGCCACCATCACCTTGGCGCCTTCCCGCGCATAGGTCTCGGCGATGGCTTTGCCGAACCCCGACGCACCGCCGGTGACGATGGCAACCTTGTCCTTGAGCTTCATCATGTCCTCCGCAGTTCGGCCCGAATGTCCGGGCTAGCCATAGCGCTGCTGCTCGACGAGCTTCCGGTAGGGACTCGCGCGATAGGTACCGAGAACCTTGAGCTCTGACGAGAAGAACGACAGCTCTTCCAGCGCCAGCCGCACGGGGCGATCTGCCGGATGGCCTTCGATGTCGGCGTAGAACATGGTGGCCGTGAACGCGCCGTTGAGCTGATAGGATTCCAGCTTCGTCATGTTGACGCCGTTGGTCGCAAAACCGCCCAGCGCCTTGTAGAGGGCCGCCGGGACGTTCCGGACCCGGAAGATGAAGGTCGTCACGAACGGACCCTGGCCGGGCTCGGCGTCGTCGGGCTCAGGAGCCAGGATGACGAACCGCGTCGTGTTATGCGCCTCGTCCTCGATGTCGCTCTTGAGGATTTTCAGGCCGTAGATCTCCGCAGCCAACGTCGAGGCGATGGCGGCAAGACTCAGGTCGTTTCGTTGGCTGACAAGGCGGGCAGAGCCGGCCGTATCCGCTTCCGGCACCGGCTTCAGGCCGAGGCGGCGCAGCGTGTTGCGGCATTGCCCCAGCGCCTGCGTATGGCTCATCACCGTTTTGATCGTATCGAGGCTGGCCCCCGGCAGCGCCATTAATTGGTGGCGCACGCGCAGGAAATGCTCGCCGACGATGAACAGTTGTGCGCTCGGCAGCAGGTGGTGGATATCGGCGACGCGACCCGCGACCGAGTTCTCGATCGGGATCATCGCATAGCGTGCCTCGCCCGCCTTCACCGCGGCCAGCGCGTCCTCGAACGTCGGGCACGCCAACGGCTCGAGATCTGGAAACACTTCCACGCACGCCATGTGTGAGTTGGCGCCGGGCTCTCCCTGATAGGAGATGCGGTTGGACAGGGCCTTGCTCCGGCTGTGAGCCGATTGGGGCGCGGAGCGGCTGGCACCCGCCATCGATTTCGTCCTGGACTGCTGCATGATGTTCGATCGGGGTGAATGGGAGAGAACAGACCCCTGCTCAGGTCTTAAGCGTGCGTTCAGGCGCAAGCAGTTGGCGAGCCCTCTCCAGATCGGCCGGAGTATCGACACCGAGCGGAACCGTGTCAACGAGTGCCACGTCGATGCGCAGGCCGTTCTCGAGCGCCCGCAGCTGCTCGAGCTTCTCGCGTTGCTCCAGCGGCGACGGCGGCAGCGACACGAACCGCTCCAGCGCGGACCGGCGGAATGCGTAGATGCCGATGTGATGATAGAGCGGCCCGTCGCCATAAGGCGCCGTCGCGCGCGTGAAGTAGAGGGCTCTCAGGCGGTTCGCGGCGCCGCTGCCGATCGGCGTCCCGACGACCTTCACGACGCTCGGCGCCACCCGTTCTTCCGGCTCGGTGATCTCGGCCGCAAGTGTCGCGATGTCGGGCCCTGGAGTTGAGAGTGGAGCCAGGCACTCCTGCACCAGACGGGGCTCCAGGGTCGGCAGATCGCCTTGCAGGTTCACGATATAGGCAGCTTTGCCATTCGGATCGGCATGCTGAAGCGCCTCGAAGATCCGGTCGGAGCCCGAGGCATGATCCGGGCGCGTCATGACGGCTTCTCCGCCCGCCGACTTTATTGCATCTGCGATTTCGCGGGTGTCGGTCGCGACCACCACCCGGCCCACGTCGGCCGCCATGGCGCGCTCCCAGACGTGGACGATCATCGGTCTGCCGTGAATGTCCGCCAAGGGCTTTCCGGGCAGCCGGGTCGCCTGCAAGCGGGCGGGGATGATGACGAGCGTGCCGGTCATGAAGCGCGCCTTTCTCTGACAGTGATTTAGAACGAGTGACAATTGGTCTCGGGGTGAGCGACTGGACCGAACCGCTGGGCTGGTTGCATGAAGGTCGAGACTTTCTATAGTCGGCCGCCGACCAGGGTACGAGTACGAAAAGCGCGGACGGGCTGCGGGCAAGAGGGCTGGGGATCGATGGATACCTGGGAGTTCAACAAGATTGCCGGGGCTGTGCTTGCGGCGCTTCTTCTCATGTTCGGAACGGCGACGTTCATCGACATCCAGATGAGCCACAAGCCGGAAAAGGCCGGCTACACATTGCCCGTCGAGATCACAGACGCCCAGGGTCCGGCGCAGCCGTCGGCTCCGGCCGGTGTGGACGTCGAGAAGGTCAAGAGCCTGCTGCAGAATGCCAGCGCCGAAAACGGGCAAGCTGCATTCAAGCGCTGCAGCACCTGTCATACGACCGACAAGGGCGGACGGAACTCGACCGGTCCCAACCTCTGGGGAATCGTCGGTCGCGCGAGGGCGTCGCACGAAGGCTTCAACTACTCCACCGCGATGAAATCCAAGGAAGGTGAGTGGACCTACGAGGAGCTCGCCCACTTCATCCACAATCCGAAGGGCTATATCCCGGGTAACAAGATGGCGTTCGCCGGCCTCAAGGACGAGGCTGAGATCGCGGACCTGCTCGCGTACCTGCGGACCCTCAACGACAATCCGCCGCCTCTGCCCACTGCAAATTGAGGCGGCGGCGCAGCATTCAAGTGCGAGACTGGCGGCCCGGTGGCTGGTATGGCGGACCCGTGACCAGCCGCCGCAAATCGCTGGCGCAGCCAGGTATGCGACCCGTGGGCAGTTGGCTCAGGGATTAGGCCCCTGTTATGAAAGTCTTTGTTAAGACGGCCCCCGCCACTGCGTTGGCGGGAGCGCGTTTGCTGCTATAACGGCTGCACGATTGCCTCGGAGCCGGGGAGCCGGCGATTTCTCTGTCCAATTCCACGGGCTCCGAGGATGGACACGGGTCGGGGGGCACCTCAGCCGAACACTCAACCGGGAGTAACGTGTGCGGGCACGGTTCACGCGTAGCATAGGCAAAGGAATCTTGGCGCTGGCCGCGGTGGCGCTGGCGCTCAATGCAGGCGGCGCCGATCTGCGGGCCGGTACGGAAACGCGGCATCACGCGCTGTCGCTCGTTGGGGAGCCGAAGTTCGGGCCCGATTTCCAGCAGTTCGACTGGGTCAATCCGGATGCGCCCAAGGGTGGAACCGTACGCCAGTGGGCGATGGGCACGTTCGACAGCCTGAACGCATTCTCGGTTCAGGGGAACGCCGCGCTGGGCCTCGGCCTGATCTACGACACGCTGATGGCCTCGAGCCCCGACGAGCCCTCGACCGAATACGGGCTCGTGGCCGAGTGGGTCTCCTTCCCCGACGATTTCTCGAGCGCCACATTTGGGTTGCGCCCCGAAGCGCGCTTCCATGACGGCGAGCCGATCAAGCCGGAGGACGTGGTCTTCTCGCTGGAAGCGCTGAAGAAGGCCCATCCGCACTATAACGCCTACTACCGCAACGTCGTGCGCGCCGAGAAGACGGGCGATCACGAGGTCACCTTCACCTTCGATCAGAAGGGCAACCGCGAGCTGCCGCAAATCGTCGGCCAGCTTCCGGTTCTGCCGAAGCATTTCTGGGAGGGGAACGGGCACAACGGCTCGCCGCGTGATCTTTCGCGCAGCACGCTCGAGGTGCCCCTCGGCTCCGGTCCCTACAAGATCAAGTCGTTCGATCCAGGGCGCAGCATCGTCTACGAGCGGGTGAAGGACTGGTGGGGCAAGGATCTGCCGGTGAACAAGGGCCAGTGGAACTTCGACGAGCTCGTCTTCACCTACTTCCGCGATCGCGTGCCGGCGTTCGAAGCCTTCAAGGTGGGCTCGATCGACTTCTGGCGCGAGACGAGCGCGAAGAACTGGGCGACCTCCTACGATTTTGACGCCGTGCGCCGCGGGCTCGTGAAGAAGGAGGAGATTCCGATCAAGCGCGTGACGCCCATGCAGGCCTTCGTGATGAACCTGCGCCGGCCGCAGTTCCAGGACGTGCGCGTGCGCCAGGCCTTCAATCTGGCGTTCAACTTCGAGTGGATGAACAAAAACCTGTTCTTCGATCAGTATAAGCGCACGGAGAGCTTTTTCGGGAACTCGGAGCTGGAGGCGACGGGCCTGCCGACCGGCCGCGAGCTCGAGATCCTGAACGAGATCAAGGATCAGGTGCCGCCCGAGGTCTTTACGACCGAGTGGAAGAACCCGGTGAACGCCACGCCGCAGGATCAGCGCAACAACCTGAGGCAGGCCGCTCGGCTCCTTGCGGAAGCGGGCTGGAAGCCGCGCAACGGCATACTGACGAACGACAAGGGCGAGCAGCTTGCCGTCGAGTTCCTGCTGGTGCAGCCGGACTTCGAGCGGGTGGTCCTGCCGTTCAAGACCGACCTGGAACGGCTCGGCGTCAAGGTTGCGGTCCGGATCGTCGACGCATCGCAGTATCAGAGGCGCGTGGACACGTTCGACTATGACATCATCGTCGACTCGTTCCCGCAGTCGATTTCGCCCGGCAACGAGCAGCGCAATTTCTGGGGCTCGGCCGCGGCGGATATCGAGGGCAGCCAGAATTCCATCGGCATCAAAAACCCGGCGATCGACAAGCTGATCGATAAGATCATTTTCGCGAAAGACCGGGAGGAGCTCGTCGCGGCGACCCGGGCGCTCGACCGCGTGCTGCTGTGGAACTACTACGTCATCCCGCAGTGGCATACGCCCTATGACCGCATCGCCATCTGGGACGTGTTCGGCCGGCCGGAGAAGCTGCCGGAGCAGGATCCGTCGTTCCTGCGGGTCTGGTGGCTCGATCCGGCAAAGTTGCAGGCGTTGAACGCGAAGCGGGGGCAGCAGGGATGACTTACGCCCGCGAGGCCACGCCTGGACTCCGATGGGTCAGGCCGCTTGCGGCAAGTATCCTCCTAGCCCTCGCCGCGGTGATGCCGGTCTCGGCCGACGAGGCGCCGAGCCATGGCCTTTCTGCCTTCGGCGAGCTGAAATACGGGCCGGACTTCACGCATTTCGAGTACGTCAATCCGGACGCGCCGAAAGGCGGACGGCTGTCGATGATCGGTCCGGCGGGCACGATCACTTTCGACAGCTTCAACCCGTTCATCCTGCGCGGTGACGCGGCACAGGGGCTCGACCTGCTGTTCGACAGCCTCATGGTGCGCGCAATGGACGAGCCGGATGCCGTTTATGGCCTGATCGCAAAATCCGCGACCGTCGCCGCCGACCGCCGCTCCGTCACATTCGAGCTTCGCCCCGAAGCAAAATTTGCCGACGGCTCGCCCGTGACGGCCGAGGACGTGGCGTTCACTTTCGAGACGCTGAAGACCAAGGGTCACCCGCAGTTCCGCCTCTCGCTGCGCAACGTCGTTCGCGCAGAGGTGCTGGAGCCGCACAAGGTCCGCTACGTGTTCGAAGGCGAGAACCTGCGCGATCTGCCGCTGATCGTGGCGGAGCTGCCCGTACTCTCAAAGGCCTATTATGCGAGACACGAGTTCGACCAGACGACGCTCGAGCCGCCGCTGGGGTCCGGTCCGTACCGCATCTCCGAGTTCAAGCAGGGCAGCTTCACCACCTTCAAGCGCCGTGAGGATTACTGGGCCAAGGACCTGCCGGTGAACCGCGGCCGGTACAATTTCGACGAGGTCCGCTACGAGTATTTCCGCGACCGTACCGCGCAGCTGGAAAGCCTGAAGGCGGGCGCCTACGACCTGCGCGAGGAGTTCACCTCCAAGGACTGGGCGACGGGCTATGACATCCCGCAGGTCAAGGACGGCCGCATCGTGCTGCTGACCTTGCCCGACGAGAGCCCATCGGGCGCCCAGGGCTTCTTCATCAACACGCGGCGCGCGAAGTTCTCGGATCCGCGGGTCCGCAAGGCACTTGATTACGCCTTCGACTTCGAGTGGACGAACAGCAACCTGTTCTATTCACTTTACAAGCGCACGGCGAGCTACTTCGAGAACTCGGATCTCAAGGCTGAGGGCAAGCCCTCGCCGGAAGAGCTGGCCCTGCTCGAGCCCTATCGCGATCGGTTGCCGCCCGAGGTTTTCGGCGAGCCGTACACGCCGCCCGTTTCCGACGGGTCAGGCTCTGACCGGCGCCTGTTGAGGACGGCCGCACAGCTTCTTACGCAAGCCGGTTGGGAGCTCAAGGGCACCCGGCGCGTCAATGCAGCCGGCGAGCTGCTCGACATCGAGTTCCTCATCTTCGAGCCGACGTTCGAGCGGGTGATCGCACCCTACCTCAAGAACCTGCATGCGCTCGGCATTCAGGCAAACATCCGCCGCGTCGACCCGGCGCAGTACGAGCGCCGGGTGAAGGCGTTCGACTTCGACATCGTGACCCAGCGCTATGTCATGCGGCTGACGCCCGGCGTCGAGCTGTTCAACTTCTTCGGCAGCGGGGCGGCCGATACGGAGGGCAGCTTCAATCTGGCGGGGATCAAGGATCCGGTCATCGATGCGCTGGTGAACAAGGTGATGGAGGCCGAGTCGCGCAAGGAGCTGGTGACGGCGACG
Organism: Hyphomicrobiaceae bacterium; assembly: GCA_036380915.1. Taxonomy (GTDB): domain Bacteria; phylum Pseudomonadota; class Alphaproteobacteria; order Rhizobiales; family Hyphomicrobiaceae; genus ZC4RG25. The sequence goes on along the minus strand of DASVDU010000118.1, from coordinate 4,757 downwards.
CGGGCGCTCGACCGCGTGCTGCGTGCCGGGCACTACTGGGTGCCGCACTGGTACAAGGCATCCCACAATATTGCGCACTGGAACAAGTTTGGCAGGCCGGAAATCAAGCCGAAATACGACCGCGGCATAGTAGACACGTGGTGGTACGACGCGGAGAAAGCCGCGAAGCTTTAGGTATTACTACGCCACAAGAGCGGAAGGGAGCTTCAAACCCCGCATGGGCGCATATCTTCTCAAGAGAATTCTCCTGATCTTCCCGACACTTCTCGGGATCATGCTGATCAGCTTCGCCATCATCCAGTTCGCACCTGGCGGACCGGTTGAGCGGGTGATCGCGCAGATCTCCGGCACCGACGTGTCGGCGACATCTCGCATCGGCGGCAGCCAGGGGGATGGGCTGGCCGGTCAGGCAGCCCAGCAGATGGGGCACGAGGGCGGCGGCTCGAAATACCGCGGCGCCCAGGGGCTCGATCCGGAGTTCATCAAGCAGCTCGAGAAGCAGTTCGGCTTCGACAAGCCGGCGCACGAGCGGTTCTTCATCATGATGAAGAGCTTCCTCATGTTCGACTTCGGCAAGAGCTACTTCCGTGACGTCAGCGTCATCCAGCTCATTGCCGAGAAGCTGCCGGTTTCGATCTCGCTCGGCCTGTGGATGACGCTGCTGACCTATCTCATTTCCATCCCGCTCGGCATCCGCAAGGCCGTGCGCGACGGCGAGCGCTTCGACGTCTGGACCAGTGGATTCCTGGTGGTCGGCTACGCGGTCCCGGGATTTCTCGTCGCGGTTCTGCTGCTCGTCCTGTTCGCCGGCGGCTCCTTCTTCCAGTGGTTCCCGTCCCGCGGGCTCACCTCCGACTACTGGGAAGACCTGACGTTGGCCGGAAAGATCGCCGACTACTTCTGGCACTTGGCGCTGCCGATCACCGCGATGGCGCTCGGCGCCTTCACGACGATGACCTTTCTCACCAAGAACTGCTTCCTCGACGAAATCCGGAAGCAATACGTCATCACGGCGCGGGCCAAAGGACTGAACGAAAGACAGGTGCTCTACGGGCACGTGTTCCGCAACGCGATGCTGCTCATCATCGCCGGCTTCCCCGGCGCATTCATCTCCGCCTTCTTCAGCGGCTCGCTGCTGATCGAAACCATCTTTTCGCTGGATGGCCTCGGGCTGCTCGGCTTCGAAAGCATCATCAACCGCGACTATCCGGTCGTATTCGCAACGCTCTATATCTTCTCGCTCGTCGGTCTGGTGGTGAACCTGATCTCGGACTTCGTCTACACACTGATCGATCCGCGGATCGACTTCGAGAGCCGGGAGGTCTGAGCCGATGGATATCCGCACAGACGACAAGCTGAAGCCGATCGCGCCCAGCGATACGGCAGCCGATGTCGAGACGCAGGAGAAGATCGCCACGACGCCGGGTTTCCAGCGCCAGCCGACAACGTGGATCGGCCGCAAGCGCGGTGCCGCCGGGCGCTTCAAGCTGTCGCCGATCAACCGGCGCCGCTGGGAGAACTTCAAGGCCAACCGGCGCGGCTACTGGAGCTTCTGGATTTTCCTCGTGCTCTTCGTGCTGAGCCTCGGCGCGGAGCTGATCGCCAACGACAAGCCGCTGCTCGTCTACTACAAGGGAGAGCTGCTCTCGCCCGTTCTGGTCGACTACCCGGAGTCGAAGTTCGGCGGCTTCCTGGCGACGACGGACTATAAAGACCCGTTCATCATCGACGAGATCGAGAGCAACGGCTGGATGATCTGGCCGCCGATCCGCTACTCCTACACCTCGATCAACAAGGACTATCCGCGCATCAAGGGACCCGAGGACCGCTGCCTCGGCTTCCCTGCCCCGCCGCTCTGGGCAACGAATGCGCAGCTGTGCGAGGCGCCGGCGGACCAGCTCGCGCGATTCCAGGAGCTCGGCAACCGCAACTGGCTCGGAACAGACGACCAGGGTCGCGACGTGCTCGCCCGCATGATCTACGGTTTCCGGATCTCGGTGCTGTTCGGTCTGCTGCTGACGTTCTTCTCCTCCGTCATCGGCGTCACCGCGGGTGCGGTGCAGGGCTACTTCGGTGGCCGCGTCGACCTATTCTTCCAGCGTGTGCTGGAGATCTGGTCGTCGATCCCGTCGCTCTACGTGCTTATCATCATCTCCTCTGTGCTGGTCCCCGGGTTCTGGACGCTGCTCGGCGTGCTGCTGCTGTTCCAGTGGGTATCGCTGGTGGGCGTCGTGCGCGCGGAATTCCTGCGGGCCCGCAATTTCGAATACGTGACGGCAGCGCGAGCCCTTGGCCTCTCCGACCGCAAGATCATGTTCAAGCACCTGCTGCCGAATGCCATGGTGGCGATGCTGACGTTCCTGCCCTTCAATCTCTCGGGCAGCATCACCGCGTTGACTGCGCTCGACTTCCTCGGGCTGGGCCTGCCTCCGGGTTCGGCCTCTCTCGGTGAGCTCCTGGCGCAAGGCAAGGCCAACCTGCAGGCACCGTGGCTTGGGCTCACCGCCTTCTTCTCGCTCGCAGTCCTGTTGAGCCTGCTCATCTTCATCGGCGAGGCCGTGCGCGACGCGCTCGATCCGCGCAAGACATTCCGGTGAGGTCAGAATGAAGACTGGTGCCCCCCTCGTCCAGGTCCGCGACCTTTCCGTCGCGTTCCGATCGGGCGACACGACAAACCTCGCCGTCAAAGGCGTCTCGTTCGAGGTGAACAAGGGCGAGACGGTGGCGCTCGTCGGCGAGTCGGGCTCCGGCAAGACCGTGTCGGCGCTGTCGATCATGCGGCTGCTGCCCTACCCCGCGGCCTCGCACCCATCGGGCGAGATCATCTACAATGGCAAAGACCTGCTGAAGGCTTCCGAAGCCGATATGCGCGACATTCGCGGTGCGCGCATATCGATCATCTTCCAGGAGCCGATGACCTCCCTCAACCCGCTGCACACCATCGAAAAGCAGGTGGGCGAGGTGTTGAAGCTGCACCGCGGCATGGACGACAAGGCGATCCGCCAGCGCGTGCTGGAGCTTTTACGCCGCGTCGGCCTGCGCGATCCCGAGAAGCGGCTGACGGCCTTCCCGCACCAGCTCTCCGGTGGTCAGCGCCAGCGCGTGATGATCGCCATGGCGCTCGCCAACGAGCCGGACCTGCTCATCGCCGACGAGCCGACGACCGCGCTCGACGTCACCATCCAGGCGCAGATCCTGGAACTCCTAAAGGAGCTGCAGTCCGAGCTCGGCATGGCCATGCTGCTCATCACGCACGACCTCGGGATCGTGCGGAAGATGGCCGAGCGCGTCTACGTGATGAACAACGGCAAGGTGGTGGAGGAAGGCAAGACGGCGGACATCTTCGCCGACCCGAAGCACCCCTACACGCGCCACCTCATCAGCGCCGAGCCGAAGGGCGAGCCGCCCCCGATGAACCCGTCTGCCCCCATCGTGGTCCAAACGGACGATCTGAAAGTCTGGTTCCCCATTCGCAAGGGCCTGCTGCGACGGACGGTCGACCATGTGAAGGCAGTGGACGGACTGTCGCTGAAGCTGCGCGCCGGCCAGACCTTGGGCGTGGTCGGCGAATCCGGCTCGGGCAAGACCACGCTGGGCCTCGCCATCATGCGGCTCATCTCCTCCAAGGGACAGGTGGCCTATCTCGGCAATCGCATCGACGGACTGAACTCCAAGCGCATGCGGCCGCTGCGCAAGGAGATGCAGATCGTCTTCCAGGACCCCTACGGGTCGCTGTCGCCGCGCCTGTCCGTCGGGCAGATCATCGAGGAAGGCCTCCTCATCCAGCAGCCGCACCTGAGCTACGAAGAGCGCCGCGCCCGGGTGGCACAGGCATTGAGCGAGGTCGGGCTCGACCCCGAGGCGCAGGACCGCTACCCGCACGAGTTCTCCGGCGGTCAGCGCCAGCGCATTGCCATAGCGCGGGCCATGGTGCTCGAGCCGAAGTTCGTCATGCTGGACGAGCCGACGAGCGCCCTCGACATGTCCGTGCAGGCGCAAATCGTTGATCTGCTTCGGGACTTGCAGCAGCGGCACAATCTGGCCTACCTGTTCATCAGTCACGACCTCAAGGTCGTGCGGGCGCTGTCGAGCTACGTCATCGTGATGCGGAACGGCAAGGTGGTGGAGGAAGGCCCTGCGGAGGAGATCTTCCGCGCGCCGAAGACCGACTACACGAAGGCCCTGCTCGCGGCCGCATTCGACCTCAAGGTCGAGCATCGCGGAGCGCTCGCCGTTTAACCCAATCGAACGGGGGAGCTGATGGCGCTGCTCATCATTGGAAGTCAGCGGTCGGAGGAGTTTGCGGCAGCGGCGCGGGCCCTGAACTCTGGTCTCGACATCCGGGTATGGCCCGAGACGGGGCGCATCGAGGACATCCGCTACGCGCTTGCCTGGGGCCCGCCGGTTGGCGTGCTCAAGACCTTCCCCAATCTTGAACTCATCATCTCCGTTGGCGCCGGTGTGGATCACCTGATGAAGGACCCCGAGCTGCCGGATGTGCCCATCGTGCGCTACGTCGACCCGGACCTCACGAACCGGATGGTCAGCTATCTCGTGCTCCACGTGCTGTTCCATCAGCGCCGCATGTGCGAGTTCCTCGAGTTGCAGCGCGAGCGTAAGTGGGAGTTCCGGCCGGAGCCTGGGACGCACGAGGTTCGCGTCGGCCTCATGGGACTTGGCGTCATGGGAGAGGCGACGGCGAAGGCGCTGAAGGCGCTCGGGTTCCAGCTCCGTGGCTGGAGCCGCAGCGAGCGCAA
>DASVDU010000117.1:0-4764 GCA_036380915.1 Hyphomicrobiaceae bacterium | reverse complement strand
ATAGCGGCCCCGTTCGTTCGACCGGGTTTGAAAGGAGACATCGCCATGACCGCTTCCACCGTGCCGCTGCGCGCCGCCCTTTATCTGCGCGTTTCGACGGCGCGGCAGGCCGAGCATGAGCGAGATCGTCACCGTCCCCGTTCCGCCGATCATCGACAAAGAGACGTTCGAGGCGGTTCAGAAGCTGCTCAAGGCTCGTAACCCCAAGGTCACGCCCGCCCGCATCATCGGCGGCCCGACCATGCTGACCGGCCTGATCCATTGTGCCAAGTGCGGCGGGGCCATGACCATCCGCACCGGCAAGGGTGGGCGCTATCGCTATTACGCCTGCTCGATGAAGGCACGGCAGGGGCCGATCGCCTGCGAGGGCATGGCCGTGCCGGTGGAAAAGCTGGACGATCTGGTCGTCAATCACCTTGGGCCCAGCTTCTCCAACCCGAGCGGCTGGAAACCGTCCTTGCCGCCGCGCTCGACCGCAGGGAAGAACATGCCGAGCGCCGCCGCGAGCATATCGCTGAGTTGAACAAGCGCGCCACAGAATCGGAACTGCGCCTAACGCGGCTCTATGACGCTATCGAAGCAGGCATTGCCGATCTGGACGCCCCGGCGCTGAAAGACCGCATCGACGGCCTTAAGGCCATCCGCGATCAGGCCAAGGCCGATGCTGACCGGGCACAGGCCATGCTTCAAAACTCGGGACAGAAGGCCGTGACGCCGCAGATGCTGCGCAAGTTCGCCGCAACCGCCCGCGAACGCATCCGGTTGGACGGCGGCGGCTATCGCCGCGACCACCTGCGCGCGCTGGCACAGCGTGTCGAGGTCGCAGACGGTGAGGTTCGCATCTGGGATCGAAGTCCCGGCTGCTACAGACGCTCGTGGCGGGAAGTGGCGTAAACTCGGTGCCCACTCAGGGACTGAAGTGGCGGGCCGCGACCGATAGCGATGATCACTACGTTTGCGCTGTAGCCCTATGAGCCGCCAAGCTCGAAGGCCCAGGCTTAGCGGTCGGCCGGCTTGGCACGCCCAGTTTCTCCGCCTTGAAAGTAAGGCGATTTTGCATTATGTTGGAGGTGTTCAGTCGGAGAGTGTGCCATGACGACCCTGACAGTCACCGCCCGAGGCCAAGTCACTTTCAAAAAGGATGTGCTGAAGCACCTCGGCATTCAGCCGGGCGACAAGATCCATCTGGATCTGTTGCCGGACGGGCGGGCGGAATTAAAGGCCGAACGGCCGCAAGGATCATGGCGCGACTTGCGAAGCGTCCTCAAGGGCAAGACCAACGGCGCACGGCTGTCCATCGAGGAGATCAACGAGGCCATCGCCGAAGCCGGCGCCACCGCCGGCCTGGGCCGAACATGAAGATCACCGTCGATACCAACGTGCTGCTGCGCGCGGTAGTGGAGGATGATCCGGGCCAGCAGCTCGCCGCGGTCGAAGCCCTCGAAAGGGCCGAATTGGCCGCGGTCAGCCTGCAATCCCTTTGTGAGTTCGCCTGGGTTCTGGAGCGGAGCTATGGGGTGGCACGCGCTGACATTGCCGCCTCGGTCCGCGCCGTGCTCGACATACGCAACATCGCGGTCAACCGCCCGGCGGTCGAAGCGGGCTTGAGCGTGCTTGAAGCCGGCGGCGACTTCGCCGATGGCGTCATCGCCTATGACGGACGCTGGCTGGGTGGAGAAACCTTCGTTTCATTCGACAAGAAGGCGGTGAGGCTGCTGACGGCTCAAGGGCAGGCGGCCCGGCTCTTGGGATAGACGATCCAGCATAGCGCAACCACAGGAAGGCTTGATGACCCGGCAGACCGAAAAGAATGAACAGGTGGGCGAGGTGGTCATCAAGCCCGGAGAGAAGCGAGGGGCGGTCGAAGCCGTCCTACGCGGCGAGCTGATGGGGATTCTGGACCTCGTTGCCGACTGGCGGAGGTCTCTCCGGCCAGAAGTTATAACAGAAGCGCTTGCAGGCCCCCGCAACCACCTCGTCCTGCATGGGGCCGCTCTCGTCGAGCGGCCCTTTCTTGTTTGCAGCAAGGCTCAGGATGCCGGCGAGATCGCCGTAGAGGTCGATTTCAAGCTTACCCTCGGCATCCGGTGTCAACTCGATCCGGTCGATCAGCGAGCGCAGGATGTCGGCGGCTTCCGCCCGGTTCCGCTCGTCGTTCAGGATGGCAACCAGCCGGGCGACTTGCGAACGGTAATGCGTCGCCATGTTCGGGTGCAGCAGCACCGGCACTTCCTTTGTGCCGGCAAGCAGGGCTTCCAGCTCCTCGCGCCGCACGGTGATGCGGGCAAGATCGTCCTTCATTTCGGACGCGGGCACGCCGTCCCTGATCGCTTGAATGATGTTCTCGCGCTCCTTGAGCAGCGTCGCGAGTTCGCTCTTGGCGGACCCGAGAGCCGCATTCTTCTCGGCCCGCAGGCGGTTCAGGTAGCGCGTATATTCCCTGCAAAATTCTTCGAGCAGCGCAGGGTCCATGAGGCGGGATTGCAGCGCCGTGGTCACAAGGCCTTCCAGCTCATCCTGCCGCAAGGTGAGGCGGTTTTCGCAGGTGCCCTTATTGCGCGCTGTCGAGCAACCATAGTGGTTCTGCGAGACCTTGCTGAAGCCGCGCTCCGAACAGCAGCCGCTCACTGGCCCACAGGAACCAATTGTCCGGCCCGTCCTCACATTCATCCGCAGGCCGGAACCTTTGGACGTGGTGCTGCCATTTGCGCCCGAGAAAATCGAGGTTGGCCGCGATCCAGTTTTTCAGCGCCTCGCCCACACGCATTGGAGCGTTTTCAGCCTGGTTCGCGGTCCCATGCGGAGATTATCAGGGCTAATCACCGCATGTTGTGCGGAGAATATACTTGACCGGTGCGGAGAATAAGGGGCATAATCTCCGCAAGGAGTGCGGAGATTATGCCCTACATCCATGAGCTGCCGGGCTGGCCGGAATTAAGCTGGGATCACAAGGTCCTGGCGGAGCCGCTCGCCGCCGTGCGTCACCGTCAGGGACGACTAATCGGGCGCATGGAGGCGCTCGGCTTCGAACTCCGCAGCGAAGCGACGCTCCAGACCCTGACCGAGGAAGTCCTCAAGTCCAGCGAGATCGAAGGCGAAATCCTCGATCGCAATCAGGTGCGCTCATCCATCGCCCGGCGCCTGGGCATGGATATTGGCGGCCTGGTTCCGGCGGACCGCGATGTGGAGGGCGTCGTCGAGATGATGCTGGACGCGACCCAAAACTATCGTGCTGAACTGACCGACGAGCGGTTGTTCGGCTGGCATGCCGCGCTGTTTCCAACCGGGCGCAGCGGAATGCACCGGATCACGGTCGGCGCGTGGCGCGATGACAAGTCAGGGCCGATGCAGGTGATCTCGGGGCCTGTGGGGCGCGAGCGCGTTCACTACGAAGCGCCGAAGGCGGCGCGCGTCGCCGACGACATAAAGGCGTTTCTTGGCTGGTTCAATGGGCAGGACGGAATCGATCCCGTCCTCAAGGCGGGCGTTGCGCATCTGTGGTTCGTCACCATTCACCCGTTCGACGACGGTAACGGACGCATTGCGCGCGGGATCGCAGATATGCAGCTTGCACGCTCGGAGAAGAGCCCGCAGCGCTTCTACAGCATGTCTGCGCAGATCCGGCACGAGCGCAAAGCTTACTACGAGATCCTCGAACGCACGCAGAAGGGCGATCTCGACATCACGGAGTGGCTGACGTGGTTTCTCGAATGTCTTTCGCGCGCGTTCGACGGCGCGGAAAGCATTCTCGCCGGGGTGCTGAGAAAGGCACGCTTCTGGGACAGGCACCCAGGCGATGCCCTCAACGATCGCCAGCGCGCCATGCTGAACCGGCTGCTCGACGGGTTCGAGGGCAAGCTCACATCTTCCAAGTGGGCGAAGATAGAGAAGTGCTCGCCTGATACGGCGCTGCGCGACATCACCGATCTGTTGCAGCGTGGGATTCTCGTGAGGGACGAAGGAGGAGGGCGCAGCACCAGCTATTCGCTGGTAGACGTTGCGTGACGAACCATATGCGGCGGGTGCTCGGACCGGCTGCGTGCCGGATTCGGTGATCTGGGCGATCTTCTCGACCCTAAATGACCATCAAGAGATCAACGATCAGAGCATTGTTCAATCCTTTGTCGCGTCTGGCGGCATGACGCGCGCTCAACTCGTGCTGCGAACTGCCGTCGGTTTCTCGCTCAAGGAGGGCGAGCGCATCCACTGGAAATCAGTCGGAAAAAATCTGGACGCGATCCTGAGATCTGAGGACCGTCCGGCACCAGTCCTGTGGGAAGATGCGGTGAATATCCACGTTCTCCCCGAAAAATACCGTATGGTCGAACTTCTGGCCCGACCGGAAATCCTGCGCGCCTTCCTTCATCAACAGGCGTTCATGCCCTTATAGGCCGCTGAAAGCCGCATTCGCATGGTTTTCAGGCGGTCGGAGCGGAAGATGGTTTCGCTGACCGTCGAAGGCTCGGGGCCGCCGCTCAGCCAGCGGGGCACTTCCATGACATCCTTGGCGATGCGTGTTTCAACGGCAGAACCGTAAAGCTCACCGAACACGCCGTTCCAGTACCACTGAACCAGCTTCGCCCGGTTGGCTTCATGTTCCCACGCATCCCCAATGTCGGCGAGGATCGCCGCCAGCGGCACAATCTGCGACTGATAGGGCAGATCGAAAATGCGGTAGATATGGAGCCATATAACGAGTTCGACTTCCTCAATGACTATTGATCGCGGCGACAACGGCGGGAAACAGAGACCGGCGACAACCGC
>DASVDU010000116.1:0-18455 GCA_036380915.1 Hyphomicrobiaceae bacterium | reverse complement strand
CTGGGGGATGTCGTCCTGTTCGACATCATGGAGGGCATTCCGCAGGGCAAGGCTCTGGACATTGCCCAGGCTGGCGGTGTCGAGGACTTCGATTGTGTGCTCAAGGGCACCAACAGCTATGCCGATATCGTTGGCGCTCAGGTCTGCATTGTCACCGCGGGCGTACCGCGCAAGCCGGGCATGAGCCGCGACGACCTGCTCGAGATCAATCTCAAGGTCATGCAGCAGGTCGGCGAGGGCATCAAGCAGTACGCGCCCGATGCCTTCGTGATCGTCATCACCAACCCGCTGGACGCGATGGTCTGGGCCCTGCAGAAGGCCTCGGGCCTGCCGCACAGCCACGTCGTGGGCATGGCCGGTGTGCTGGACAGCACACGCTTCCGTCATTTCCTCGCCGAAGAGCTGAAGGTCTCGGTAGAGGACGTCACCGCGTTCGTGCTGGGCGGTCATGGCGACGACATGGTGCCGCTCGTGCGCTACTCGACCGTCGCCGGGATCCCCCTGCCCGATCTGGTGAAAATGCGCTGGATGTCGCAGGAGAAGCTGGACCAGATCGTCGAGCGCACGCGCAAGGGCGGCGGCGAGATCGTCGCTCTGCTGAAATCCGGCTCCGCCTACTATGCGCCGGCATCCTCCGCGATTCTGATGGCCGAGAGCTTCCTCAAGGACAAGAAGCGCGTTCTGCCCTGTGCGGCCTTCCTCAATGGCGAGTACGGCGTGCGGGGCCTCTATGTCGGCGTACCTGTCGTCATCGGAACTGGCGGTGTCGAGCGCATCGTCGAAATCGAGCTCAATGACGAAGAGAAGGCGATGTTCTCCAAGTCCGTCGATTCGGTGAAAAGTCTGGTCGAAGCCTGCACGCGCATCGCACCGCAACTCGTAGCCTGAGCTTCCTTAAGGGGGGATCAACCTGGCTGAACAGGAGACCTCACATGAAGCGAACCGCATCGGCAGAGTGGAAAGGCGGACTGAAGGACGGCAAGGGTACGATCTCGACCCAAAGCAAACTGCTCACCAACGCCCCGTATTCATTCGGGACGCGCTTCAATCAGGATGCCGGCACCAACCCCGAGGAGCTGATCGCTGCCGCCCACGCCGGCTGCTTCTCGATGGCACTCTCGCTGCAGCTGGGAAACGCCGGGCTCACGCCGGAAAGCATCAGGACCGAGGCGGCAGTCACACTGGAGAAGGTCGACAGCGGCTTCGCGATCACCGCGGTTCACCTCGATGTCGTGGCGAAGGTGCCCGGCGCTGACCAGGCCGCCTTCGAGAAGGCCGCGAACGAGGCCAAGGAAGGCTGCCCTGTATCCAAGGTGCTCAACGCAAAAATTACCATGGACGCCAAGCTGGAGACGTGACGGCTGTCGTTCCGAGGCCCCCCGCAGCGTTTCAGATTAACGGAGTAGACAATGTCAAAGAAGGCGATTGAAGCTGCACCACTTCGCGCGGTCGGGCCTTACTCCCTCGCCATTGACACCGGGCAGCTCGTTTATCTCTCAGGCCAAGTCCATATCGATGGAGAGACGGGCAAGCTCGTGGAAGGCGATATCGGCACGCAAACGCGCCAGTGTCTGGAGAACCTCAAGAAGGTCCTGGCGTCTGCCGGCCTCGGCTTCGAGCATGTCGTGAAGACGACCGTGTTCCTCGTCGACATGGCCGATTTCGCCGCCATGAACCAAGTCTACGCCGAGTACATGGTCGCCCCTTTCCCGGCTCGCTCGACGATCCAGGTCGCCGCCCTTCCTCTCGGCGCCCGCGTCGAGATCGAGGCCATCGCCCAGAGGAATACCTGACAAACCCATCATTCCCGCGATGCGGGAACCCAGGACGCGCCACAACGAAACCGCCATCGAAAACAGGTTTGCTGTCAGAAGCGACTCGCCCTACGAGCAATTCCCTAGCGGAACTGTGACCTGAACCCCCGACGCGGGAGACAGGAAGTAGGCGAGCCGGCGTATATGACCCCGGACTTCGCATTACAGGGAATCGTGCAATGAACATCCACGAATATCAGGCCAAAGAGCTGTTCCGGCAGTACGGGGTGCCGACGCCGACTGGCCATCCGGCATTCACGGTCGAGGAAGCCGTCGCGGCGGCCGAGAAGCTCCCGGGGCCGGTGTGGGTGGTCAAGGCGCAGATCCACGCCGGCGGGCGCGGCAAGGGCAAGTTCAAGGAAGCTGCGGCAGGTGACAAGGGCGGCGTCCGGCTTGCGAGATCGATCGACGAGGTGCGCACGTTCGCTCAGCAAATGCTGGGCAATACCCTCGTCACAGTGCAGACCGGCCCGGCCGGCCGTGTCGTCAAGCGGCTCTATGTCGAGGACGGCTCACAAATCGAGCGTGAGCTTTATCTCTCCGCCCTTGTCGACCGCACCACCAGCCGCATCGCCTTCATCGCATCGCAGGCCGGCGGCATGGATATCGAGCAGGTGGCGCACGACACGCCGGAGCAGATCGTAACGCTGTCGATCGACCCCGCCTCCGGCTACTTCCCGTTCCATGGCCGCAAGATCGCGTTCGCGCTTGGACTTTCGGGGGATCAGGTCAGCCAGTGCGTGAAGATGGTCGGCGATCTCTATCGCCTCTTCATCGAAAAGGACATGAGCCTGCTCGAGGTCAATCCGCTGATCGTCACCAAGGACGGCAAGCTCCTCTGCCTCGACGCCAAGATGAATTTCGATTCCAACGCGCTCTACCGGCACAAGGAGATCGTGGAGCTGCGTGATCTCGACGAAGAGGATCCGATGGAAGTCGAGGCGTCCAAGTACGACCTCTCCTACGTCAAGCTCGACGGGACCATCGGTTGCATGGTGAATGGCGCCGGCCTCGCGATGGCGACCATGGACATCATCAAGCTCTACGGCGAGGAGCCTGCCAACTTCCTCGACGTCGGCGGTGGCGCATCGAAGGAGAAGGTGCAGGCGGCCTTCAAGATCATCCTCTCCGACCCGGCAGTGAAAGGCATTCTGGTCAACATCTTCGGCGGCATCATGCGTTGCGACATCATCGCCGAAGGCGTGGTTGCTGCGGCGCGCGAGATGGCGATCAACGTCCCGCTGGTCGTCCGGCTCGAGGGCACGAACGTCGACCTCGGCAAGAAGATCCTGGCCGAAAGCGGCCTCAAGATCGTCCCTGCCGACAATCTCGCCGACGCCGCCCAGAAGATCACGGCCGAGGTGAAGAAGGCGGCCTGAAATAGCCTTCTGCCGACAAAGCCAGAGGCGCGGTTTTCTAGCCGCGCCGCTCCTCCTGCGAAAGGCCTGCTCGCATCCAGACAGGCACGAAAAACCCTAGCCCGATGAATCGCGCCACATGGTGCGCGCCCACGAAGGCGGGGTCGAGGCCCAGCGCCATCGCCATGATGGTCATCACGTCGACGCCTCCGGGCGCATAGGCCAGCCAGAGTTGCGCCACTGTCAGGCCGAGCAGCCATGAGACGGGTACGGCGAACGCCAAGGCGATGGCAGTGCCCACCAGCAGGCTACCGATGCTGGCAAGCAGCGTTTCCAAGATCAAACGTCGGTCGATGCCCGTGAAGTTGGTGCCGACCGTCGCGCCGATCACGAGGAAGCCGGGCAGCATCAGCCAGCCCGGGACGGGCGATGACAGGGTCCCACTCGCATAGAGCAATCCGGCGGCAACCATCGAGCCGAACAAGCTCGCCGCGGGCGCCTTGATCCATGCGAAAACGACGGCCCCCGCGACCCCGCCCACCAGCATCAGCGCCACTTCGAGCAAATTCACCGGAGTTGAGGTCTTGGGAGCGAGGGACTCCGCTTCGTATCCGAACAGCGACAGCACGTTGGGCAGGAATATCAGCAGCGCAGCGAGCCTGAAGATCTGGATGATGGCGATACGGTACTGGTCGCCCCGGCTCTCCGCCGCCAGCGCCAAGACGTAAGGCAATGCACCGGGAACCGCCGCAAGACGCGCCGTTGTTCGATCATAGCCGTGCACGTGCTGCAGGTAGGCGCTGCAGCAGACCATAATGCCCAGGAGGCAAAAGGCCAGGCCTGCCAGGCTCACCGGCCAGCGCGCCATCAGCGCCAGCGTCTCCGGCGTCATCGTCGCGCCCATCGTGGAGCCCAGAAACACGAATGCTGCTTGCCGGGCAAGGTTCGGAACGGACAGGCGGAACCCGGCGAGGCTCGCGCCGGCAACCGATACCGCCGGACCGGAGAGCCACGCCGCTGGCAGCCCAAGCAAAAAGAATACGGCACCGCCAGCCGCGCCAACGCAGAGCGTCAGCAGCAAAGTCCAAAGCATAGGCATGGCAGCGGACAGCCGCTGCCACGAGTCCTTGTTCAAGTCGCTCACCTGATTGGCCTTGCCTCGGATGTCATTTTGCGGGCTTGGGGGGACGCTCAGTGCCGCCCGTCCGGTGTCGTGAGGGAGAGACCGAGCAACGCGCGGCGCTTGAGCCACGGCGAAGGGCGATAGCGCGGCTCCTCGTAGAAGCGCTCCAGCTCTGCGACCATCTCCAACACCCAGTCGGGACCGAGATGATCACCCCACTCCAGGGGTCCGTAAGGATAAGAGAGGCCGAGTTTCGCCCCCAAATCGATATCGCTCGGCGAAGCGATCTTCTGCTGCGCGACTTGACAGCCGACGTTGATGATGTGCGCGACGATCCTGGGTGCCACGAAGCCCGGACTGTCGTTGATGACGCTGACCCCGGCACCATCCGACGCGAGAAGCCCGTGTGCCGCCTCTCGCATGCTCGGATCGATCCCAGGCGGCACCATCAGCGTCCGGTGCTTCTCGAAATGGAAGAAGGTGTCGAGCGCGACCGTTCGTGTGCGGTCGAGGCCTTGCTGGACGATTTCGCTGCTGCAGTCGCCACTGGTTGGCGTGACGATGGACAGCGCCTCGGCGCTCGGTGCGTTGCCGTTCTCGATGTTGGCTCCGAGCCGCTGCAGCAAGGCAATTGCCTTGGCGCTGGCGGCCGGGTGGCGTGGGCTGACCCAGACCGAACGAGGCCGAGCCGCCGGAGGCTCCGGACGCGGCGGCTCGACGCGCTTGCCGTCCTCATACGTGTACCAGCCCGCTCCCGTCTTGCGGCCATAGAGCCCGCCGGCAACCCGCAATTTCAGTATCGGCTGCGGCGCATACATCGGCTCGCTATAGAACTGGCTCCACAGGCTCTCCATCACCGACACTGAGACATCGGCTCCGACGAGATCGAGTAAGGTGAACGGCCCCATCCGCATGCCGACCGCCTCGGTCATGATGCGGTCGATCTCCGCAGGCTCGGCGATGCCCTCAGCCACGATGCGCGCCGCTTCCGGCACGTACGCGCGGCCGATGTGGTTGACGATGAACCCCGGGCTGTCGGTACAGACGACGGGCACCCGCGTCATGCGGCGCGCGACAGTGGTCAACGCCTCGATGACCTGCGGGTCGGTTTTCAGGCCCGGGATGACCTCCACCAGCTTCATCAGCGGCACGGGGTTGAAGAAGTGCATACCCGCGACGCGCTCCGGCCGTTTGCAGCGCGCCGCAATCGCGGTGATCGGCAGCGATGATGTATTCGATGCGATGATCGTATCGGGACCGGCCAGCTCATCGAGCGTCGCGAACAGCTCCTGCTTGATGCCCAGCTGCTCGACGATGGCTTCGATGATGACGTCCGCAGTGGCGATTTGCGCAAGGCCATCGGCGATCACGATACGGGCGACGGCAGCATCAGCGCCCGCCTTGTCGAGCCGGCCCTTCGCGACCAATCCGTCCAGCATCTGCCTTATGTGCTGCACCGCCGACTCGGCCGCACCGGACTTCTCATCGTAGGCAAAGACCTGCATGCCGCCCTGGGCAGCGACCTGCATGATGCCGCGCCCCATGGCACCCGTTCCGATGACGCCGACGACGAGATCCTCGCGATTGGGGTCCAGTGCCATCTTCTATTTTCCCTTGAAGTTCGGCGCCCGCTTTTCGAGGAATGCGGTCATGCCCTCGCGCTTGTCCTCGGTGGCGAACGCGAGCCACAGCGCCTTGCGCTCGAGGCTGAGACCCGTGGCGAGGGACGCATCCTGGCCAGTCAGTGCAGCCTCCTTGGCAAGCTCGACGGCCAACGGCGCCAGCTTCGCTATATTGGCGGCCATCTCGATGGCGTGGCTGACGACTTGATCGTCGGCGACAACCCGGCTGACGAGGCCCATTTCGCTCGCCTCGCGAGCACCGATGATCTCGCCGGTCAGGATCATCAGCATCGCCTTGTACTTCCCGACGGCGCGGACGAGGCGTTGGGTTCCGGAGCCGCCCGGCAGGATCCCGACCTTCACCTCAGGCTGGCCAAACTTGGCGCCTTCGCCAGCAATGATGATATCGCAGTGAAGTGCCAGCTCGCAGCCGCCGCCCAATGCAAAGCCATTCACGGCGGCGATCAGCGGCTTGGGGAAGGCGGCGATCTCGTCCCAAAGCTTGTGGGTGCCGCGCTGCATCGCCTCGATCGGACCGAGATCGCGCATCTCGCGCAGGTCAGCCCCCGCTGCGAAGGCCTTATCGTTGCCCGTGAGGACGGCAGCCCGAATCTGCTGGTCTTCGGCAGCAGCCTTGAGCTCGGCGACGAGCGCCCTGCGTACCTCCAGGTTCAGGGCGTTGCGCGCCTCGGGGCGATTGATGCGCAGAAGCAGAACACCCTCCGCCGGGTGCTCGGCAAGGACCACGGACATGGGGTCTCCATAGAGAAAACAATTCCAGCGCGAAACGGCGCGGCCGCCGCTCGCGTCCGGAGCCTATGGCCTGAATACGGACGCCGCAAGCCGCTCAGCGCGGACCAGCCATACCGAACCGAGACCTCTGGCTGTCATTGGGATCGACGCCAGGCTACCGGCATTCCAAAAAAATCCGGGCGCGTAGCTTCCGCACCGAAATGAGCGCATCCGCACCGACTATGCCTGCGCATGAACTGAACCACTTCTCACGAAAAGCCGGCACGTGCACCTGGGTAATTGCCCGGGAACACAGCAGGGGCATCGGGCGATAGTTTCACGACCGCTGTGCTGCGTACCAAGAGCGTGCTGAGCCCGCGCCGGCATGAGGCAAGGGCTCCAGCCGCTCGATCTTCCCGAGCCACCGGAGTGCCTCATGGCAAACCGTGCGCAGCCATTCAACGCCAGCGCCCTGCAGCAAATGGGTGTACCTCCCCTGGATAGCGGCATCGACGGGCGCGGTATCGTCATCGGCGTAATCGATTACGGCTTCGACATTCTGCATCCCTGCTTTCGGTACACTGCAACCGGGCAAACGCGCTTTCGCTATCTGTGGGATCAGAATACCGGCCGAGAATTCGATGCGCGCGACGTCGACCGCCTCATTGCCGCGTCCGACCGGACCGGCTCGCGAGATGCGGCGGACGCCGAATATGACCCACATGCAAATTACTTCGGGAGGTACGGCGTTCAAAGCGGCGCGCACGGCACCGTCATGGCCGCCATTGCCGCGGCCAGCCCGGTCGCTGGATTTCGCGGTGTCGCACCTGCTGCGGACCTGATCGCCGTTCAGCTCGGCCTCCTCGATCATCATTGGAGAGAGGAAGACGAAAACGGTCTGCCGACCTGGCGCCATTGGCGGCCGGAAATGGAGCCGGTGTGGAACGGCTGGCGAAGCTACGACGAGGCGGCGCAGATCGTCAGCGCGCTGGAATACATCTATGCGCGCGCAGTTCACTTAAATGCCCGGGGGCTGGTAGTGAATTTGAGCATCGGCGCCTACGCGGGCGCGCACGACGGCCGTTCTAGAGTCGAACAAGCCATCTCCGACCTCACAGGGCGCTGTTTGCAGTCTGATCTGCCCTGCGCAGTCGTGGTGGGTGCCGGAAATGCAGGGCTGGAAGAAGGCCATTTCGGTGGCAAAGCTGAACCGGGCAGGCCGCTGTCTTTCGCGTGGCGCATGCACCGGGATGATCCGACCCAAAACAAGCTGGAAATTTGGTATCGCTCAGAAACGCCTCTCGAAATCAGCGTTTCACCACACCCTGGCCACCCGGGATGGAGCATTTCTCCGGGGCGCACTCACACGATTGAACTCTGCGGTACGCGCATCGGCATTGCCGATCACGTGCCGTTTGCGCGCAGCCCGCGGTCGCGGATCAGGATTGCGGTTCATCCGCCTTACGTGCCGGATCATTTCTGGCATGAATATTCCGGCGAGCTGTCCCTGGAAATCAACTGCTCCGCGACCGGAAGTTGTCCAGCAGACATTCATGCCTGGGTCGAGCGGGATGATGGTCTCGCGAACCGCTCGACACTCTATCCGGCCTACGCAGAAAGTACGCTCGCGAGTCTCGCAGCGGCCGAAGGCGCGATCATCGCTGCGGGTTACGATCATCATCGCACTGCCGCAAATCCAGATCCGTTTCCGGCGTCGAGCCTCGGACCGCTGCCGTGGGCGGTAACCAAAGACGCCGCAAATCTCATCTGTGCACCCGCCCATCGCATCTGGGGCGCGCGCTCCAAGACTGCGGGATTTGTCGAAACGAGCGGAACGAGTGCGGCGGCCGCGCTCACATCCGGGGCGATGGCCCTTCTAATGCAATGCCTCGCATCGAGACGAGGCCTTGAACCGCAACGATGGACGGACCTGCTGGTCCCGCGGCGCGACACCTGGAGTCCGCGCTTCGGCTTCGGCCCTGTGAACATCGCGGATACGCTGAAGGAGGTGAGAGGGTGAACGAACTGGTCCGATTTGACGGCGCACATGAGCCTAGACGCGTTCCGAGACTCGAAAAGCCGTTCAAGCTGACGATCTGCGTCACCCAGACTTGCAGCATGAACTGCAAGCTTTGCTACGCGGACTGTGGCTCGAGCAAACGTCCCGAGCTCACGACCGAGCAATGGAAAACTTTCATAGACCAGCTCGTCGCCGAAGAATTCATCCATATCTTCTTTGAAGGAGGCGAGCCGTTTCACCGGCCTGATTTCGAGGACATTCTCGCCCACTGCAATCGCCGCCTCTACGTTGCCGTGAGGACGCATGCCACGCTGATCGACAAGGCACGCGCGGATCGCTTGAAAAAGCTCGGTGTCGGGCGGCTCTATGTCGATCTTTTCGCTGCCATCCCCGAAGTGCAGGACGAGCTGACGGGGCAGTCAGGCAGCTACGATGCAACAATTGCAGGAATACGAAACGCGCGCGCCGCAGGTATCAAAGTCACCATTCTCGGCATCCTTTCGCGCAAGAATCACGAGCATCTGCAGCGCTATCTCGATCTCGCGGCCGAGCTTGGCTGCGATCAGGTCGGCGTCCTGCGGCTTTACCCGCTCGGACGCGCCAAGCGGAATTGGTCCGAGCTTTCGCTCTCCCTCGACGAAATGATGCGGGCGCTGCACGGCCTCCGAATCCCGCCCGGCGTTCAGCTCATGCAGTCCTGGCATCCGAGGGACGGGAACTGCTGCTGGCAGAACGCGGCGGTGAGCCCGCAGGGCGACTCGATCGGCTGCCCGTATCTGCGCGAGTACGTGAACTACGGCAACATTCTCGACACGCCATTCGTCGAGACATGGAATCACCCGCTTTACCGGGAGCTGCGCTCCAATTCGGTCGAAGGCTCCTGCCCCGAATGCTCGGCCACACAAGGGACTTTCGGCGGCTGCCGCGCGACTGCGTACGCCTTCCACGGCCGCTGGACGGCTCCCGATCCCTACTGCGTGCACACCAACGAAGGAGTGGACCTCCGTGTTCTCCCGCAACGGCTGCTACACGAAAACTGAGAACGTCGTGCTCAGACGGTTCGAGGAGTGGGGGCGCTGCTACGCCTTCACGCCGGACGAGCCGGAGGTCTACGACCTCAACACGAGCGCCTGGTTCATCCTCGAGCTTTGTGACGGCCGCCCCTTTCAGCAAATCGAGGCCGATTACGTCGCGACGCTGGGGCCGCGCGTGGGTCGGGACAAGGCCAAAGCCCAGTTTCACGCCGGCTTCGATGAGCTTTTGAGCCGAAACATCATCAGTGCGATCGAGTGATTTGCGTAACGACTGATGCAAGAGGCGCATCAAGCGCCCCCTATTTCCCAACAGGTTGACATCTCAAACACGGAGTGGAGGAGAGCATGTCATCGATTGGCCGAAGGCTTGCACAGAAACTGAAAGAGAGCCGCTCGACGGAAACGCCGGCGCTGGAAAGCGTCAACTGGCAGGTTCGCACGGGCTTGAGCGTCCCGTTCGGAAGTCATATGGCCGGCGGCGGGCTGGCGTCCGCGCCGAGCACCGAGCCCGTGAATTTCCAGGTGAGGACCGGGCTGAGCGTGCCGTTCGCCAGTTTCATGAAAAGCCAGCCTTCAACGGATCATCCGGTTGCCGAGCCTGTCAACTTCCAAGTGCGGACAGGTCTCAGCGTCCCGTTCAATCCGTACATGCTCGGCGCCCATGCCGAGGAGTTGCTGAAGAAGCGGGTGATGATCTCACCGGTCGTCGTGTCATGGCGCTACAGCGTGACGAGTCCAGAGGATTTTACAGACTGGCTCACCACACGCGAAATCCTCCTCAGCGAAAGCCGGATGGCTGGCGACCCAGAGATCAAGGGCGTCCGCTATGGCGGCACGTACAGGATCGCCAGTGAAAATGACGAGGCCAACGCCCGTTTCAAAACCATCTGGGGCTACACGAGCGAAGCCGCCATGCACACGATGCACCGGCTCTGCAGTGACGAGTCCGTCTCCGCCACGCTGGTGCAGCTCGAGCTGATCGATTTCGTGAAAGGCTTGAAGCGGTTCATTGCGGAGGCCGGAGACGAGCACTTCTCCGAAGAGGTGATGATCTCGGCCGCAGCCGCGGCGGCTTGACCTTCCCGAAGCGCGCAGTCGCTCGACTGCGCGCCCTTTGATGCAAGAGGAGCAGACGCCCTGGACGTGCGAGCTGCCATTCGGACAAAAGGGCAATCCTGGATCGGCGTGCTCTGCGGTCTGGCTGCAGCCGCGATCTGGGGAGGCGGAGCGGTCGTTTCGCGCCATCTCGTAACAACGAGCTTGGATCCCATAAGCCTGGTTTTCCTGCGTTACGTCGGCTGCTTTCCAATTGCTCTGATCCTCGTGGCCCCATTTCGCGATCGGGTGCGGCTGACCATCGGCTGGCCGCGCCTCGTCGCTTTACTGCTTCTCGGGGGACCGCTCTATCACGGCCTCCTCGTTGCAGGTTATCAGCACGCCACCGCCGGTGGAGGCGCACTGCTCTTGTCCGGCCTGCTCCCGGTCTTCGCGTTGGGGCTCGAATATCTGCACACCGGCGCGCTACCGCGGGCTGGCCTGATTGGTTCCGCTGCGGTCCTGGCCGGACTGGCGCTGTTCAGTTTCGGCAGCGAAATATTGGATCTTTCGTTCAGCGCCTTTCTCATATTCGCCGTGGCGGCGGCTGCCTGGGCTCTTCTCAATTCTTGCGTGAAGTGCTGGCGCGTTGATCCCATCGGATTGGCCATTGCACTGGCTCTGCTCGCGCCGATATTTCTGCCGATCTACCTGATCGGCAGCCCGCAATCCGAACTGCCGGCCACCGCGGGCGAGATCGCGCTGCAAATCGTCTATCACGGCTGGCTGGTGGCAATCGGTGCGACAGCGCTGTTCTTCACCTGCGTCCGGCTGGCCGGAGCGCACATTGCGGCCGTCCTACAAGTCATGTCACCCGGGTTTTCCGTCCTGTTTGGCGTGGCATTCCTGGGTGAAGCGGTGGTGCCAGCGCAGGGTATCGGCCTGATGCTCGTATTCGGTGGCGTGCTTCTGACCATGTCGTCACCTGCTCACCAGGCTCCTGTAGGAGAACGGGCGCTGCAAACAATCATTCCCCGCTCCATTCCTCCAGGACTTGCCGCGCGCACAAGGTGGAGCCGCTGGTGAACGGCATCGGGTTCAGAATAAACTGGCCCGACTCGATCACTCTTGAAGGGCGCGCATGAGCAAACCGCATCTGATTGCCGTCGACTGGGGCACGACCAACTTCCGCGCCTATCTTGCAGACAAGAACGGCACCATCCTTGCACAGACAGAAAGTCCGAGGGGCATTCTCGCCGTCCAGAACGCAGCCTTCGCAGATGTGATGAGAGCAGAGATCGCTGGCTGGATCAGCGCGCACGGACCGTTGCCGGTCATGATGTCGGGCATGATCGGCAGCCGACAGGGCTGGGTCGAAGCGCCGTACGTGCGCTGCCCCGCAGGCATTCGTGACATCGCGGCCGCGCTGACAACCTTCGAGGTCGACGGCATCGGCACCGTTCACCTTGTCCCCGGGCTCGATCACATGCCGCAAGGTGAGCCGCCGGACGTCATGCGCGGCGAGGAGGCGCAGATCATCGGCGCCATGGCGTTGCTGTCGACGCAGAATGCCACGTTCGTCCACCCCGGAACGCATTCGAAATGGGTGACCATCGCAGACGGCATCATCACCGGGTTTGCAACCTATATGACGGGCGAAGTGTTCGGTGCCCTCAAGAACCACACCATTCTCGGCCGGCTCATGAAGGACGGTGACCATCGAAGAGCGGGTTTCCTCCAGGGCGTCGAAGCCGCGCGGCGGGGGACGTCAGGAGGAGGCCTCCTGCACCAGCTGTTCAGTGTGAGAACCTTGGGGCTGTTCGAGATGCTGCCGGCCGAAGAGCTGTCTGGATACCTTTCCGGTCTGCTGATCGGCTCGGAGGTCATGGCCGCCGCAAAACCCGGTCAGTCCATCACCATCTTCGGGAGTGCCGAGCTGACGGACCGCTACGGAAAGGCGGCCGAAGCTCTTGGTTTCGCCTGGCACCGCGGACCCGACCATAGTGTCGTGGCGGGGCACCTGCTGCTGGCACGTGCCGCAGGCCTTCTGGAGGTGTCACATGGACCTCGATAACGCCATCTCCGAATGTCCGCTGATCGCGATCCTGCGGGGCATTACACCGGCCGAGTGCGAAGCGGTCGGCACGGCACTGGTCGAGACG
Source organism: Hyphomicrobiaceae bacterium (assembly GCA_036380915.1). Classification (GTDB taxonomy): domain Bacteria; phylum Pseudomonadota; class Alphaproteobacteria; order Rhizobiales; family Hyphomicrobiaceae; genus ZC4RG25. Next base: position 5,555 of record DASVDU010000116.1, on the reverse strand, counting down.
GGCTTCCGGATCATCGAGGTGCCGCTCAACTCTCCCGAGCCGCTGGACTCGATCCGCATTCTGGCGGACCGGTTTGGTGCTGCCGCTCTGATTGGCGCCGGTACGGTACTGTCGCCAGCCGCAGTCGATGACGTTGCCGGGGCGGGCGGACGCCTCATCGTCATGCCGCATAGCGACCCCGCCGTCATTACCGCCGCCAAAAGCCAGGGCCTCGCATGCCTGCCGGGCGTTGCAACGCCGACCGAGGCGTTTGCCGCGCTTGCCGCCGGCGCCAATGCACTGAAGCTCTTTCCCGCCGAAGCTATCCCGCCCAGCGCCGTAAAGGCGCTGCGCGCTGTCCTGCCGCCGGGCACGCGCTTGCTGCCGGTGGGTAGCATCGGGGCGCACAACATGGCCGCCTACCTGAAGGCCGGCGCGGCGGGTTTCGGCATCGGCTCGACGCTTTATAGGCCGGGCAAGACCGTCGATGACGTGCGACGGGAGGCGAAGGCTCTTGTCGAGGCTTATGCGTCCGCGGCTCGCCCCACCGCGCTTTAGCAACATGCCTCAGCTGCATAGCTGGGGGCGACCCTTAGCTTGCGCCGCGGATCGCTTCCCCAGTATCAGTTCCTCGGCGCTCAATCTGGGCTAGTCTCCTGGCAATTCGCGCCCGGCAAATTGGAGTGAGCTCATGCGACCAGCCTATCTCGTCAGCGGCATCCGGACGCCCATCGGGCGGTACGGTGGCAGTCTTTCCAGCGTACGGCCGGACGATCTCGCCGCTCATGTCGTTCGGGAGCTGATGGCGCGCCTGCCCTCCGTCCCAGCAACCGCGATCGACGATGTGATCTTCGGGTGTGCCAATCAGGCCGGCGAGGACAACCGCAACGTCGCGCGCATGTCAGCGCTGCTCGCGGGCCTGCCGGCGGAAGTGACGGGCACGACGGTCAATCGCCTGTGCGGATCGGGCCTCGACGCCCTGGCCCAGGCTGCGCGGATGATCCGTACGGGCGAAGCCGAAGTCGTGATCGCGGGCGGGGTCGAGAGCATGTCGCGGGCGCCCTTCGTGATGGGCAAGGCGACCGAAGCTTTCTCCCGGCAGGCCGAGATTTTCGACACGACCATCGGATGGCGTTTCATCAATCCGCTCATGAAAGAGAAGTACGGCACCGACTCCATGCCGGAGACGGCCGAGAACGTCGCGGAAGAGTTCCAGATCTCGCGCGAAGACCAGGACGCCTTCGCGCTCAGGTCCCAGCTGAGGGCGGCGGCCGCGCAGAAAAACGGGCGGCTGGATAAGGAGATCGCTGCGGTTGCGGTTCCTCAGCGCAAGGGCGACCCGATCGTCGTGGCGAAGGACGAGCACCCCCGCGAGACGACGCTCGAGAAGCTGGCAAAGCTGCCGACACCCTTCCGCAAAGGAGGCACGGTGACGGCGGGCAATGCCTCCGGTGTGAACGATGGAGCGGCAGCGCTGCTCGTCGCCTCGGAGGCCGCGCTTGAAAAATATGGCCTGAAGCCGCTGGCGCGTGTCGTGGGTGCAGCCACCGCGGGCGTGCCGCCGCGGATCATGGGCATCGGGCCTGCGCCTGCCACGCGCAAGCTCATGGAACGGCTCGCCCTCAAGATCTCGGATTTCGACATCATCGAGCTCAATGAGGCATTCGCAGCGCAGGCCCTGGCCGTCACCCGGCAGCTCGGTCTTCCAGACGATGCCGAGCACGTCAATCCGAACGGCGGCGCCATCGCTCTCGGGCATCCGCTCGGCATGTCGGGTGCCCGGCTGGCCCTCACGGCCGCACTGGAGCTGAAAGAGCGGAATGCGCGGCGGGCGCTGTGCACCATGTGCATCGGCGTGGGACAGGGCATCAGCCTGGTGCTGGAGGCTGCTTGAGACAAGGCGTGGCGAGCGATCATTCGCTGCCCTTTCGCGTTAAAGAGTGTAACCTCTTATTTGCGGGGCAGCGGATCATATCGAAGGATGTGCCATGGCCTTTGAAGACGTGCAGGCGGAGCTCGGTCTCCTGCTCACCCAGATGGAAAACGAGACGCAGCCCGACGATCGGCACGAGATCTACCTCGTGATCAAGCGGAAGCTGAACGAGCTCAAAGCCTATGGCATGCCGCTGCCGCAGGACCTCGTGGAGCTCGAGCGAAGTCTCGAGCAGGAATTCGAAGCCGACCAGCGGGGCGAAGGTGCGTAGGCGCTGCTGACCATGAGAAACTGAAAGTGGAGGCGTTCAATGCAGCGCATACAATGCCAGGGCGTACACCACATCACGCTGGTCGGGGCCAACCGCCAGACTTCCATCGACTTCTGGGAAGGCCTGCTTGGCATGCCGCTCGTCTTCGAGCAGCCGAACCTCGATGCGCCCGACCAGAACCATCTCTATTTCGATCCCGGCGACGGGCGGCTCATCACGATTTTCACCAACGAGTCCTGGCAGCCGGATCCGCGGCCCAATCCGACCGACGTCGGCAACGTCCACCACATCGCGTTCACGGTCTCACGCGCCACCTACACGCAGGCGGCCGCCCGGCTGCGCGAGCGCGGCTTCGCCAACTCCGGCGAGGTGGACCGCGGCTTCATGTATTCGCTCTATTTTCGCGACCCACTCGGCCAGCTGCTCGAGCTCGCCTGCTACAAGTTCGAGCCGCCCGCCGGCTACACACATGCCGACGTGTTGCGTGAGGCCCATAAGATCCGGCTGGCCAAGGGTGCCTATAATATCACTGACGAGCACCTTGCCGACGCCATCGAGACGCTTTCGCGTCCCCGCGAGCCAGCGTCGGTATAGAGCATATCCGATTTTGACAGAAGCACGCCTAAGTCAAGCTCGCGCCCAATTCCCTCTCCCGGTGGCGAGAGGGTCAGGTGAGGGGGGCCGCCGGTGGCAACTGTTGCAGCCCGTCACCCGGCCTTCGGGCCGACCTCTCCCTAGGGGAGTGGATAACGGAGTGCTTGCTGTTGGCGTTTCCACCTGGATCGAAAAGCTCTAGTTATTGCAGGGCACTTTGTGCAGGCCTTCAGTGACATGTCTACTGAAACGCATCCTGCATTCCTGCTTCCGCGGAAATGGCGGTGAGTAAACCAGTTTAGGACTTTCCGATTTATTATATCCCACGCAGCATTTTGGTTCGCGCCTGACCGGCGGCCATGAGGAAGCTCAGATCGCTGCCGGCCAACACCATCTGTGCGCCAAGCTCGATGTAACGGCGCAGGCCCTCCTCCGAATAGACGCCGCCCATACCGGCCCACTTGCCGCGCTTGCGACACGCGGCGACCATCGTCTCATAAGCCGCGCCGACGCGCTCGTGCATCAGCTCGCCGGGAATGCCCATCTCGCAGGTGAGGTCGTTGGTGCCGATGAGCAGCACATCGATGCCCGGTACGGCCGCAATCGCGTCCGCATTGGCGATCGCCTCCGGCGTTTCGAGCATCGCCACGATCAGCACGTTTTCATTCACTGCTGCCGCGGCTTCGGCCAATGGTGCCGATCGGAACGCGAGTTGCGGCATGGCGCCCGTGATCGAGCGGTGGCCGGCCGGCGGAAATTTTAGATGCGATACGATCTCGCGCGCCTCCTCCGCGGTGTCGACGTGCGGCATGACGATTCCGTACGCACCACCATCGAGCGCCCTCGCCGCAAGGTCATAACGGCCCCTCGGCACACGAACCAGCGGGGAGATGCCGGCTACCAGCGCGGCGACCGAAATCTGCACGGCCGTGTCGAGCCCCATGGCCCCGTGCTCGAGATCGATGAACAGCCAGTCGAACCCGCAGGTCTTCAACGCCAGCGCGGCATCCACGGTGCGGGCTTGGCGGAGGCCGATGCCGATGGCGAGCTCTCCATTCTGGAGCCGTTCGCGTGCCGGGTTCTTCAGGGTGAGCATCTCGTCCTCGCGTCTGTTCCTGCCGATCGTCATACCCCGACGCCCCACGTCTTCGCAGCGAACGCTGGATAGGTCTCGGCGACCTGAAGGGCGATATCGCGTCTCAATAGCTCCAGTGCTCCGTCGTCCAACGGCTCTGTCACGGGCACGTTTTCCGGGGCGGCATAATCAAATCCGGTGGCCTCTCTGACATCGGCAGCACTGACACCGGGATGGACACTTTGCAGCCTGAATTGACGGCGTTGCCTGTCGAATGAAAACACGCACAGCCCCGTAACCAACGCATACGGCCCGCCCGGACGATATTCGTTTTCAGGCGAGGTTCCGGCGGCGCTGATGAAGTCGACCTTGGGCACCAGCGTGCGCGGCGTGTGCTCCTCACGGAATAAAATCACCCGCGGAATGAGGTGATAGAGATAAGCCGAGCCGAACGAGCCTGGGAATCTCACTTTGCTCTGCGGATAACCGCCGAGACCGACAAGATTGATATTGGCCGCGCCGTCGATCTGACCGCCGGAGAGAAAAAACGCATCGATCCGCCCCTGAGCGGCGCAATCGAACAGCTCGCGTCCGCCGTCCGTGAAGGCATTGTGCGTGCGGCTTCCGAGCAGCGACACGCGAAGCTTTCCGCCGGAGAGCGCCCGCGCGAGAAGGGCCGCCGATCCCGGAATGGGCGAGCTGTTGCCGACCGCGACATGGCGCAGCCCCTGCAGCATCCGCGTGATCGCGGCGATCATGATCTCCGTACGGCTGACCGCGTCGGACAAATGCGGGCTCATGCAGGCACCTTTCCAAAAATGGCTTCGCCCGCCCAGCGCCGAAACCCGTCCTCCGTTTTCGCTGCTGCCGCGTATGCAGAAAGCATTTCTGTATCGGCGGGATACGCACCGGCGAGCCCGACAGGTCGCGCACCACCGGGCACCACAGAAATCGCCGAAATGTAAAGCGCCGGAATCGTCCCCGCCGCCATGGCATCGTCGGCGAGGAAGTCGGTATCCTCGATGCGCTCGACGGTAACCAGCGTGGTTTGCGCGGCATGGGCCATCAGCATCAGCTCGCGACGCACGCCGATCCAGACATTGCCGTGGCGATCCGCGGCCCGGGCGTGGAACAGCGCGATATCGGGGCGAATTGCCGGAATGAGCACGATGGGATCATTTCCATCCGAGAAAGGATTGTCCACCACCTTCCAATCCGGCCGGTATTTCATGAGATCCGAGCCCAAGATGCCGCGGAGCGGGAGGAAAGGGACACCTTTCTCGGCCGCCTGCAGCCCTGCGTGGATCGCCGGGCAGGTCGCATCCTTCATCGCGATCCGCCCTTCGCGGATCGCCGCCGAGAAGCGTGGCGGAATGCCGTGCTCCCCGAGCGTCATCGCCGCCGCCTCGACGCTCGCGACGCAGCCGGCGCCAATCAGCCAGTCGGCCTGGAAGCCACCGCTCGGGACTCCAATGAGGTTCAGGTTGCGGCAGCCGCGCCGAATGAGCGCTTTCACCGCCGCCATGGCGCATCCCGAATAATCCGGCGGAATGGCAATGCTGGCGCCGTCGGGAATGCGTGCAACCAGCTCTTCCAGATCGATCACCACATCACCTGTGGGCATGGCCATGCTCCCTCCAAATCGCGGCGCACTTTGGACCCGGCGATCCTCCGACACAAGCAGCGGATACGCCGTACTTGCA
>DASVDU010000115.1:0-10886 GCA_036380915.1 Hyphomicrobiaceae bacterium | reverse complement strand
CGATCCCGACAGACGGCGCGCGGAATTCAGCGTCCTCGTCCGCAGCGATGTCAAGGCGCAGGGGCTGGGCTGGGCGCTTGTGACCGAGATCATCGCCTATGCCCGACGGGAGGGGGTCAAGATGCTGTTCGGAGAGGTTCTCCGCGACAATACCCAGATGCTGCAGATGTGCCGCGAACTCGGGTTCTCGATCGAGCCCGATCCCGACGATTCCGGCATCGTCACCGTGACCATCGATCTCGACGGGGCACCGGCGAGCCGAGGCGCGGCCACGTGAGCCATACCAGGGACGCAGAAGGTTTTTTGCAGGGCATACCGCCCTGCGGCCGGCAACCGTCATGTCACGGAAACAACCTTGAAGGTACGGATCACGTCATCCGGCTCGCTGATGGATGCATGCTCGCCGATGCGGCGGTTCTGGTGCCATTCCGTCGCATCGGCCAGATAACTGCAATTCCGCGCCGGTTCCAGCGACAATGGGATTCGTTGGCGCACGAGGCTCACGTCAAGGAGATCGCCACCGGGGTGCGACGGCCGATCAATGTGCCATCAGCACCGGCAAGTCAGCGATGGCCAGAACTTCGCGGGTGGCACCTCCGAGAATCATCTCGCGAAGGCGGCTATGGCCGTAGGCCCCCATCACCAACAGATCCGATTGAGACAGCCGGCACTGCTCCAGCAATGCGTTCCCGAGCGGTGTCGAGCCCGGCTCGAACGTCTTTGTCGCGGCCCGAACGTCGTGCCGGGCGAGATAGGTGACGAGCCCGGCTGCCGAGGCATAGCGACTGACAGGGCCGGTGCTCAGGATCGTGACCTGCTCGGCGGATCGGAAAAAGGGAAGGGCAGCGGCAACCGCGCCGGCCGCCTCGGCGCTGCTGTTCCAGGCGACGGCCACGCGGCTGCCGATGTCCGATGGCCGATTCCGGGGAAGAATCAAGACCGGTCGGCCGGTATCGAATAGAATGGAATCGAGCGTTGTCCGCCATGGGATCTCACCCGGATCGTCCGGGCGTCCGATGACAATGAGATCGCTTAACCGTCCGACGGCCGCCGCAATATCCGCTTCCGGGCCGGTTTCGGCATGCCAGCTTGCCGAAAGCCCGGCCGTGTTGAGCCGGTCGAAGGCGGTCCTTGCGCTGGCTGCCCGTTCCTCTGCGTTCCTCTCCGCCGCCTCGATGATCTCCTCGACCATGGCGGCCGACATCCCCTCGCCTATATACGGCATCAGGCCTGCGTCAGCGGGGCGGACGTGCAGGACGTTCAGATGAGCGGTAAAGCGTCGGCTGAGGTCGACCGCGGCGGATAGCACTATCTCGCATCCAGGGCTTCCGTCAGCGAGAACGAGGATCGTCTTGATCATGGCGAGCTCCTGTCGGCTTTCTCGACGATGATTCAACGGCCGGGATTACTTGGCATTAGGCGCCTCGCGGGCGGCAAAGGCCTTGACCTGGATCAAGTTCCGCGTGATGGCGTATGACGACCCCGCCAGAATGGTGTCGGGCCTTTTTGCCTCCGAGTCGGCTGACGATCCGCGATGCGGCCGGGCCTTTGCTTCGGCATGCCCACCGTCTGCCACAAACCGTCACGAAGCGTTCCGCTGACGCTCTATCTTGGAACTCGGCGTAGCGGCGCGGGTCGCGCTATAGGCGTCCGGGTAGAACCGGCGTTTCGCAACCTCTGTGGCCAACAGATATAGTCCGACGATCCCGAGCAGAGACAGGACCAGGTTTGCCGGCATCGGCACGAAGCCGAAAAGGGAGGCTAACGGTCCGGCATAGGGGATCAGGATGGCGGCGAGGCTGACAGCCACGGTTGACCAGAGCAGGAGCATTCCGGGCCGGCTGTCGAAGATGTTCCTGTGCGTGCGGAGCACCAGGACGACGGCGAGCTCCGTCAGCAGGGAGACAACGAACCATCCGGTCTGAAACGTCATCTCGTCTGCGCCGAATCCCAGGCGGAGCAGCGCGAACGTCAGAACGTCGAACAGGCTGCTGACCGATCCGAACACCAGCATAAAGCGGCGGACATTCGCGATCTTCCAGCGCGGCGGATGCCGCGTGGCCTCCGGGTCCACCCGGTCCGTGGAGATCGCCACGGACGGGAAGTCGGAAAGGAAGTTGTTGAGCAGGATCTGCTTCGCCAGCAGCGGCAGGAAGGGGAGCGCGAGCGAGGCTACGGCCATGCTCAGCATGTTTCCGAAGTTGGCGCTGAGAGTAATAGCAATATATTTCTGCGTGTTGACAAAAGTACGACGCCCATCCTCGATCCCTCGGCGCAGGACGTCCAAATCCGGCCGCAGCAGCACGATATCGGCGCTTTCCCGGGCAACATCGACAGCCTCCTCCACCGAAATGCCGATATCGGCGCCATGAAGGGCTGGCGCATCATTTACGCCGTCCCCCATGAATCCCACGACATGCCCCGACCGCCGCAACACGCGGATGATCCGCTCCTTCTGCTGCGGATCGACCTCGGCAACGAGATCGGTGTGCCGGGCCCGGTGCCAGAGGGCCTCGTCGGACAGGTGGGCGATCTCCGCCCCCGTCAGGAGGGCGGCGGGGTCGAGCCCCACCTCGAGAGCGAGACTTGCTGCGACGAACCGGTTGTCGCCCGTCACTACCTTGATCTTCACCCCCAGCTGCCGCAGGTTCTTCACCGTCTGTGCCGCATCCGGCTTGGCCGGGTCGCGCAGGAGCAGGAAGCCCAGGAAGGTCAGCTCCGTCTCGTCAACGTGGTGGTAGCGACCCTTCGCCGGTCCCCGCTTGGCCGCAAGGCCCAGCACACGGAAGCCCTCGGCCCCCTTACGGCGGAAGAATCTCAGCAACGCCTCGCGGGAGGCGGCGTCCAGGCGGATACCCTCCGAGCCGAGGGTGGCGCAGCAGTCCAGGACCGGCTCTAGCGCCCCCTTGGTGATGATCAGATGGGCTGCCGGATCGTCGGTGCCGGCGACCACGATGGTCAGGCGGCGGCGTAGAAAGTCATACGGGATCTCATCGATTTTGTGCCAATGTTCGGTGTCGATCCCGGCCCGCCGTCCGGCTGCGACGATGGCTGCGTCCAGCGGGTTCTCGATCCCAGTTTCGAACACCGCATTCAGGTAAGCGAGTTGCAGCACCCTCGCCGACGCCTTTCCGTCGGGATCTACCGCCGCGTCCAGGGCGGCGACGCCGATCGTCAGCGTTCCGGTCTTGTCGGTGCAGAGGAGATCCATGCTGCCCAGGTTCTCGATCGCCTCCAACCGGCGGACGATCACTCCGTTTCGAGCCATGGCCCGTGCGCCAACCGAGAGCGTCACACTGACGATGGCCGGCAGCAGTTCGGGTGACAGGCCGACGGCGAGCGCGACCGAGAAGAGCAGCGTGTCGGCAACAGGACGATCGAGTGCCACATTGACCGTGAGCACCAGGACCACGATCACCAGCATTACCTGGGTCAGCATGATGCCAAAAAGACGCAGGCCTACGGCAAAGTCGGTCTCCGGCTGAAGGATCCGCAGCTGAGCGCCGATGCGCCCATACTCGGTCGCGGCGCCCGTGTCGAGCACGAGAACCCGTGCTGTGCCGGACCGAACGGAGGTGCCCTGGAAAACGCAGTTCATTCTCCCCGACAAGGGCGTTTCCGCCGGAACCGTGCCTGGCCGTTTCTCCACCGGAAAGGTTTCGCCCGTCAGGGTTGCCTCGGAAACGAGAAGGTCTTTTGCCTCCAGCACGACACCGTCAGCCGGGACGAGGCTTCCGGCGGATAGCAGCAGCACGTCCCCCGCAACCACGCGCGCAGCCTCGACCTCGGTCGGTCGGCCGGCGCGCAGAATGGTCGCCTTGAGGGAAAGCCGCTGCCGCAGCTTTGCCACGGCCGCCGACGCCCGGTATTCCTGCGAGAAGCCCAGGATCGCGCTGCCCAGAACGATGGAAAGAATAATAGTGGTATTGAGCCGATCGCCCGTGGCCGCGGACACGCCGGCACCGAACACCAGGATCAGGACGAGCGGGCTGATCAACTGCCTGAGGAACAGCCGCATCACGTCCGCAACGGTCCCCTGGCCGACGGGACGCTTGCCTGCCATAGTGTTCCGGCGTGCCGCCGTAGCCTCGTCCAATCCGTCGGCGGAACTGCTCAGCTCCGCCAGCAGACGAGGTGCTTCGCGCGTCCAGTAGGCGCCGTGTCCGGTCGGAGGTTTCGAATAGAATGTCATGCCGGTATGCCGACAGGTGCTGCGCGCCAAAGCTAAACGCTCGGGGATGCGCCCACATTGATCTAGCGCAGAGGCCGGCCGGCTTTCCTTTCGCCGGTCAGAGACGGAAAGCCACGAACGGGTATCCACCGCATGCATGCTCGATCCTCAAGCCAAGGCGGGCCTGGAGACTCGTTTGATTCCGATCAATGAGACGCGAGACGATTCCGATAACGTAGATCTGAAGGATGAGGACTGACGGAGGAATCGGCTATGACCGATAGCACGGGTTATGAGATGACATTCATCCGTGAGGTGGTGAACGCGTATGGGAAGCCATGTGAGATGCTGCTGATGACGATTTCCATTCGCAGAGCCCGTAGCCGCGACCGTGCAGCGGCTGCGGCGATCAAGCGCTTCGAGCGGAAGTGTCGTCTCCAGAGATGGGATGCGCTGGCCCATACATATCGGGTCAAGGAAATCAATCCCGGGATATCGCCGGGAGCGGTATTGCTTCCGCCAACCGAGCTCGAAGCGGCATAGTGGCGGCGGTTGGGCCGTCTCCGAGGAGGCTCGCTCGGTTCCGCATTCTGCTACGGTCTCGATTCACCTTTAGCGAGGCGTACCGCTCGCGGCTGTCAAGGATCCGAATTTACAGCCGAAGGGCGGACGAGTACGCTCCCGTTCGTCACGGCAGCAATGCACCCGGCATAACGACGCAATGTGCGAGCCGGAGTTCGACATGGAGAATCGCGTGCCAGAGAGCGAGACCTCCGAAACGATTCTCGACTCGATCGGTGCCCTCGTAATCATGCTCGATCCGGCCGGGCGGATTCTGTTCTTCAACAGGCCCTGTCAGGAGGTGAGCGGCTACTCGCTCGATGAGGTGAAGAAGAGGCACGTCTGGGACTTCCTGCTTCCACCGGAGGACATCGAGCCCGTGAAAGCCGTGTTCGAGCGAGTCAAAGCAGGCGATTCTCTCGGCCGCCAAACCAACCATTGGATCACGAAGGAAGGCCAGCGGCGTCTCATAGCCTGGTCGACGGCGGCGAAACTCGGCCCCCGGAGCGAGGTGCAGTACATCATCCGTACCGGGCTCGACCTCACCGATCAGGAGGAAACCGAGACCGCGTTGCGCGAGCGGGAGGCGCGACTGCAATCGATCATCGAAACCGCCCCGGATGCGATCATCACCATTGACGCAAAGGGGATCATGGAGAGTTTCAGTCCCGCGGCCGAACGATTGTTCGGGTACAGCGCCGCCGAGGCGATCGGCCAGAACGTCAATATACTGATGCCGTCGCCCTACCGAGAGGCGCATGACGGATATCTGGAGCGCTATCTCAGGACGGGTGAGCGAAGGATCATCGGAATCGGCCGCGTGGTCGATGGCCGGCGGAAGGACGGAACCGTTTTTCCCATGGAGCTGGCCGTCGACGAGGTCCGTCTCGAAAGGCGACGGCTGTTCACCGGATTCGTTCGTGATTTGACCGCCCGGCGCAAGATCGAGGAGGAACTGCGGCAGTCGCAGAAAATGGAAGCGGTCGGCCAGCTGACCGGCGGGATCGCGCACGATTTCAACAATCTTCTGACGGTGATCATCGGCAATCTCGAATTGATGGAGATGCGGCTCGTTCGAGATGATGATCGCGAGATCCTGAAGCAGGCGCTGGAGGCCGCCGAACTGGGCGCGCAACTGACCGACAGGCTGCTCACCTTTGCCCGGCGCCAGGCACTCAATCCCAAGCCGATCGATCTGGGCGAGATGGTTTTGGGCATGAGCGATCTTTTGCGGCGTTCCTTGGGAGAGTCGTTTCAGATCAGCACGCTCCTCGCGCACGGCCTCTGGATGACTCTTGCCGATCCGGGCATGGCCGAAAACGCGTTGCTCAATCTCGCCATCAATGCGCGTGATGCCATGCTGAAGGGCGGTAGTCTGACCATTGAGACAGAGAATGCGGAACTGGACGCCGACGACTTGGCAGGTTACCCGGGGGGCAGACCGGGACAGTACGTGATGCTCTCCGTCACCGATACCGGCACCGGCATGACTCCCGAAGTCCAGCAACGGGCGTTCGAACCTTTCTTCACGACAAAAGGAACGGGTGCCGGCACCGGTCTGGGCCTCAGCATGGTCTATGGCTTTGTACGTCAGTCGGGTGGACATGTCCGCCTTTACAGCGAACTCGGCTACGGGACGACGGTAAAGCTTTACTTGCCGCGCTTGAGCGAGGCAGGGAGCGGCGAGCGGCAGCAGGTCCAGATGGAGGCGTGTGCCGCGCGCGGCGAAGCGATCCTGGTCGTCGAGGATCACCCGCAGGTGCGGCGAATTACGGTTCGCCGGATGGAAGAACTCGGTTACCGCGTACTCGAGGCCGACAGTGGACAGGCCGCACTCGATCTGCTGGAACAGAGTCCAGCGATCAATCTTCTTTTCACCGACGTCGTGATGCCGGGCGGTATGACAGGGGCCGACTTGGCCCGGATCACCCGTCGTCGCTGGCCCCGGGTCCGGATCCTGTTCACGTCAGGTTATGCCGATCCCACGCTCATCAGCGGTACGGAATTCGGCCATGGATCGCTGCTCCTGCGAAAGCCCTATTCGAAGATGGAACTGGCTCACAAGTTGCGCGAGGCTCTGGCGGGACTGGCTACCGAGGGGGCCGCAGGCACGTCTAACGACGCGTGATCGTCGCGGCAAGGATATAACCTACACCACGCACGGTCTTGATCAGTGTCGGTCTGTTGGGATCGTCCTCGAGCTTCTTTCGAAGCCGGGCAACCTGAGTATCGATGCTGCGGTCGAAGGGGGTCCACTCGTGGCCCTTGGTAAGATCCATCAGCTGATCGCGGCTGAGCGCCCGATTGGCGTTTCGGGCAAACGCCTCCAGGAGCGCGAACTCGCCGGTCGTAATCGGAATCGGTCTTCCCCCGGGCGAGTGCAACTCGCGCCGGGCCATGTCCAACTCCCAGCCGTCGAACGCGATCCGCTGGTCGCTGCCGCTCTTCGGCACACTCTCCGCGCCGGCCATGGCAGGGCGAGCGCGGCGAAGCACGGTCCTGATACGCGCAAGCACCTCGCGCAGATGGAACGGCTTGGTGATGTAGTCGTCGGCGCCCATCTCGAGCCCGACGACGCGGTCGATCGTATCGCCTTTTCCCGTCAGGATGATAATGGGGGTCTCGGAATGCTGCCTCAGCTCCCGGGCAAGGGAGAGACCATCCTCTCCGGGCAGGACCAAGTCGAGGAGGATCAGATCGAACCGCGTCTGCCTGATCGCCTCGCGCATCGCCGCGCCATCGGCGACCGGCGTGACCCGGAATCCCTCCATTTCGAGATACCGGTGCAGAAGGTCACGGACTCTCGGGTCATCATCGACAACGAGGACTTTCTGGCTGTCCATCATGGCGGTCCAGGTCAGGTGTCGGAACCCCGTCCGGTTCGGTACCGGTTGCTACGAACGTAGCAATCCGTTGCTCTTAATTACCAGAAAATGGCGCCGCTGCCATCGGCCCGTGACACTTTGCCAACGTCGCGCTTACGCCGGTCTGGCCCGGGACGGTCGTACCGGCGCAGGATCCTGTGATCTCCCTGATCACGACCAGCAAACTGCGCGCGAAAGAAACCGCCTTCTACGAGGCCGATGATGCCGACCACCTGTTCGAGGTCCGTCAGGGGATTCTGAAGTTCTGTCAGCTCCTGCCGGAGGGCGGCGGTAGATCCCCGGGTTCGCCTATCCCGGACAGCTTGTAGGGATCAACCTGTGCAACAGCGATGCCTATACAGCTGAGGCGGGTACCGACGTGACGGTGGCGCGCTATTCGCGCGCGGCTTGAGGAACTCTGTGATGACGTGCCGAGCCTGGCTCGGCGGATCCGGTCCCTGATGGCGACGGAACTGGCGGCCGCGCAGGATCAAATGCCGCTGCTCGGCCGGAAGTCCGCTGTGGAGAAGACCGCCTCCTTCCTGCTACGCCTCTCGCGGTCCGCCGAGGAGCATCGCCTCGGATCTCTCTCTGGGACGATGCTCGCAGGCGTCGTGTGGGGTACCCCCAAGTGCTTCAGGACTGACACGGCGCGGGTCAGTGCGCCATCAGGACAGGAACGGTTGTCGAACGCAGCAAATGCCGTGTCATCCCGCCAGCAGCAACTCGCGCATCCGCGCTGCGGCCATAAGCACTGGCGACGAGCAACTCGATACCGAGATCGGAGACGCGTGCCAGGATCGCTTCTTCCGGCGCGAGATCATGAACCTGCATATGCTCGACTTCGGTGTGGATACCATGTCGGCTCAGGTGCAGCGCGATGTCGGCGCCGGGCTGGGCACCGTGGCCGGTCATGGTCGCCCGGGGATTGACGCACGGAACATGCACCACTTCCGCACACACGAGGATCGGCAGGGCGTCATGCACTGCGCGTGTGGCTTCACGGCCTGCGTCCCAGGCGATCATGACCCGCTCGCCGATATCGCGTCGCGTGCCGATAATGCCACTGGCGCCGCGGCGGCCGCGCGCAAGGAACTGCGAGCCGTCGCGACGATCGGAACCGTCAGCGTCAACCTAACAGGTCGGCGTTTTGCGGGCGGGTTCGGTCGATCAAGATAATGACCGTTTCTTGCCCAGCACCGGTTCCCGCCGCTGATCATCCGGCACGCTGTGTGGCTTTACGTTCGCTTCGCGCTCAGCTTGCGCGACGTGGCGGATATTCTTGCCGCGCGTGGCGTCGACGTATCCTACGAGACAGTCCGCTGCCGGGTCGCGAAGTTCGGCACTCTCGATGCGCGGCAGATCCGCCCGTCACGGCCGCGTCCGTCAGGCCGCTGGCACCTGGACGAGATGTTTGTCTGGACGAACGGCCGGCGGATGTATCTGTCGCGGGCGGTCGATGATGAGGGTGAGGTGTCGGACGTTTTCGTTCAGAGCCGACGAGACAAACAGGCAGCGCTGAAAGCGATGCGCAAGCTGCTGCGCCGGCACGGCTGTCCGCAAGTCGTCGTTACGGACCGCCTCGGCTCCTGTGATTCAAACCCTAAGTAAGCGACCTCCTTGGCTGATCATAGTTAGGTTTTTTCGGAAAGCCTAACAAGGCGGAACGCGCCAAATGGGGTCCTCGGCGGCTGATATAGCGCACCGTCGCGGCGCTTGTCCTAGGGGACTGCGCGAATGCATTTGGAGAGTATCGACGCCATGATGATCTTTCGCTACTTTGGCTCGCACGGACCTCGCCACTCGGCGATCTAGAGGTGTTTCGACCCGAGCCTGATATTGAGCGGCGTGACAACCACGGGACCGGGCTGCCATCTGCGTTAACCCCAAACCCTCGGATTTTGGCCGCAGCGGGGTTAATTGCTTCCGATCCAGCCGCTTAGCTGATGCGAAGTGCGCTTCCTGTCGTGTCCCAGGCCGGCGCGGCCGGATCAATCCGTTGCAGGTTCGCTCGGAACCCGACCGCTTGAGCGTGGGTCACCGGTTGGGACGCCGCTCCCAGCTTGACTCGCCGCTGGATGATCGGACCCTCGGGACGGGAGGACAGCCGATGAAGCGATATCGTCTCTCAGCCGCAAGCGTTGCGAAGCGGCGCGAACGAGGTGATGGCCGGCAGTGTCGGGAAGAAAGCCAAGCTTGACAAGTCGCCCGGATCCGCCCAGCGATTTCTCTCAGTTCACGCGGCCGTCTACAACAGCTTCAACGTCCAACGTCAGACCAAACCGTTGGGATCGTTCACAAGGCGAAGGGGCTGGAATTCGATCATATACTAATCGGCCTCTTCAGCGACAGCCGCTTTGCCGACAATCCGTTCGGCTGACGGCTCGCTTACGTGGCGGTCAGCAGCACCAACCGCTCGTTCGAGTTTATGGTGCCTTCGCTGGCGCCTAGCCCTTTGCTCGGTTAATCCGCGCCGCGACACAGGCATCGCTGTCTTCGCGGTCATCCGGGCGCAGATAGGGCACACGAAGCCGCTCGGCCCGGGTGAGCCTAGCCCGGACGGCAATGTAAGTTACCGTAACGTTCTCCCATTTTGCCGCTCTCCGTTCGACCTTGGTCATCGCGAAGGCAATCCTGTGGCATTCCCGAATTCCGGTGGGCCACGGTGGGTCCTCAACACAGCGATAGAGATGGATGAGCGGGAGATGACGCCTAGGCCGACCCTGTTCGGCGCGTATGGGCTTGCACGCCGCGCTGACGGCACCACGACGCAACAGGCGCGATGTGACGTAATGCCTCCCGAACTACTTGGCGCAGGATGAGGAGACAATCGCAGGAGAAAAGAGAATGTTCACGCCGGGGGTTCACTCGGAGGTCGGCAAACTGAATGCGGTGATGGTGTGCCGACCCGGCTTGGCCCATCAACGCCTGACGCCGGGCAACTGCCATGCGCTGCTCTTCGACGACGTGCTGTGGGTTCACGAGGCGCAGAAGGACCACTTTGATTTCGTGTTGAGAATGCAGGAGCGTGGCATCGAGGTCCTGGACCTGCACGACCTCTTGGCGCAGGTTCTGGAGGATGCCGAGGGGCGCGCCTTCATCCTGGACCGCCGCATCACGCCGAATCATGTGGGCGTCGGTGCGGCAGTGGCGATGCGCCCCTGGCTCGATGAGATGCCGGCCAAGCTGCTCGCCGAGCATCTGATCGGCGGCATCGCCGTCGACGATCTTCCGGAAAACGGCGTGAAGAGATTGTTAGGCGATGCATTCGGAGGCACCGACTTCGTCAT
>DASVDU010000114.1:0-3513 GCA_036380915.1 Hyphomicrobiaceae bacterium | reverse complement strand
ACCTCACGCACTTTGTCCTGCAAAGCCATACTTATGGACCGGCTCCTTGGACCAAGTGTTATAGCGTGGGTTGCTCCCGGCTGCAGCAGAATGCGGGCTCAAGTATAATGAACCTTGACGATGTAGATGGCCTTACAATGGCTCTATCGGAACGGCTCCGGATTGATGCCCAATTGACCGAAGCGCGCCTTCAGGAGCTCTTGGGCGCGCTGACCTCGACCGTGCCCCCGCGACTTGCCGAAGCGATGCGCTACGCGGTGCTGGGCGGCGGCAAGCGGTTTCGGCCATTTCTCGTCATCGAGAGTGCGCGCCTCTTCGGCCTCGCGCCGGAAGGGGCGGTAGACGCCGCTGCGGCGGTCGAGCTGGTGCACTGCTACTCGCTGGTCCATGATGATCTTCCGGCCATGGACGATGACGACATGCGCCGCGGTCGACCGACCGTCCACGTCGCCTTCGATGAAGCGACCGCCATCCTCGCCGGCGATGCGCTGCTGACGTTCGCCTTCGAAGTTCTGGCAGACCGCGGAGCGCATCCCGACCCGGAGGTGCGCTGCGAGCTGGCAAGCGCCCTGGCCCGCGCTGCTGGTCCTGCGGGAATGGTCGGCGGGCAGCAGCTTGATCTCGAGGCAGAGAAGCTGCCCCGGCAGGGCGCCGGCGACCTCGACCGCGTGCGCGACATCCAACAGCGCAAGACGGGGGCCCTGATCGCCTTTGCCGCCGAAGCGGGGGCGATACTCGCGTCGGCAGGGGAGGAGGAACGCCGTGCGCTTTCAAGCTACGGCCAAGCTCTCGGGGCCGCATTTCAGGTCGCAGACGATCTGCTCGATGTCGAAGGCGCGGCTGCCGTCGTCGGCAAGGCCACCGGCAAGGATGCCGCCGCCGGCAAGGCGACGTACGTCTCGGCGTTGGGCGTGGAAGGGGCGCGCGAGCAACTGAACCGCTTGCAAGCCGAGGCTGCTGCCGCTCTCCAGCGGTTTGGGGGCAAGGCGGACGTCTTGCGTCAAGCTGTCACATACGTGGCCACCCGCACGAGCTGACGGGGTCAACGCCGTCCGCTCGGCCACACGGCCTCAACTGCACGGCTGGCCGTTGTACTCGACGTAGCTCGACAGCCGCGGCTTGAGGTAAAGTGTATCTCTGAGGGTGAACGCCGATTTGATGAAGTATTTGAAGATGATCGGCTCGTAATCGTAGACCACCTCGGCGACGATGACGCTGCCGCCGGCCTCGACGATATTTTCCGGCAGAGCGTACTCCGCCCCCGCGGCATAGCTGCCCGCGCCGCCGTTGTGCTCGTAAGACCAGCACACGGTCGTATCCGAGGCATCAGAAATATTAGCGATCACGTTGAGCACGGTGACGCGCAGCCGGCTCGGATCATAGGGGCGCATCAGGTGCTCGATGATCTTCATGATCCCGGCGACTTCGCTGGCCGTGATCTTTTTCTTCTGTGCGATGAGGTCGGCCGTCGAGTTGGCGACCTGGCTCACCCGGCGGTCGACCGTCAGCGCGAGGCTGAATTCGACGGTGCCGACCAGCAGCATGAACATGATCGGCAGAATAAGCGCAAATTCGACGGCCGCGATGCCCCGCCGGTCGCCCAGCATCCGCGTGAACGTGGCTGCGGCGCGACTACGATTTCTCGACCGACCTGAGCGACGCATGCCTCAGTCCTCGTACGGCTCCGTCAGGAAGGTTGCGGAAGCCTGGATCAGGGCAGCGCCGTTCGGCATGTTGCCGAGCTTCAGAAACGGCAGGACGCCGGCGAGATCCCATTCGTAGCAGACGGTGACAAGCACGACCTCGCTCGATCCGCCGGTCCTAAAGGTTGTGCCATCCGGCGGAACCAGATTGCCCTGCGAGTCGGTGCAGGAGGGAGCGGTGATGGAGCCGAAATCGGCGTAATTCTGCACGTTCACCCGCATCTTCTCGTTGCAGTCGACGAACGGCGGCAGGCGCTTGCAGACCTCCTGCTTGAATTCCGTTGCCGTCATCCCGCTCTGTTGCACGAGGCCGACGCGGATCAGCCGCGAAGCCTGCTCGACGGCGTTCTCGAGCGAGAAGGTCGTGAAGAAGTAGAGGCCCAAACCAAAAATGCCGAACAGGAACATGAAAAACGGCAATCCGACCATCGCGAACTCGATGGCTGTGGTGCCGCTTCTGTCCTGCTCCAGTTGCCTGGCAAGTTGGATGAGGCGGCATCGACGCAGCCGTCGGATGAAACCGTCACCCTGGGACATGACCGCTCTCGTCAACTTAATCACTTGAGAGAGCTAGGTGATTGAACAAATCTGAACGGATTGTTGCGAACCTTCGTAAAGGTTGCGAGTCGGTTAAAGGATCGTTGACAGCCGTGCTCGGTGGGCATGCAGCGGCGGGACCAAAGGTCAGTTCGCACTGTCGCCGCCACCGCTTCCAGCATTGCCTGATGACAGCTTCATTTTCTGCTCGGACAGCTTGGCGATCGTCTCGAAGTATTGCGAGTCGTCCCCGATCGTGATGGATGGATTGCACTGTGGCGTGCAGTTATAGGTCTCGCGCTTGCTCCCTTTAAGCAGGTTGACCACTTTGAGCTGGTCCCGCTGCACGATAATGCGGCGCTCAGCGACGATCTTGCGATCCGCATCGAGGGCGATGATGTTCGTGATGCCGAACGACTTGCCCGTCACGACCAACAGATCGCTGCTCTGGATGGTCACCTCGGCGATGGTGGGGTTGCCGATGATGATTTCGGCCACCGGTCGGTCCAGACGCCAGAGTTGCGATTGATCGTACTTCACGATCAGATCCTCGGCACGAGCGGCCCGGAAGAATATCCCTGAGCTTGCCAGCGCGAACGCGAGGGCGACAACGGCCGAATGGCAGAGAATGCGGACACGATTCCCGCAACAGGCAGGCATGATCTCTCCCCTCGATTTGCTCGTCCGGGGCGATTAGGCCAGCTATTCGTGAAGGAATCGGAAATGGCGGTTTCGGGTTAGGGCGACTTCGCTGCTTTCACTGCCGAACAAATAGAGCGACCCACCGTGCCGCAGCGAACTGGCTGCCGATCCGCCAAGCAATGCTGCAGCCAGATCACGCCAGGCTGTCGATTTGTCGTGAGCCCTGTGAGCGACCTGACTCGATGTCAACCTTGCTGTCTACTGGTCGAAGCGCGAGGTTCACCCAAAATTAGCCACATTGGAGCGTCGGAGGACAGGCATGTCGGGCTTATTCTACTTGTCTTACTTTGTAATACACGCAAAAAGTGTCCCTATTATTCTTTGTTTTTCAGAACATCGCGCTTGAGTTGCAACAAGCATCGCTGACTGTTGTTTTGGTTTTACTTCTCGGAAACATCTCCGACCTAATTTTCCTCGTGTTCGGCTCAAATGCAGCAGAACATGGCGCGGAGGCGCCAATCACGAGTGGGAGATGAGTCATATGAACATGTTCAAGCGCTTCGTGCGTGATGAATCCGGCGCTACGGCCATTGAATACGGGCTGATCGCGGCGTTGATTGCGGTGGCGATA
>DASVDU010000113.1:0-2123 GCA_036380915.1 Hyphomicrobiaceae bacterium | reverse complement strand
CAACCTCGATGAGTCGCGGGCGGTTTATAACTGGGTCGTGGAGCTGTGCGTCAAGCTCGGCGCGGACGAGAAGGACATGGTGCCTTTCGAGAAATACGCCAACGCCGCCCTGTCCCTCGGGAGTCCTTCGTCCGCGGCCCGTGCGCTTGCTGCCGGTGCGCCGAACATCGAGCGCGTCGACCGCCTCGTGCAAATCATCGCCGCCCAGAAAGGCATGAAGTCCGAAGCGCTAGACCGCACCGTGAAGCTGGTCGACGGCTGGCTCGAGAAGAACCGGCAGAAGGCGAGCTGACGCTTATTCGTACTGCTTTATAGAACGGTCAGATGAAGCAGTCCCGCCCTCTCGCCACACACGGGAGAGGGGGCGGGCATCTCCAGCTTGGATACCAGGCTAGAACGCCACCTGATCTCCGCCTTTGAGCTGCAGCATCTCGCGCGCATCGTCCGGGGTGGCGATTTCGAGCCCCAGCCCCTCGATGATCTGACGTGCGAGTTGCACCTGCTGGGCGTTGCTTTCGGCCAGCTTGCCGGGGCCAGCCCACAGCGAATCCTCGAGGCCGACGCGCACATTCCCACCCATCGATGCCGCCATGGCTGCGATCGGGAGCTGATTGCGCCCAGCGCCCAGAACACTCCACTGGTAGTCCTTGCCGAACAGCCGATCGGCCGTGCGCTTCATGTGCGCGACATCCTCGGGATGCGGGCCGATTCCCCCGAGAATGCCGAAGACGCTCTGAACGAACAGCGGCGGCTCAACGATCTTGCGGTCGACCATATGGGCCAGCGTGTAAAGGTGGCCGATGTCGTAGCATTCGATCTCAAACCGCGTGCCGTTTCCGGCGCAGGTCTTCAGGATGTACTCAATGTCCGAGAAGGTGTTCTTGAAAAATCCGCTGCGTGAGCCCTCGAGGTAGGGCCGCTCCCAGTCGAACTTGAACTCTTTCGTCCGCGCCAGCATCGGATAGAGGCCGAAGTTCATCGTGCCCATGTTGAGCGATGCGATCTCCGGCTTGAAAGTCGCTGCAGGCCGAACCCGCTCCTCGACCGTCATGGTCATGGCGCCGCCGGTGGTGATGTTCACCACACACCCCGAACGCTGCTTGATCACCTTCAGGAACGGCGCGAACGCCTCGACACTCTGGTCGGGCTTGCCCGTCTGCGGGTCCCGTGCGTGCAGGTGAACGATAGCGGCGCCCGCCTCGGCCGCGCCAACGGCGGCATCTGCGATCTCCTCCGGCGTGATCGGCAGATGCGGCGACATGGACGGCGTGTGGATCGAGCCGGTTACGGCGCACGTGATGATGACCTTGCGGGATTTGCTCATGGTTCCGGCCTCCTCAGTCAGTGAAGGGTTTCATTCTGCGTTTGTGAGCCGCGAGTGCGGCAAGCTGTTCGTCGCGCCACCGCGTCTTGGCGGCGTGCTTCTGCGGATCGGGGATCGGTCCCCAAGCCGCAGCGGCCTCAGCCGTCTTGTCATCATCCCACACGGACGCTTTCGGCTGATCGGCGGCGAGGCGGCGGAAAAATGGGCTGTAACGCCGGCAATAGTCGGGAATGCCGCCGGGAGCATTGAGCTCGATCGTCTCGAACGGGCCCATGAAGGCCCAGCGCAGGCCCAGTCCGTTTCGAATCGTTTCATCAAGGTCCTGCGGGGTGACGACGCCCTCCTCGACCAACCGGAACGATTCGGCGAGAAGGGCCGTCTGCAGCCGGTTCAGCACGAAGCCATCCACCTCTCGCTTGACATGGATCGGCACCTGACCGACCGAGCGATAGATCTCTCGTGCGCGTTGCATCACCTCAGGCGACGTCCACGGAGCACCGCATAGCTCGACGATCGGCACGAGATGCGGCGGATTGACGGGATGGGCCACGAGGCAACGGCTGCGGCCGGCAAGATTCTCCGTATAAAGCGAGGTGACGAGCGAGGACGTCGAGGATGCGAGAATAGCCTCAGGCGGGGCCGCAGAATCGAGCCTGGCGAAAATCTCCCGCTTCATCTCCAGCGTTTCAGGCGTGCTCTCCTGGACGAGATCAGCCCCGGCGACGGCATTTTCGAGATCGCCGGCTGCGCTGACGCGGGCTAAGGCCGCCTCGGGATCATCGATCAGCTCGTGCCGCCT
>DASVDU010000112.1:0-13991 GCA_036380915.1 Hyphomicrobiaceae bacterium | reverse complement strand
GCGAAGCTGGAACGGCAGCAGGCACTCGCTTCACCTCTCCCATGGGGAGAGGTCGACCCGAAGGGTCGGGTGAGGGGATATGACAGTAGGAGTTCTCGGAATCCCTCACCCGGAGACGATGAATTAGGCGTCGGCTGATACGGCAGCCGGACCGCTTACTCCTTAAACGGCACGACCTTCTGCGATTGCTCGCCCAGGCCCTGGATATGCAGGGTCATGACGTCGCCCGCCTTGAGGAACACGGGCGGCTTCATGCCGAGACCGACGCCGGGCGGCGTGCCGGTGGTGACGACATCGCCGGGCTCGAGAACCATGAACTGGGAGATGTAGTGCACGAGGTACTTGATCGAGAAGATCATGGTCCGCGTGTTGCCGGTCTGCATGCGCTTGCCGTTCACGTCGAGCCACATGTCGAGGTTCTGCACATCCTCGATCTCGTCCGGCGTCACGAGCCAGGGACCCAGCGGGCCGGACGTTTCGAAGCACTTGCCTTTCATCCACTGGCCACCGCGCTCGATCTGGAAGTAGCGCTCGGAGACGTCATTGCAGATCGCGTAGCCGGCGATATGGCGAAGGGCGTCCTTTTCCTCCACGTAGCGGGCGCGCGTGCCGATGACGAAGGCGATCTCGACCTCCCAGTCGAGCTTCTGCGAGCCCTTCGGGATCATAACGTCGTCGTTCGGCCCGATGATACAATTGGCGAGCTTGTTGAACAGAATGGGCTCGGTCGGGATCGGTGAGCCGGTTTCCTTGGCGTGGTCCTCGTAGTTGAGGCCGACGGCGATGAAGTTCATGGGCCGGGCGACCGGAGCGCCAATGCGCACGCCAGCGGGGGCGGCCGGCAGCGATTTCAGGTCGAGTTGGCGCAGCTTGTCCAGGCTGGCGGGGCTGAGGTTCGAGCCGTCGAAGTCTTGCACGTGCGCCGAGACATCGCGAATCGTGCCGTCTGCATCGACTAGGCCGGGCTTTTCCGCACCTGGCGCGCCAAATCGCACAAGCTTCATGAGTTTTCGCTCCTAGAACGGTCCTGTTGTGGTAGGCTCTATCGGTAGGCCGAATGGACCCGAGCGTAAAGAGGGTGAGCGGGGCGAAGGAACCGCGGACGCGCTTGCAGACTGGCATCTGCCTGCCGGCGCAGGGTCGAAGGTGCCTTAGCGTGACGATCGAGAAATTTGCCACACCGTGCGGCGTTGGCTGGCCCGACTCCCTATATCATTGGGGCACTGGGGGTGGGGTGTGCTCAGGGAATCGGCCATGATCGAGCCGCAGCATTGCACCGGAGATCACCTTTGAGATCGCTCGCCGTCCTCGTTCTCGCACTCCTCAGCTCGGGGCTTGCGCACGCCGAGCCGGACAATCCGATCACGGACTGCAACCAGTTCAAGGATACGGCCCGGCAGATCCGCGGGTGCACGACTTACATTCGCAGCGGAAAGGCTCTCGGGCCGAATCTGGCGGTCGCCTATACGAACCGCGGCATCGCCTATGCCTCGCTGGGGCGGCACGAGCAAGCTCTCGCCGACTTCACGGAAGCGATCCGTCTAGCCCCAAACGCGCCCTACCCCTACTACAATCGGGGCAATGCCTACTACGATCTCGGCAGGTTCGACGAGGCGCTCGCCGACTACTCCGCCGCGATCGAGCGCGGGCCGGATATGGCGCTCGCCTATTACAATCGGGGTCTGACGTATCAGAAGCTCGGCAATCGGGACCGGAGCATCGAGGACTTCCAGAAGGCGCTGACACTCGATCCCGGCTCGCAGGCCGCAAGGGACCGGCTGAACAAGCTCGGCGTGCAGTGAACCTTACCCGATCAGGCCCCCGTACCGACTTCTCCCAAGGAGGGATTGCGAGGAAGCCTCGTTTGGCTTGGCACTCGATCGCAAATTGGCTCGTGCCTGATCAGGCCGGAGCCATCCTCATGCTGCGCTTGCGCATCAGCAGCCAGAGAATGATCGCGATGTTCAGCACGTTCCAGAGAATGCCGTTGATGAAGGCCGCCTGGTAATCGCCGGTCAAATCGAAGAGCGCGCCCGACAACCAGCCGCCGAGCGCCATGCCGATCGTCGTCGACATCAGAACGATACTGACGCGGGTGCCCGCTTCCCTCGGAGAGAAGTATTCGCGCACGACGATGGCGTAGCTCGGGACGATGCCTCCCTGGAAAAGCCCGAACAGACCTGAGATCACGTAGAGCGATGGAAGGCTGTCGAACGGCAGGTAGAGGAAGAGCGCCACGGCTTGCAGGGTGGACCCGAGGAGCACCGTCGCGAGTCCCCCGATGCGATCCGCGATCCACCCCGAGGCGAGGCGGCTGACGACGCCGAGGCCGAGCATCAGCGACAGCATTTCTGCGCCGCGCGCCGGTCCGTAGCCGAGGTCACCGCAGTAGGCCACGATGTGCACTTGTGGCATCGACATCGCGACGCAGCAGGCGACGCCCGCCAGGGCCAGTAGGGCCATGAGGAAGTTCGGCGAGATACCAAGCCGCGCCTGTGATCCTGCTGCGGCGACTGCAGCCTCCGAAAGCTGATGGTGCGGTGGTTTGCGGCGAAGAACCAGAACCAAGGGCAGGATTGTCACCAGACAAAAGATCCCAACGCCGAAAAAAGTCGACCGCCACCCGTAAGCCTCCATGAAGCGCTGCACGAGCGGCGGCCATACGGTTCCGGCCATGTAATTGCCGCTCGCGCAGATCGCTACGGCAATTCCGCGGTGTCGCGTGAACCAATGGGAAATGTCGGCCAGCAATGGAGCGAAGGTCGCGGAGCTGCCGGCGCCGACGAGCAACGCGTGAAGAATGGCGAATTGCCAGAGCGTGCCGGCTTGGCTCGTCAGCATGTAGCCGAGGCCGAGCACGATTGCGCTCCCCACGAGGGGATAGACGATGCCGATCCGGTCGGCGAGACGGCCCACCAGAATGCCACTCGCCGAGTAGGCGATCAGCGTCACGGTATAGGGGAGAGACGCGTCGGCGCGCGCGACGCCGAACTCCGCCTCCACCGCCGGCAGCACCACCACGACGGCCCACATGCCGACATTTCCGATCGTGGCGATCACCAGGGATGCGATCAGCCGCATCCAGGCGTAGCGGGACTCGACTTGGCCTTCGCTCGGACGGCCTTCCTCGGCCGCCACATCACGAATGCTCATGACACCCGCAACTCCTTGCTCAGATCATCTTTTCGAGGGCTGCCGCGAATGCGCCGGGGCCGCCATTGTGAACTGCACTGTGACAAGGCAGACTTAGCCCAAATGCCGGTCGCGGGCGAGCCGAATTAGCTGCCTGTCGCGGATGGACGGGTCTCACACGGCGTCGAGGATGGTGCTTGAGGTCGAAGCTGTTGCAACCGACAGGTTGACATCCTGTCGAGAGTTTCGGATTTGAACGCGCCGGGCAAGCGCCTCATAAGGGAGGCAATGAGGAAACGCCGGGGAGATCATCGTTGGCGAGCGTCGAGCTCAGAGGTGTTAAGAAGAGCTGGGGAACGAGCGTCGCGCTCGAAGGAGTGAGCTTCAGTGCCGAGGCGGGCAGCCTTGTTGCACTCCTCGGACCCTCGGGTTGCGGCAAGTCCACCACTCTCAGGCTCATCGCCGGGCTGGAAACCGCAACTGCCGGTGAAATCCTCATCAACGGCAAGGACGTCACCGACCTGCCGCCGGCTAAGCGCGGCGTTTCGATGGTGTTCCAATCCTACGCCCTGTTTCCCCATCTGTCGGTCGCCGAGAACATTCTCTTCGGCCTCAAGGTGCGCAAGGTTCCGGCAGCGGAACGGCGGGAACGCCTGAAGCGGGCTGCCGACATCCTCGGGCTCGAACACCTGCTCGATCGTAAGCCGTCACAGCTCTCCGGCGGCCAGCAGCAGCGCGTCGCGTTGGGGCGGGCCATCGTCGCCGAAACGCCCGTCTGCCTGATGGACGAGCCGCTGTCGAATCTCGACGCCCAGCTCCGGCAGGAGATGCGGCGCGAAATCCGCGCCCTGCAGCAGCGGCTCGGCATTACCATGCTTTACGTCACGCACGATCAGGTGGAGGCCATGACCATGGCGGACCAGGTCGTGTTGATGCGGGCCGGGCACATCGAGCAGGACGATACGCCGGAAATGCTCTACGAGCGCCCGGCCACCATATTCACCGGCCGGTTCATCGGCACCCCGCCGATGAACATTCTGCCGTATTCACGGATCGAGGACCCCGATGGCTGGCTGGCCAGGCTGAACGCGCCGGGGCGGGATCCTTCGACATTCGCCCTGGGCGTGCGCCCCGAGGCGATGCGGATCGAAGATCAGGGCGTGCCCGCCACTGTGGCATCCGTCGAATATCTGGGGGCAGACAGCCTCATAGAGGCACGGATGGGAGGGGAGAGCATCATCGTCCGCGCTTCTGGAAACAAGCGCGCCCGGCCCGGCGACGTGCTACGACTCGCCTGGGATGCGGGCGCAACACATTGGTTCGACCTGTCATCTGGCATTCGCATTGGATAAGCAAAGGCCGCGCCGAACGCGCTTCAGCAAAGGGAGATGAAAGCAAATGCGCAGACGTGAATTCCTGAAGGGCACCGCCGCGGCGGCAGGCGCGGTGATCGCCGCGCCGGCAATCGCGCAATCGAAGCTCGAAATATCGTTTTATTACCCTGTGGCCGTCGGAGGACCGATCACGAAGATCATCGACGGCTATGCCCGGGACTTCGAAAAGGAGAATCCTGGGATCAAGCTCAACCCGATCTATGCGGGCACATATCAGGAGACGATCGTCAAGGCGCTGACCGCGCACAAGAGCGGCGTGCCGCCCGTCATGTCGGTGCTGCTCTCCACCGATATGTTCACCCTGATCGACGAGGATGCGATCCTCCCGATCGACGAGTTCGTGAAGACGGACGAGGACCGCAAGTGGCTGTCGAGCTTCTTCCCGGCCTTCATGCTCAACAGTCAGACCGGCGGCAAGACCTGGGGCGTGCCGTTCCAGCGCTCCACCGTCGTGCTCTACTGGAACAAGGAACTGTTCAAGGAGGCCGGCCTCGACCCCGACACGCCGCCGGCCAACTGGACCGAGCAGGTCGAGTTCGCGAAAAAGCTGACGAAGGATGGCCAGTGGGGCATCCAGGTGCCGTCTTCCGGGTTCCCTTACTGGCTGTTCCAGGGCTTCACCACGCAGGCCGGCGCCATCCTGATGAACCAGGAGGGCAACGAGACCTATTTCGACAAGCCGGAAGTCATCGAGGCGTTAGAGTACTGGGTCAGCCTCTCGCGCGAGCACAAGGTCCATCCGCCGGGAATTGTCGAGTGGGGCACGACGCCGAAGGACTTCTTCGAGCGCAAGTGCGCCATGATGTGGACGACCACCGGCAACCTCACCAACGTGCGCAACAACGCAAAATTCCCGTTCGGGGTCGCCATGCTGCCCGCGGGCAAGCGGCGTGGCAGTCCCACCGGTGGCGGCAACTTCCACATTTCGAGCAAAGCCAGCAAAGAGGAGCAGGAAGCCGCCTTCAAGTTCATCCAGTGGTGCACCTCGCCCGAACGCGCGGCGCAATGGTGCGTGGATACCGGCTACGTCGCCGTCCGCCCCGATTCCTTCGAGACGCCGGCGCTCAAGAAATACGTCGAGGACTTCCCGCAGGCGGCTGTTGCGCGCGATCAGCTCGAGTTCGCCGTGGCCGAGCTTTCGACGCACGAGAACCAGCGCGTCACAAAGGCCCTCAACGACGGCCTGCAGGCGGCGCTCACGGGCTCCAAGACGCCGGAGCAGGCGATGAAGGACTCTCAGGCGGAAGCCGATCGCATTCTGAGGGCCTATCGCTGACGATCTAGGTGGCGGGCAAGCAGCCCGCCGCCACTCCGGGGATTTGGAATGAAGCGTTCCGCCGCCGCAATCCATGGCTGGCTTCTGCTGCTGCCGGCTATGGCCATACTGGCGCTCTTCACGCACTGGCCGGCATTCGCGACGCTGGTCGACAGCTTCTACTCGACCCCGCGGCCGCGGCGGCCCCAGAAGTTCGTCGGCCTCGACAACTATGGCTACTTGTTGAGCGATCCGGTTTTCTGGCAGGCCGTCTCGAACAATCTCTGGTTTGCGGCCTGGACCATTCCGGCCTCCATCGGCCTCGCCATGCTGATGGCCGTGCTTGTCAATGACCGCATTTTCGCCCGCGGTTTTGTCCGGATGGCCTATTTCACGCCGACCGTGCTGCCGATGATCGCGGTCGCGAATATCTGGCTTTTCTTCTACACGCCGCAATACGGTCTGCTCGAACAAATTCTGGGACTGCTCGGTTTTCCATCGCACAATTGGCTCGGCTCCAAGGACACGGCGCTCGCCGCCGTCACCATGGTCGCGATCTGGAAGGAGGCGGGCTTCTTCATGATTTTCTATCTCGCCGCCTT
The DNA here is from genome assembly GCA_036380915.1 of Hyphomicrobiaceae bacterium. Taxonomy (GTDB): domain Bacteria; phylum Pseudomonadota; class Alphaproteobacteria; order Rhizobiales; family Hyphomicrobiaceae; genus ZC4RG25. Next base: position 7,608 of record DASVDU010000112.1, on the reverse strand, counting down.
GCAGCAGATTCCACCGAACCTGTCGGAAGCCGCAGCGCTGGAGGGCGCCTCGCGCTGGACGTTCTTCCGCCGCGTGCAGTTCCCGCTGTTGATGCCGACGACGCTGTTCGTGCTCATCAACGCGGTGATCAATGCTTTCCGCATGGTGGATCACTTGTTCGTGCTGACGCGCGGCGGGCCGGATAACGCGACGACACTGCTGCTCTATTACATCTATGAGGTCGGTTTTAGCTTCTGGGATACGGCCTATGCCGCATCGCTGACGGCCGTTCTGCTCGCCGTGCTCGCGTTCACCGCCCTCGTTCAGTATGGCGTCCTCGAAAAGCGGATCCATTACCGATGAGGGTGGCGGAGACATACGGACCTTATGAGCCGCGCGGGACCGGGCGCCTGCTGGAAAGCATCGCCGCCTGGATGCTGGCGATCCTCTGGATTTTGCCGCTCGCTTATGCGGTCTGGACCGCTTTCCACCCGCCGGAGTTCTCCGTTCGGTTCGATCCGACGGCCCCGCTGACCTTCGACAACTTCACTCGCGCCTGGTCGGCCGCGCCGTTCGCCCGGTATTTCCTGAACACGATTATTTTGGTTGCGCTGGTGCTCGCAAGCCAGCTCGTGCTGTGCACGCTCGCGGCCTACGCCTTCGCGCGCTACGAGTTTCCGGGCAGCTCCATCGCCTTCGCGCTCGTGCTGGCGCAGCTCATGATCATGCCCGACGTGCTGATCGTCGAGAATTACAGCACGTTGAACACGCTCGGCCTGGTCGACTCCATCCCTGCCATCGCGCTGCCCTACGTGGCATCGGCATTCGGCATCTTCCTGCTGCGGCAGACATTCAAAACGGTTCCGAAGGAGCTCGACGATGCCGCCCGCGTGGAGGGCGCCTCGGCGCTGCAAACGCTCCTCAAGGTCTACGTGCCGCTTGCGAAACCGGTCTATCTCGCCTACGGCCTCGTTTCAGTCAGCTATCACTGGAACAACTTCCTTTGGCCGCTGATCATCACCAGCTCGGTCGAGTCCCGCCCGCTGACGGTTGGCCTGCAGGTCTTCTCCTCGACCGATCAAGGAATAGACTGGGCGATCATCTGTGCGGCAACGCTCATGACCTCGGCGCCGCTGCTCGTCGGCTTCCTGCTGTTCCAGCGCCAGTTCGTGCAGAGCTTCATGCGCGCAGGTATCCGTTAGCGCCTGCGCGAACGGGGCTCCGACCCTCAGCGCAGGCTCCGCATCACGCCATGTACTGGCCGCCGTTGGCATCGAGGCAAGCACCCGTGATGAAACCTGCTTCGTCCGCCGCGAGGAAGGTCACGCAACGCGCCACTTCCTCGGCGGTGCCGAGCCGGCCGACGGGGATTTGCGGGATGATCTTCGTCTCGAGGACCTCTTTCGGCACGGCTGCGACCATCTCGGTGGCGATGTAGCCTGGTGCGATGACGTTGCAGGTGATGCCTTTGGCAGCACCCTCCTGAGCGAGAGCCTTGGAGAAACCCAGCAATGCAGCTTTCGAGGCCGAGTAGTTGGTCTGCCCGATCTGTCCCTTGCGACCATTGATCGAGGAAATATTGATAATGCGCCCGAAATTCCGCGCACGCATGCTTTCGATCACTAGCCGGCACATGTTGAAGACGGAATCCAGATTGGTCCGGATGACGGCGTCCCAATCCTCCTTCTTCATGCGGTGCAGCATGCCGTCGCGCGTGATGCCGGCGTTATTTACCAGCACGTCGACGGGGCCGATATCCTTGACGATCTGGCGGACGCCGTCCTCGCACGCGGCATAGTCTCCGACATCGAACTTGTAGACCGGAATTCCGTGCTCGCTCTGGAACTGGCGCGCTGCGGCGTCATTGCCGCCGTAGTTCGCTGCAACCCGGTAGCCTTTGTTCTTGAGCGCAATGGATATCGCAGCGCCGATGCCGCGTGTGCCTCCCGTGACGACCGCCACACGTGCCATGGTGTCCTCCAAGACGTGAAAGCGAAATGATAGGATGATATTGTCAACGACGGATTGATGTCCGTCATAAATCAGGCCGCGGAGCAGGCTCCGCCAGCCATCCTATCAGATTTTCCCGTCTTTCGGACCGGCTTCAGACACGCTCCACGCACATGGCGACGCCCATGCCGCCACCGATGCAGAGGGTTGCGAGGCCCTTCTTCGCATCGCGCCGCTTCATCTCGAAAAGAAGCGTGTTGAGGATGCGCGCACCGGAGGCACCGATCGGGTGGCCGAGAGCGATGGCGCCGCCGTTGACGTTGACCTTCTCCGTATCCCACCCGAGGCCCTTGTTGACGGCACAGGCCTGGGCGGCGAACGCCTCGTTGGCCTCGATGAGGTCGAGGTCCGCGACAGACCAGCCGGCTTTCTCCAGCGCCTTCTTGGAAGCCGGAATGGGTCCGGTGCCCATGATGGACGGGTCGACGCCCGCGTGCGCCCACGACACGATTCGCGCCAGCGGCGTGATGCCCCGACGCTCGGCCTCAGCCAGCGTCATCAGCACCACGGCTGCAGCGCCGTCGTTGATTCCGGACGCATTGCCAGCCGTCACCGTGCCGTCCTTCTCAAACGCGGGGCGCAGCTTTGCGACGGCCTCGTACGTCGTGCCTTCGCGGATGTACTCGTCCTCGGATACGACCGTCTCGCCCTTGCGCGTCTTGACGGTGACGGGGGCAATCTCGTCCTTGAATTTGCCGGCCTTCTTGGCAGCCTCGGCCTTGTTCTGGGACGCGACCGCGAACCTGTCCTGCTCCTCGCGTGTGATCTGCCACTGCCGGGCGACGTTCTCCGCCGTCGATCCCATGTGGTAGCCGTTGAAGGCATCCCACAGCCCGTCCTTGATCATCGTGTCGATGAGCTTCAGGTCGCCCATCTTCGTGCCTTCGCGCAGGTGCGCACAGTGCGGCGCCTGGCTCATGCTCTCCTGACCGCCGGCCACGACGATGGACGAGGAGCCGAGCTGGATCTGCTGGGCACCGAGCGCGACGGCCCTGAGCCCGGAGCCGCAGAGCTGGTTCATGCCCCAGGCCGGGCTGTCGACTGGAATGCCGGCGGCGATCGATGCCTGGCGAGCCGGGTTCTGGCCAGCGCCGGCGGTAAGGATCTGGCCCATGATGACCTCGTCGACCTCACCCGGCTCGATACCGGCCCGCTCGATGGCCGCCTTGATGGCAACTTTGCCGAGCTCGTGCGCCGGAAGACTCGAAAGCGAGCCATTGAATGAACCCACGGGCGTGCGAGCGGCGCTCGCGATCACGATTGTCGAGTTGTCTGCGCTCATTATCGCTCTCCTGGGATGACCCGGACTGGTAGTGGCGGTTCGCCGTGATCAGAACGTGGGCTCCCACCGCCCTGATTGGAAGGGAATCCGATTGCTGGCTACGATAGCAGCCTGCCGTCGCAGCCCGCAATGAGTCGTTTGATGCAGTGCAGTATGGCGATCGGCCGAGGGCGATTAATATGTTGCCACGGTTGAGCACTGTGCTAGCTTGTCAAATGCAGCCACTGCCAAGATCTGATCGCCATGCTCAGCAAAAGCGACCCTCCCGCCGACAAGAAGGAGGCGGTGGTCATAAAGAAGTACGCCAATCGGCGTCTCTACAATACAGAGACGAGCACGTACGTGACGCTGGAGGATCTTGCTGCAATGGTGAGATCCGATCGCGATTTCGTCGTTTACGACGCCAAAACCGGCGATGACCTGACGCACTCCGTGCTGACGCAGATCATCGTCGAGCAGGAGGGCCGTTCAGGCGGACAGACGCTGCTTCCCATCCCGTTCCTGCGCCAGCTGATCCGCTTCTACGACGACAGCATCGCCCGCATGGTGCCGAGCTATCTGCAGATGAGCCTCGAAACGCTGGCGAAGGAGCAGGAGCGCTTCCGCGCGCAATTCTCGCACATGCTCGGTCAGAGCCCATTCGGTGCCGCCGCGCTCGATGCGATGCAGGAGCAGACCCGCAAGAACATGGCCATGTTCGAGAAGGCCATGGCAATGTGGACGCCGTTCGGCACGCAGGCTCCGGGTCCGAAGCCGCAGGAGGAAGCGGATCAGGCGGGCGCCGCCAAGGGCGCCGAGCCAGCTCAGGAGAAGGCTGGCTCAGAGGAGGCCACCAAGTCCGAACTCGAGGACCTCAAGGCGCAGCTTGCCTCGATGCAGGAAAAGATTGAGAAGCTGTCTCAGAAGCGCTGAATGAGCAAAGGGAGATTGGGGCTGCAGGTATCCCCTATTCACCATTCGCTACTCGCTATTCGCTCCGAAAACCACCGGCTCTCCGAAATGGAAGCCCTGCAAGTAGTCAACGCCGATATCAGCTAGCAGGCGGGCGGTTGCTTCGTCGCCAACCCACTCGGCCACAGTCGAAAGGTTGAGGCTGCGGGCAAGCTCGACCATCGCCTTGATGAACACTTGATCTGTGCTGTCCCGCGGCAGGGTCCGGACGAATGCGCCGTCGATTTTCACCATGTCGATGGCAAGGTGCTTCAAGGTCCGGAACGAGGTGTAGCCCGCGCCGAAATCGTCGATGGCGACCCGGCAGCCAAGCTCTTTCAACGCGTCGACGAATGTGACGGAGTGGTCGAAATCCTGGATGGCTGCCGTCTCGGTGATCTCGATCGTGAGCCGCTCCGCCAGCCCTCCGGCGCTCGTCAGCCCTTGCAGGGCGACCAGCCAATCATGATCGGTGCACGTCAGCCCCGAGACGTTGAGAGCGAGATGCAGATCCGGCCTATCATGGAGGAGATCGATGGCCAGCTCCAGCGCGCGCCGATCGACCAGGCGGGCCAGGCCGAGCTGCTCGGCGACACCGATGAATTTCCCGGCAGCGATCGTTCGGCCCTCGGGCAGCTCCATGCGCAGCAGGCATTCATGGAACACCGGCTGCCACGTGGCTGTCGAGACGATCGGCTGCAGCGCGAGCCGCATGCGGCCGCTTTCGAGCGCCGACACGACATCTCTGGCAATGCGGACGTTGCGGCCGCGCACATAATCGTGAGCCCAGCCGGGATCATAGGCCGCGAACCCACCGAACGACCCGTATCTCGAGCGGGACAAGGCGCCCTGGGCCCGGCTCAGCGCCTCGCTGCTGCTCGCGGCCTGCTGCGGAAGAAGCAGGCCGCCGATCGATATCGTCGTGGCCAGGCGGCAGGCCGAGGTCTCGAGCCGCGCCTCCCTGACTGCTCGCGACAGGCGCTCGGCCGTCTTGCGCATCTCCTCTGCGCTCGCCGCTGGAACGAGCAGACCGAATTTGTTGGAGGAATACCGGCCGAGCAGCCATCCCTCCTCGAGCTCAGCGGTGAGCACGTGAGCCACCGCGGCGATCAGCTCGTCGCCGACCTCGAAGCCGAACATCTCGTTGGTGACAGGGAGGTCGTTGATGCCGATCAGGAGAAATGCCCACGGCTCCTGCCCGTCGCCCGCCAGAATGTGATCCAGCGCCTCGACGAGGTGCCTTCGGGCGACGAGGCACGTCAGCTCGTCGCGCTCGAGTTGAGCCAGCGCGTGAGGATCCTCGCCGCAACCGGCAGACACATCATCAGGCCGCGCCGGGAGGGGGACGTCGCGCTCGGCTGATTGCTCTCCAGCGCCGGCCGCCGGCACTGGCAGCAGCTTGATTAACCTGGTCACGCCTGACCTCGACAACTCCAAAGAGGGTCGAGGTTAGGGGCTACTGCCTAACAAGCTCTGAAAGCCGGCGAAAAATCGCCGGCCGGCCATGCCGTCACTCGCCGATCTGGAAGTCGCGGCGGGCGACACGGATGCCGATCGTATAGCCCGCGACCACATCGATGAGGGCTGCCATCGTGATGAAGAAGAAGACCGAGCTCGCGGCCTGCCTCACCAGCAGGAACTCGATCAGGCAAACAACGAACACGATCATGGAGAGGCCGTGATCGAGCAGGGAGGCCGTCGTCGTGTACGTCGCCTTCAAGAGCTCGATGAACAGCAGCACGAGCACCAGCAGGATCAGGAAGTCACCCCACGTGAAGATCCAGACCGCGTTCTCGTGCAGCATCGGGATTTCGAACAGGCGGGTGCTCAGAATCTCGCTAGGCGTCTCGCTGCCGCCCAGTAGAACAATGGCGTTGTACAGGATCAACGCCACGGCAATCAGCGGAATGGCTCTCAGCGACATCGAACACCTCCGGATCTGAGCCGATCGACCATATCGGGGGTGGAAGCTGAAATTATGTCAGCCGGAGCCTAAGCCCAGCGGCGCGGCCGCCGCCTCCCCCCGCGGACCGGTCTCGCTTTAGACTTGGTCTTTCGCTTCGAGGATCTGCCGACCGCGGTACTTGCCGGTCTTGAGGTCGATGTGATGGGGGCGGCGCCGCTCACCACTCTCCTTGTCCTCGATGTAGGTCGGAGCCTTGAGCGCGTCAGCGGACCGGCGGGAGCCGCGCTTTGCCGGCGACGTCTTCTTGCGGGGTACAGCCATGCCTGTCTCCTTCGATCGGTCCGGCGGGCGGGCCGAAACTGTCAAATTCGTATGATGGAGTAAACGAATCCCTGCTGCCCGGCACAGGGCACCGGGCAGTCTTCGCGCGGGCTTATAACCGGATTTCGTGACGAACGCCAGCACCCGAAGCTCAGGTGCGACCCTCGACCGGCAGGACACAAGATGTGCGCTGGCCGGCCGATCTCGCCCGCGCCTGGACGATGTAGGAGATCCGGCGTGTGTGGGGTCCGGGCCTGCTTGCGATGCGCTTGTGCGGATTCGGCAGGGAAGCCGCCAGCAGCGCGGCCTCGCGTGCCGTCAGCCGCGACGCCGGCTTCTTGAAATGATGCCGCGCAGCCGCCTCGGCTCCGAAAATGCCTGGTCCCCACTCCACGATGTTCAGATAGACCTCGAGAATTCGTCGCTTCGGCCAGATCTGCTCCATGATCAGCGCCATTCCGATCTCCAAACCCTTGCGCAGGAGATCTCTCGATGGCCACAGGAACAGGTTCTTCGCCACCTGCATGGTTATGGTGCTCGCGCCGCGGGCGTCATCGAGGCCGCTGCGCTCGGCTTTGCGCAATGCCGCCGCAAGCTCCCCCAGGTCGACGCCGTAGTGGGTGCAGAACTGCCCGTCCTCCGAGCTGATCACGGCCCGGACGAGGTTCGGTGAGATATCTTCGAGATCCACCCAACGCTGCTCGACGTTGCCGCCGGTCAGCGCCTGTCCGAGCATGAGTGTCGAGCCCGGCGGGTCGACGAACCGGAAGAAGAGCAGCAATACTGAGCTCAGCACGATGAAGGCGCCGAGGGCGCCCGCAATGGCGAGCGACCCGCCGATAAGCGCCACCCGCGCGCACGAGGGCGCGTGACTGGCGAGCCGGGCCGCCCAACTCTCCTCATTTGCCCCGCGGGACGGCGATCCCGCGAGCACCTCACGCACTTTGTCCTGCAAAGCCATACTTATGGACCGGCTCCCATCGGCGAGTGTTATAGCGTGGGTTGCTCCTGGCTGCAGCAGAATGCGGGCTCGTGTCCTGATCGCGAAATTCGTCACCATATGCGGCTAGCTCGGAACGAATTCGCGATCTGAAGGACACTAGCCAAGTTATTGATCCTAGTGTGATTCAGATCGAGAAGTCCGCTAACGTAGCCAGCCGCGAACAATGTGGCGGACTT
>DASVDU010000111.1:0-4019 GCA_036380915.1 Hyphomicrobiaceae bacterium | reverse complement strand
GAGCTCGTCTCCATCACGACGCCGGAGCAAAGCCTCGCCGAGCACGAGCGCATGACGGCCTGCGCCGAGGAGGTGCTGAAGCGGCTCGGGCTCGCCTACCGCACGATGCTGCTTTCGACCGGCGACATGGGCTTCGCCTCCCAGAAGACCTATGACATCGAGGTCTGGCTGCCGGGGCAGAACACCTACCGCGAGATCTCGAGCTGCTCCGTGTGCGGCGATTTCCAAGCCCGGCGCATGAACGCGCGCTACCGGCCGAAGGACGGCAAGCCGGAGTTCGTGCACACGCTCAACGGCTCCGGCCTCGCCGTCGGCCGCACGCTGATCGCGGTTCTGGAGAACTATCAGCAGGCCGACGGCAGCGTCATGATCCCTAAGGCCTTGCGGCCCTATATGCGAGGGCAAGAGCGGATCACGAGGACGGACTGAGGATGAGCCCTGTCTCCTTGCGACAGGGATGAACAGGAAGTGCGGGCGGAATGCGTATCCTGCTGACCAACGACGACGGTATCAACGCGCCGGGGCTCGAGGCCCTGCGGGACGTGGCGCGCGAGCTGTCGGAGGACATCTGGACGGTCGCCCCGGAAATCGACCAGAGCGGCGCCTCGCACTCGCTGACGCTGCGCGAGCCCATCCGCATGCGCAAGCTCGACGAGCGCACCTTCGCCGTGCGCGGCACGCCGGCCGACTGCGTGATCATGGGCATCCGCTATTTGCTGAGAGACGACCTGCCGACGCTGGTGCTGTCGGGCGTCAACCGCGGCTCGAACATCGCCGACGACGTCGCCTATTCCGGCACCATCGCCGGCGCGCATGAAGGCACGCTGCTCGGCGTGCGCTCGATCGCCATGAGTCTTGCCTGCGATCCGCGCAACAAGATCCGATGGGATACGGTCCGCGCGCACGGGCCCGAGATCGTCCGTCGTCTGCTCGCCGCCGACTGGCCGCAGGGCGTGCTGATGAACGTCAACTTCCCCGACTGTGCGCCGGAGGAGGTTGTCGGCATCGCGGTGACCGAGCAGGGCCGGCGCGACCACGACCTGGTGCGCATCGACCAGCGGCTCGACACCTGGGGCAACCCCTATTACTGGCTCGGCTACGAGCGCAAACGCTCCAACCCCCGCGGCGGCACCGACCTGTGGGCGATCTACACGGGCCGCGTGTCCATCACGCCGCTGTCGATCAATCACACGGCGCGGAATGTGGGCGAGACGCTGTCGCGGCAGCTTGAGCGAGGGACGGAGGGGGAGGGGCGGTAGTCGAAATTCGAGCTTTTCAGCTCAGGTCCACGACGCGGCTTAGGCCGCTTCCAAACGCGCCAGCTCCGTCTCAAACTCCAAGCGCAGTTGAGCGCTCTCGTCCTCCGGGAGCCAGAACGACAACTGAGGGAAGAGCCCGCGGTAGAGCTTGGCCGTCAGTGGCGGCCAAGGCATCGTCTCGGCCGCACGCGCCTCTGCCAGCAAGCGGTGCAGGTACTCACGCATTTCATCCGCAGTCGCGCGAGAGGCCGGCGCTGGCGCGCCACCGAAAAGCTCGAGCTGGCTGCCGCCGAAGGTGTCTAGCGTTTGGTCGCGCGCCATTGTTTCCCCAAGCAGGCCTGCAAACGTGGCAAGGTTCGGTGATTCGTCCAAGTGACGCCAGAGGCGACCGAGCTTTCCCCCAGGCATGATGATCACACCACCGGCGCGCCGTCTTTCCACTCGACGGCCGCGGCTTTTGAGGCTGCGTAGTTGTCGTCGAGCCTCGGCCCCATCAGTAGGATGGCGGCGATGCGGCGCACCATCTCGGAGACGTAGGCCACCTCCTCGGGTTTCAAGGCGCGGCCGAGCACGGCGTGCTCCCGGTAGGAGAGCCACTTTTTGATCACCTGGTAGCCGCCGAGCGTGTACTCCCAGACGCGTGCGGGCACGTTCGACCACCACGCGTCGGCGTTGAGATGAACGTCGTAGGTCTTATCGCCGATGAGAGCGAAAACCTCGTCCAACGCGAGCCCGACCGTATCTCCCTCTTGGGCAAGTGCCGCCCGTTCTTCGCCGGTATAGGCCCGCTCGGCCACCAGGCCCAGACCGGGCATGACGATGCGGCTGCCATTATTGCTTTGGATGGAACCCCAGCGGGCCATCAGCTTGAGATCATCGCCGTCGAGACTTCCGCCACCGCGTCGGGTTGGCAGACCCATGGTTTTCAGACCAACGCGGAGCGTGCCGATTGAGACGCCAGGTGCAGGCGTTTCTGGATCGAGCAGCGTGGCGAGCGTTGCTCCGAGTGCCGCGGAAGCGCGTAAGGTGTCCGGATCGCCGGGGAGAGGCACGCGGGGCCAGTCCATACGGAGCGCGCCAGCGTTTTCTGTTCGGTATAAGGGCGAATGGAGCGTCGCGACGATGTGGTGGAACACTGAGTCGAGGGATAGTCCTCGGTTGACCAGAAACTCCCCTATAGATTGAGGAAGATTAGCTTTGCCGGCGCTCAGGCGCACTGGAAAAAAGGTCGAGAGCCCGTTACCGAAGTTGTCTGAAAGACAGCTTGTAATAGTCCCGCGGCTGAACTCAGCCTTTGGCTGCTTTTCGCGTGCCTCAAGGAAGATGTTAGATTGGAATATAAGCGGCCGAAATTCGGAGCGCTTTTCATCGAGCAATTTGGTTTCGGATTCCCAATATAGCCATCTGATGTCGAATGGTCGATAAGCGTATCGCACGATATTCGGTAAACGACCGCGCTTCAGCAATTCGCGGCGCGTATCGGTAGGATTGAAACGTCCGGAAGCGGCCATAACCGATGGATACCTGGCACGTATCTCATCGTCCGAAATTTCAGGATCGAAGTACTCATCGATCCGTTGCTCTAGAACTTCGCGATCGATGCTGATGAGGAAATCATCGCGGCTTGTCTTCACGCCTGGAACCGACACTGGCAGCAGCTCCGGCAGCATGGGCCAGCTGAAATAGCTCACCTCAGCTGCTGCATCCATCAAAGGCAATCCTAATTCGAGTGCAGGCTGCAAAGATTCATAGACCTCGGTCGGATCAGCTTCCGCAGTTGCCAGCAAATCCTGCCATTTGCTGGTTCCCCATAGGTGACGAAAATCGACCGTGGTAACGGGTGTATGTTCGGCCTTGCGCACGAGAGTAGCAATTGCGGTGCCGACCTGGATGCCCTCGCGATTGTGCTCGGTCGAAAAGATGGAAGGGTCGGGTTTACCGTCTGGCGTGGTTTTGCCGGTCTTGTATTTGTCTCCGTTGAGGCAGTCGATGCGGATGGCATCGAAAACTTCGAGATAGCGCTCCCGCATGCCCGTGAACGACAGGCCATCAAGCCAGGAATAATTCGAAATAAAGCAAACGATGCCGTGTCCGGTCTTTTCGACGATGCGCCGCTCCGCCATACGGAAGAAGCGCACGTAAAGATCGTTGAGCCCCTGGCCCTCTGGCCTTCGCACTCGCTCGGTCTTGCGGTAGGCCTCCGACAGGTCGCGCTCCTCGCCGATCGAGACGCCGGCAAAGCCGTTGTATGGAGGATTGCCGAGAATGACGAGGATCGGCGCCTCCTGCTTCAATGTCTCGGCCTTCTTGCGCTCTTCCTCCAGACCGGGAAACGGCAGCGGCTTCTTGTTTTCGGGCTCCCAGCCGGTCAAGGCATTCGTGAGATAGACGCTGGCGCGCTCGTCATCCTTGAGACTTGCACCGAGCCGCTGCAACTCGCTGCCAACCCGCAGGTGCGCGACGATGAACGGAGCCGGCAGGATCTCGAAACCCAGCACACGCTCAAGCGCGGCCTTCTTCACCATCTGTCCTTTGAGGCCGCCCAATCCCTTCTCATCGAGCGTGCGGTCGATGCGCTTGAGAACGGCTGTCACGTAAGCGCCGGTGCCGCAGCAGGGATCGAGCACGTACACGTTCTCGGCCGCCAAACCGTCCGCGACGCCGAGATCATCCCTCAAAGCCTTGTCGACGCGCGCCACCATGTAGGTGACGACCTCGCTCGGCGTGTACCAGACGCCGAGCTGCTTGCGCAGGTCCGGG
>DASVDU010000110.1:0-4927 GCA_036380915.1 Hyphomicrobiaceae bacterium | reverse complement strand
GTCACCCACGCGGACAAGCCAGTCCGCTCAGTTGAGCAGACGCACGAGGACGAGTGCGAGCGCGGGGAATGTCGTGACCAGGACGAGGCGCACGATGTCCATAGCGAGAAAGGGCAGCACCCGCCGGTAAATCGATATGATGGAGACGTCCTTCGCCAGCGCGCTCACCACGAACACGTTGAGGCCGATCGGCGGCGCGACCAGTCCGACGCCCACCACGATCAGCACGAGGATGCCGAACCAGATCGCCACCTCTTCTGCGGGCAGCCCGAAATCGAGCGCCGACACCACCGGGAAGAACACCGGAAGGGTGAGCAGGATCATGGCGAGCTCGTCCATCACCGAGCCCAACACGATGTAGGCAGCGAGCAGGATGGCGAGGACAGCCAGGGGCGGATAGCCCGACGCCGCTATGGCCTCGGCCATTTCGGTGGGCAGCCGTGAAAGCGCAAGGAAGCTGTTGAACACCTCCGCGCCGAGCAAAATCAGGAAGATCATGCCGGTCGTCTCGGCCGTCTGCAGCAGGCTGACGCGAAACTCGGCGAGGCCGAGCGTGCGCCGGGCCATGCCGATGAGCAGCATGGCGGCAGCGCCGACGGCTGCGCCCTCCGTCGGCGTGAAGACGCCGCCATAGATCCCGCCTACGACCACGACGGCCACCACCAATGCCGGCCAGACCCCGCGCCAGGAGCCGCCTACGGCATCCGGGTCGACCGCCGGGCCCGCGGCGGGATCGTGCCGCGCCACCCAGTTCGCGACGAGACAGTAGAAGCAGGCGGCCATGAGTCCTGGGATCAGGGCCGCCTGGAACATCTTCACGATGTTCTGCTCCGTGGCGATGGCGTAGACGACGAGAATGACCGACGGCGGAATGAGGATGCCGAGCGTGCCGCCGACAGCCACGGTGGCGCTGGCGAAGCCGGGATCGTAACCGTAGCGCTTCAGCTCCGGGAGAGCTGCCCGGGAGAACGTTGCGGTGGTGGCAACGGACGAGCCGCAGATGGCGCCGAACGCGGCAGAAGCGCCGATGACGGCGATGGAGAGGCCGCCCTTGCGCCGTCCGAACAGGCGCGCGGCAGCGCTGAAGAGGTCCGTCGAAAGCCCGGATCGCTCGGCGAACGCCCCCATCAAGATGAAGAGCGGAATGACCGAGAGCGTGTAGTTGGCGAAGAGGTGATAGGGGGTGGTCTTCATGTAGCTCAGAAACGGCGCCACGCCCATGAAGGAGACATAGCCGACGCTGCCCGTGAGCAGCATGGCGAGGCCCACCGGCATCCTCAGCCCGATCAGCACCAGCATTGCGGCAAAGCCGATGACGGCCGTGGTCGTGCCGCTCACGATCGTCTCCTGATGAGCTGCACGGCGGTTGCAGCAGCAGCGAGGGCGAGCAGCACTGCCATGGCAGATGTCGCGGCGATGGCCCAGCCGAGCGGAATTCCCGAAACCATCGTGGTCGTCTGGTTGGCGATGGTCTCGGCGGCTCCCGCCGCTAGCCGCCAGGCGATGAACGCTGCCGTCGCGGCATAGACGATGTCCCAGAGCGCATCGAGGCTGGCCTGTACCCACGCCGGCAGCGTGCTCGTGAAGGTCGCGACGGCGATATTTCCGCGACGAAGCTGGCAGAAGGGAAGGTAAGCGAAGGCCGAAAGCGCCACGGCGATCTGGACCAGCTCGAAATCGCCTGGGATTGAATTGCTGGTGATCCAGCGCAGGCCGACGCTGGCACACACCAGAAGAGCCGCGGCTACGGTGAGGAGGCCGCCGAACAGCGCCAGCTTCTCAGCCGTCGAATTGAGCAGGCGGAAGACACCTGCTGCGCGCTCACGGTCATCACCCTCGACTGCCAAGCATGCCTCCTGGTGCCGCTCCAGTCTGCGCGTGGACACCCGCCAACCCACGGAGTGCCCAAGCTCCCGAGATACCGGAAAGCTTAAGGCGAGGCTAGCTCGCTACACAATGGACGTCGGCGATCAGCCGGGCGCTCGGGACCCCGAGGCTCGAAGTCCACTCATATTGCCGCACCCGAGATCTTCACGCGGCGTCGTGCGTTCGGCGGTCGACTCACCTCGCTCATCGGAGTGTGCGACACACCTCCGGTTGCCGCGTGGGTCCGTTTCCTCCCCGAAAACTCGGCCCGTCGCATCCCGGCGGGCCTTTTTTCGTTTTTGTGACGCGAGCATCGAGCGCCCTCTTGCCTGCAATGCCGATGGCGTGGACGCTAGGGCGACGGACACCAGCGCGAGGCGATCGCATGCCATCCACGGTTTTCGACTCCAGCGTCTTCAAGGACGCATTCGGCACGCCCGAAATGCGCAACGTCTTCTCCGATGAGACCGCAGTTGCGCTTGCCGTGAAAGTGGAGGTGGCCCTTGCGCGCGTGCAGGGCCGGCTCGGCATCATTCCGGCCGAAGCGGCTGAAGCGATCGCGCAGCGGGCCGACGCATCAGCGGTCCACCTCGGCGAGCTCAAACGGGAAACGGAGCTCGTCGGCTATCCGATCGTCGGCCTCGTGCATCAGCTCGCGCGCCAATGCGGTGATGCGGGCCGCTATCTGCATTGGGGCGCGACGACCCAGGACATCATGGACACCGTGTCCGTGCTGCAGATCCGCGAGGCGCTTCGCCTCATCGCAACGGACCTCGCCCGCACAGACGAAGCGCTGGCCGGACTTGCCGAGCGACATCGGCTGACGGTCATGGCCGCCCGCACCCATCTGCAGCACGCATTGCCGACGACCTTCGGCCACAAGGCTGCCGTCTGGCTGTCGATGATCCGGCGCGACCGGGAGCGGCTGCGCCAGCTCTGGCGTCGCGTCATCGTTCTGCAGTTCTCCGGTGCGGCTGGGACGCTTGCCTCGCTCGGCAATCGCGGGCTCGAGGTGCAGGAAGCGCTGGCGGCAGAGCTCGGCCTGGCGGCTCCCACCATCACCTGGCACGCGGCGCGGGACGGGTTCGCAGAGGTGGTCAACTTCCTCGCGCTCACGACGGCGACACTCGCCAAGATCGCGACGGATGTCGCGCTCCTCATGCAGACGGAGGTCGGCGAGGCGTTCGAGCCGTTCGTGCCTGGGCGCGGCTCGTCGAGCACCATGCCGCAGAAGCGCAACCCGATCTCATGTGAATTGATCATCGCGGCCGCCAAGGCGGTTCGCCAGTTTGCCGGGCTGATGCTCGATGCCGTTGTTTCCGACCACGAGCGGGCCACCGGCCCCTGGCAAGCAGAATGGATCGCCCTGCCCCAAAGCTTCATTGCAACCGCCGGGGCGCTCCGCCGGTCTGTCGAGTTGCTCAGCGGACTTGTAATCGATGAGAACCGCATGAAGCGCAACCTCGAGCTGACCGGAGGGCTCATCGTCGCGGAGGCGGTGATGATGGCGCTCGCCGAGTACATCGGCCGCGGCGCTGCCCACGACATCGTCTATTCCGCATGCCGTTCCGCGGCCGACTCCGGCAACGAGCTGATCACGGAGCTTCGTCGCCGTCCGGAGGTCACCGCCCATCTCGATGACGCCGCGCTGCAGAAGCTCGTGGACCCGGCCAACTATCTCGGCAGTGCACCAGCCATGATCGACCGCGCCCTCAGCGAACGTGGTGGCGCCGATCAGGCTTCCGCATCCTCGTCTGCTTCTTCGGTTGGCGCCATTGCGGCCTCGTCGGAAGCCGGATAATCGACGCCGACGAAATAGAGCCCATGAGCAGGGGCCACCGGCCCACACGCTGCCCTGTCCCGCGCCTGGAGCGCGTGGGCGAGGTCGGTCCGTGTCCACCGCCCGGCGCCGACGAGCTTCAGGCTGCCGACGATCGACCGCACCTGATGATGCATGAACGACCGGGCCGACGTTCTGATGTGGATTTCCTCGCCTGCCGCAGAGACATCGATTCGATCCAGCGTCTTGATCGGCGACTTCGCCTGGCAGGCGGCCGCGCGAAACGTCGAGAAGTCATGCCGGCCGACGAGCACTTGCGCCGCCTCGTGCATGGCAGCGGCATCGAGGGGCATCGGCTGCCACCACACGCGGTTGCGATCGAGCGCCGGAGGGGCGCGCCGGCTCAGAATTCGATAGAGGTAATGGCGCGTTCTTGCGGAAAAACGGGCGTCGAAGCCGTCCGGAGCGAGCTCGCAATCGAGCACCGCAATCGGGTGCGGCCTGAGGTGGTAATTCAGTGCCTCGCGGATTTTGAAGGGCTCCCAGACGCGGGCGAGGTCGAAATGGGCCACCTGGCCCAACGCATGGACACCGGCATCCGTCCGCCCTGCTCCGCGCACACTTGTCTCCTCGCCCGAGAACTGCGCGATGGCGCGGACGAGTTCACCTTGCACGGAGATGCCGTTCGCCTGGATCTGCCAGCCGACGAACGGCGTGCCGTCATATTCGATGGTGATGCGATAACGGGGCATGCCGGCCACTGGTAACGGCTCACCCCTGCTCCGGCAAGACGCACCGCGACGCGGCGGCTACCGACGCTTCGTTGGTTTGCTGGGGGTGCCAGCCGCCGACCGGGTACCGGCGGAGGGTTGGATCCCGGGCACAAGGCCCGGGATGACACTTCAGCAAGCGGCCAAAAACACAGGTCATCCCGGCGTTCATCGCCGGGATCCATCTCTCATCGAACTCTGTGCATCGCGTAACGGCTCGCCCCGGTTCCGCCGGAGACGTACCTCCCGAGGCGGCGGGTGCCGCTGCCCCGCTTGCTTGCTGATCCCTGATGCCAGCCACCAGCCCACGTGCCTGCCGAGAGTTGGATCCCGGGCACAAGGCCCGGGACGCTGTGGGGCAGAAACGTCAGAAGCAGCTCAGCCGAGCTTCGTGCCGGCAGGCAGGTCGAAGCCGCGTAGGAACTCCTCTGCCGACATCGGCTTGCGGCCGGCACGTTGCAGGAGCGTGAGACGAACCGCGCCCTCCCCACAGGCAACCGTGAGGCGATCG
>DASVDU010000109.1:0-36800 GCA_036380915.1 Hyphomicrobiaceae bacterium | reverse complement strand
GGCCGTTGACGTCAATCCCGGCGATGAAGCTGCCGCCGGCGACGCCGCCGCGCGAGGACTATTGGCTGACGCGCAAAGAGGTCGCCGAGCGGCTACGGGTTGCCCGCAGGATGCCGCAGTGCAAGCACATCGTTCGTGCGCTGCTTATCGGCGTCTACACAGGCACACGGCCCGGCGCCGCGCGCAAGCTCCGCTGGATCCCTTCGACCTCCGGCGGCTGGTTCGATCTCGAGACGGAGACGCTGCACCGGCGCGCCCAGGGCGAGGCGGAGAACAACAAGCGCAAGCCGAAGGCGCGCATCCACCGCCGCTTGCTGCCGTGGCTCCGCCGCTGGTACCGGGCCGACATGGAGATCGGCATCAAGCGCCGTATCAGCGAGCGTGGCCGGCGCGTCGAACGGACGGTCAAAACGACCTACGTGATCCACTATTACGGCAAGCCCATCGAGAAGCTGCGCCGCTCCTGGGCGTCGGTGGCGATCGCCGCGGGCCATGCCAAGCAGATCGGCACGGACGCCGATGGCAATCCCATCTGGCAGATACCCGATGGCCCCCACGTATGCCGCCATACTGCTGCGACGTGGCTCATGCAGGCCGGCGTCGATAAGCGCGAGGCCGCCGGCTATCTCGGGATGAGCGAGAAGACCTTGGAGGAGGTCTACGGCCACCATCACCCCGACTTCCAGAGCGATGCCGCGCGTGCCGACGGCCGCCGCCGCAACCGCCCATGAAACGCCCATGAAACCCCTGCACAGAGACGGAACGAACCGGCACGAGCTGAAGCCAAATGCATTGAAACGAAAGGGTTTTTTGTAAGACGCTAATTCTTTTAATCAGAGGGTCGTTGGTTCGATCCCAACCGGGCTCACCAATAAAATCAAAGGGTTATCGAGTTAGATAGGGTTCCAGAGGTTTCTGGGGTTCCGCGGGGGTCCCAGTCCACAAGTTGATGTTCGCGAAATGTTCTTTGCGTCGGTATGCGTCAGGTTTGACTGATGATGGAGACGCGAAATGCCGATCAAATGGAAAGAAGGTATCGTGTGCATGGTGTGTGGGATGGCGTTGTGGAGCGGCAGCCACAAGGGCCATCAGTGCTTGCCTGGCCATTGGTGTGAGCAGCCACCGGCCCACTTGCCGGATCTTCCCCATCAGCACTACCGATCAGTGCCACCAAGCACGGGAGTAGTAGTGACAGATACGGGCGCAGTCAGTTTGTGAGGAAGCAAAGCCCCGCTTCGGCGGGGCTTTTGCTGTGAGGGCAGAGTGCGGTACAGGAGAAATAGCAGGACGTTCTATCGGGCCGGTCAGCGCTTTATCCGATGGATTATCGGTTTAATGTTGATGTTTCTAATTCTTGGCACCTTTTTTCATATCGCAGATCGGCTTTATGGTTATTATTTCGGTTAGTAATCAGCATCCGACTCAAGCGGTCCGTTTATCGGATTCGGACATTTACGCATTTGATGCCCTGTCTGCCCGCAGTTTTTGCAGGTTATTGTTCGTTTCATGTTGTTGCGGACACGTGCAGCTCCTCCGGTTGGAATCCCAGATCGCGCACGGTCATCTTCTGCATCGGTAAGACCTATTACTACGCGCACACGTAGTCGTGGCAAGATTTTCAATTCTTCGGTTTCGCCGTCAAACACGTATAGGTTCTGCTCGGCGTTATCGTAAAAATACTGCTTCATTGTAATTACACTCAACCCTGCCCGTGCTAGTCACGACGGGCAGACCTGAACGGACTAGCTTGTATGAGAACAGAATAGCAACCGTCAAAAATGGTGCAAGCTGATGGTGTGGATACGGTTTGGGTTCCAAGGGGGTACCAAGGCCGGAGTTGCATGTGATGCCATACGTAAATGGTTGATACTTCTTCGCTTTTCGGCTTTGAGCTTCTGATTTTCGATCAGATGCTCGCTTTCTGTGACTGAAAATGTTGAGACATCGTAACGTAGGCTGATTGCTTTTAATCAGAGGGTCTCGGGTTCGAATCCCGACGGGCTCACCAAATCAATAAGTTGCCGCTCCGTCCTTGCCCGCAAGCGGGCCTTGGCCTTCACGGCGGCCGCATCCAATCTGGCGCGCCTGCCCAAGCTGCTAGCGGTGTCGCCATGACCATCCAGCCGAGCTTCGCTCCGAGATCACCTGCCCGCACGGCGGCCATCGCAAGGTCGAGACAATGCCGACCGACGCCTGTCAATTCTTCTACGAAGTGCGAGTGCTGTCACACAATGGTGCGCCCGGAACCGGGCGGCTGCTGCGTATTCTGCTCCTACGGTTCGGTGGCCTGCCCGGCGATCCAGCTTGAGCGGGGCGGCGGCGAAGGGAGCTGCTGTCGCTGAGCAATATCGAGTTCTTTTCTTACGGCAGTGATCTGCTCTTTTGGCAGTGATCTGCCGATGTTCGCACTCGGTGGCCGGCCGCCCGCGCAAAGCGAATCACGATCGCCTCGATGATGCCCGGTGAGATGGCAGGTGGCAACGAAGCCTCCAGGTAAGGGCTTCGCCGCGCGGACCTGCTCTACGTGTCTTGGATTGGGCCAATCAAGAGGTTTAGGCTCCCATTATACGCGGCGGAAGTCCTTTAGTGACTTTGGTCGCGAAACCTCCGCATAAATTCACCCACGCGGGCCTCCAGGTATTGTCAAATAGAAGCATGATTGGGAGGACCGTCCATGAGCACGATTTTGAGGACGAATTGGCACACTGGCGATGGAGCTGGATGCGGAAATCACTCCGCGGAAAAGCGCCTCCCCCGGCCGCATCCGATCATTTGGTCAACTTGAACCGCGTCGGTCGCGACTCAATCAGCAGCACCAGCGAGCGACAAGATTTTTTGTAACGCCTGGCAGCATCGATATAGGAAATAATGTGTCTGCGCCCGCGGAGCATGGCGTAATGAAAGAAGACGAGAAAATTTCTGCTCTGATCGGTGATATCTACGACACGGTGATCGATCCGGCGACGTGGCCGGACGTGCTCCGCCGTACTGCCTCCTTCGTCGGCGGCCAGGCCGCTGGGCTCATTGCGCGAGACACGGTAAACCGATCGGCGGATGCCTCCTACTCGGTCGGCGTCGATCCACACTACTTGCAGCTCTACCTGGACCAATACGCCAGGCTCGATCCCACTCCGACCTCGTTCTTCTTCTTCGACATCGGAGAGGTGGTGTGCACGGTCGACCTCATGCCGTATGAGGAATTTCAGGAAACGCGCTTCTTCCAGGAGTGGGCGCGGCCGCAGGGCTGGGTCGACTCGGTCCAGGCAATTCTTGAAAAATCAAATACGAGTTTCGCCCATCTGAGCTTTCTTCGCAACGAGGCCACCGGCCTGGCCGACGAAGGCACGCGGCGGCGGATGCAGCTCATCGTGCCGCATGTGCGCCGCGCCGTCCTTATCGGCAAAGTGATCGATCTCAAAACGGCCGAGGCCGCATCTTTCGCCGATAGCCTCGACGGCTTGAGTGCCGGCGTCTTCCTGATCGACGCGCGCGGGCGCATCGTCCATGCCAATGCCAGCGGGCATGATCTTCTCGCCGATGGCGCCGTGCTCAAAGCCATTGACGGAAAGATCGTTGCCGGCGATCCGAGCGCCGAGCAGGCACTATGCGATGTGTTTCTCTCTGCCAGCAACGGCGATGCAGCGATTGGGAGCAAAGGCGTCGCCGTGCCAATGGCCGCGCGGAGCGGCGAGCCGTACGTGGCACACCTATTGCCGCTGACTTCGGGGGCGCGCCGCGGCGCTGGTGCTCCTTACTCCGCGGTAGCAGCGTTGTTCGTGCGGAGGGCAGCGCTGAATATCCCGTCGCCACCAGAGGTCATCGCCAGAACCTACAATCTTACGCCCACCGAGTTGCGCGTGCTCATGGCCACCGTCGAAGTCGGCGGGGTACCCGAGGTGGCCGAAGCTCTCGGCGTGGCGGAAACGACGGTCAGGTTCCACCTGCGGCGTCTGTTCGTGAAGACCGGGACGCACCGTCAGGCAGATCTCGTCAAGCTTGTTGCCAGTTTTTCCAATCCCCTCATCCGCTGATTCTCTCTTTTTTCCCCTCCGATCGGAGGGCGCGAGGATCATCGCCGGTCCCTATGATCGCACGGCAGTTGATTGCCCCGGCACCGTTCGGGGGTTTCACAAAAACACGCATGGCAGACGGCTATGGAGGAAGCGACGAAAGGAGATCGAAAATGCGCGTGCGAACCTTGTATCTGGTGGTCTTAGCCACCTTGATGGGAGGCATGCTGTTTGCTGCCGACGTCAAGGCAGCCGACAAGAAGACCACGCCTGACAAGGTGAAAGAGTTCTGCGGCGACAACTTGCAGAGCGGTGGAGGCGCTTTTGGGTGCACCAAATGTCGTCCCAGCAAAGGTCCCTTCAAAGGCGGATGTATCGATTACAGCTGCAATTACAGCGGCAAGGGGCGGCAAGGCTGCTGGAAAATGGTGTTCAAGACGGTTCCGCCAAGTGGTGGAAAAGGAACGAAGGCGGGCAGCAATTCCGTGATCGGCGTGAATACTATTCGAGCGGGCAGCCAGCGGCTCAGGAAAGTAAATCGCCACCCCGCCAACAAGCCGACGGGCGTCGGCGGTTTTGCTACCCGTAGCTGGAAAAGCAAAGGCGCCCGTTGAGCATCCAGCTTCAAGCCGCGCGGCGCCAGTGACTTTGTCCGACGCAAATAGCCATGGCGGCGTCGAGCGCGCTGCGCGCCTCGTTGATCAATGCGGGGCATCTGAAGTTTGCAGTGAAACGAGGAGCAAAGATGACGATCTATTTGACGCGTGGGCCATTCGCAGGTCTCGCCGCAAGCCTTGTCGCCGGCGCGCTTCTCCTTTCTGCCGGCGGTAGCCATGCTGCCCCGCAGATGGCAGGCGTCAGCATGAGATCGCAGGGAACGATCGTCCATCCGACGGCAACGCGGGATCACCGCCACGGCCCGTTCTGGGCGCGGCAAAACTCGAAGACGTCGATGTCGCAAGGTGGCGTGGTCGTTAGGGGCGGGCCGCCCGGGCGTAGAAGGACAGTCCCGACAAAGGTCGCTCCGCCTCCATATATCGGGCCCACATGGAACCGAAATTACCGCAGACAGCTGTTCGAGAATGCCAAGAAGCAGGGCCGCGATCATCGCTCCAGATGAGTGCGCTGCTGCTTCTCCAATATCGCAGAACACGGCTATGAACTCGCCAGAGGGCAGGTTGCGGCGCCAAGTCCGCTTGGGCGCTCTCGGCGGGCACGGCGCTGCAGCCGATCGCGGAGACTGCACCGCGCCTCCCTTTCAAGCTGCCCGCTGTCAACAGACACGCAGCAAAGCAGTCGGCCTCAGCCCCCGCCCCCTTCGCCCACGACGACGAACGGCGCCCAATTGGAAGGATGGGCCTCAAACGCCTCGCCACTCTCGATCATGGACAGCATCGCCTGGCGCATGGCTTCGGCACGGCCGGAAGCCCGGCGATCGGCGAGCGCAGCGAAGGCGGCCGTCGAGAGCTTGACGGCCGCAAGGGAGTTCACCTCCCAATGAGAGACCAGCAAAGCGCGGGCGCCGGCATGAAAGAAGGCGCGTGCCAACCCCGAGAGCGCCTCGGCGTCCCCGCCCTGCCCCGCGGCCGTGTTGCAAGCCGAAAGGACTACCCAATCCGCCGCAAGCTCCAATTCCGCGACTTCGGACGCCGTGAGCAGTCCGTCATCCTCATCGCTCGCCTCGTTGGGCGGCGTCAAGACGAGCGCAGGCTCGGCCAAGCCTGTCAGATCCCCGGCGACGAGACCGTGCGTTGCAAAGTGCAGAACGCCGTATCGTGCCAGTTCTCCGGTCGCGTTGATGTGTTTCAGATTTTGCTCGGTCGCGCGGTCGCCGAGCCACACGTCCGGTTCGGGAGCGCCGAGCCGGCGGGCGATCGTGCACAGCTCGTCGGCGGTTTCGGGCAGAGGCATTTGCAGCCGCAGCTCACGAACGTCGGCCAAGCTGCCGCGGAACAGCGACGAGAGCGCCGGGACGTATTGTAGCGCGCTGGCGAGCCGTTGCCCGAAGCTGAGCGAGGGCTCGCGACGGCAAGTTTGAAATTGCCAGGCCCTGCGGTCCTGCCCATCCGGCCCCGAGAGCAGCGGATTTCCGAAGCCGATGAAAGGACGTGTTGGTGGCTTCGTCGAAGCGCCAGACCTGAGCGCCTGCAAAGCCGTCACCGACGGCACGATGGTCATCGGCTGGCGGCGCACAATCCACTGGACGGCGCTGTAATCAGCGGGGCTGCCGCGATCTCTTGTTGGCGGCGAGGCTGTCACGAGCACATGCAGCGGCAGCTTCGTCAGCGGCCCCGAGGGGATCACCAGAAGATGCTTATCTTGGATCAGATCCTCGATACCGCCGAACAAGGCGCGATAGAGCTCATGGGCCTTCGCGAGGTCAAATGGCAGCGGCGCACCGCGCTCGTAATCGCCCAAGTTGTAACCGGTCTCGAGCAATCTTTGGCATTGCGATCCGTAATCGTGCCAACTCCTGGCATCCAAACCGCATCGCAACGCGTCGACCTTTCTCACGATGTCGCGCCGGCCCGCAGCGAGCTTGACCCAGCGCACGTTGTCTTTGGTTACGGCCCAGACGTAGCTGCCGTAGCTGCCGATCAGGAATTGGATCAGAGCCTCATCCTCGTTCAGCAGCTGCTGAGCCTCCCCGATCGGAACGGGATGGGGATTGGCGAGGCTCGCGTACTCTGGAAACGCGCTGTCGATGACCTCCGTGACGGATGCAATCCGTTTTTCAAGACCGGCAAGCTCCTCACGAAGTGAACGGATGAAACTTTCGTCCCGATCAGAGGCAGCGGCGCCGAGCGCCGACAAGAGCCGCCGATCCGCATCCTTCCAGCGCAGCCTCAGGTCCTGCCGTTCGCGAACGAGCTGCGCCAGTTGTCCCGGGCCGCGTCCGACGCGCGCGGTCATCTGGGTCAGGGCACGTGCCGCGGCGCTATTGCCAAGCCGCTGCGCCAGCTCGAAGGACTCTTCGCGCGCGACAGCCTCGTCCTCCACGCCAGTTTCGACTGACCTATGGAGCGCTGCGATGTGACTCTGAAAATGATGATTGAGCCTGCCTCTGCTCTGCGCCGCGTCGCTGTCGTCGCTGTCAACTCCCTGAGCGAAGGACAACGCATGCGCAATGATTGATCGGCTTGCGCGGCGATGAAAGTCCAGCGCTAGGGTATGATCGCCGAGAGCCGCATGCGTCATGGCGAGGCTACGCACGGCGAGCGCCGTGTCCGGATGATCCGGCCCCAGGGCTTTCTCCGTAATCGCCACGGCACGAACGAGCAACGGGGCCGCGATCTCCGGCCTACGGGTGAGGCTGTAGAGCCGCGCGAGATTGGTCAGGCTGGCGGCCGTGAGGGGATGGTCCGGCCCGAGCGCCTTCTCGCGAATGGCCAGCGCGCGCTTGTGCAGCGCCTCGGCCTCCCGGTAGCGCCATTGAATGAGGCTGAGCTCCGCCAGATTGTTGAGGCTCGTCGCGAGATCAGGGTGCTCCGGTCCGAGCACCTTTTCCTGGATCGCGATGGCCCGCCGGTAAAGCAGGCCGGCTTCCTCCTGCTTCGGCCCGGTGTAGGCCGTCTGCGCCATCATGCCGAGGTTGAGCAAGGTGACGGCGAGATCGGCTTCATGGAGAGCCGCGTCGGCCGGTTCGGCCGGTGCACGGTCCATCCCGTCGGCTGTCGCGGAGTCCGGTGCGGCAGGAGCACTCCGCATAGCCGGGCGCGGGCGAACGACCGGTGCCGGGCCAGGCATCGCGGCGCCCACCTTGCCGACGTGTGCGATGCCCTCATCGGGCTCACGCTCCGTACCGGAGAAGTCCGCCAGATCGAGTTGACTGCGCGTCAGGCGCTCCCCTCGCCCGCTCGAGAGGATCGAGATTGCCCGCCGCAGCAATGGTCCCGCATCCGCAGGCCGGCCCAGGGCAAGCTGTACCTTGGCCAGATTGTTCAGGCTCTGCGCGACGTCGGGGTGAAACGGGCCAAAGGCCTTCTCGCGGATTGCCAGCGCCTTCTTGTGCAGAGCCTCGGCCTCGCGGTGCCGACCGAGAAGATCGACGGCAACGGCCAGATTGTTGAGACTTTCTGCGAGACGGGGATCTTCGGGATGGAGGCTCTCCTCGCGCAGCTTCAGCGCGCGGCGATGCAGCGGCGCGGACTCCGCGTGCCTGCCTAGGTGTTCAGTCCCGGAGAGAGGTGGGTTGGATCGACGATGAATCGGTTCGGCTCTTCTGTCCAGCATTTGCAGATGTGCTCGAAGGGCGTCAGGCCCTTCAGTGTTTTGAGGCGCCTGGCGAAGTTGTAGGCAGCGACGAAGGCCGCAAGGTGAGCGCGAAGCTGGTCGTGGCTTTCGTAGTAGTAGCGCCTGATGGTCGCCTCCTTGAGGGTGCGATTCATTCGCTCGACCTGGCCGTTGGTCCAGGGGTGGTTGGGCCTGGTCAGGCGATGATCGATATCGTTCTGGGCGCAAACGAGCTCGAAGCCATGCGCCCAGACGAGCTCTCCGCGATCGAGAGCGTCACGGATGTCTCTGGCTGCCGAGGCCACATTACCGGGCGTGGTGAACTGAACGCCATTGTCGGTGAGCACGGTGTGCACCTTGTAGGGCACCGCCTTGATCAAGCGCCGCAAAAACTCCGAAGCGTTGCGTCGCGTGGCCCTGTCGTGCAGCTCGACGAAGGCGAACTTCGAGGCGCGATCGATGGCCACGAACATGTGCAGCTTGCCTTCGGCCGTGCGCACCTCGGCGATGTCGATGTGGAAATAGCCGATCGGGTAGGCTTTGAACTTCTTTCTGGTCCTCTCGCCTTCGATGCCTGGCAGACGCGAGATGCCGTGGCGCTGGAACAGGCGATGCAGCGAGGATCGGGTCAGATGGGGGATGCTCGCCTGCAGCGCATAGAGACAGTCATCCAGGGCTAAGAGGGTGTGCTTGCGGAACGCAACACACAGGGCCTCCTCCTCCAGCGACAGCACGGTTGAGCGGGCATTCTGAGGCCCCATCGGCATGTCCTCGACCGACTGCCGCCGGCGCCATTTCATCACCGTCTTGGGATTGAGGTCGTACTTTTCGGCGAGCTCCGCGATCGTAGCTTTCGATCGCTGTATTGCAGCTCGGATGGCGTGAGTGGTCTTGGCGCTGCCGTGAAGTACCTGTCCCATAGCCCCTCCCGAAGTGATGCGGAATCATTTACGCTGATTCCATCTCTCTTCGGGACTGCACACCTAGGCGGTCGAGCAGAACGGCCTCGAGCGAGAGGACCTGCGCCAGTGCATCTCGCTCGTCCGTTCCCGGCTGCTCTATGATCCGTCGAGCACGCATCGCATGCGAGAGGGCCTGCTGCAGATCGCCTTCGCTGTAGAAGTACGCGGCGTCCTGATAGGCGCTTTCCCAGTTCTGCGGCGGTGCACCTTCTGCCAGCGCAGTTCCGGGCAGCAGGCTTTCAAGGGCGCAGAAAACAGTAAGCGCAATCAGGAGGCGTTTGCCGCCCCACGCGCTTCCCAGCCGCCGTCCCCCGTCGCGCATCATCGGTAACCCCACGGACGTTGGATCAACCGTAGCTTAGCAGCAGTCTGACGAAATGAGCATGCCAGAAAAGTTCAATACAATCAGTGATCGAAAAATCGAAGCGGTGATGATGAGGCGATGCAACGCTGCAGCAGGGTCCGCGTGCAGCTATCCTCACCCGTTCGGCTTTCCCTGTGGCAATGGGCAGTGATAGCGCGCGAATCCAAAATTTGACAAAGCCCGGCCTCGGGCCGGCTTTCCTGATGGTCGCGCAAGCGATGCTGAAATTCGGGCACCATTTATGGCTGGCGCGAGTTCGCTCCTTGTGGCCTGTCGGGCGACATCTAGCCCCTGCTCGACCTCCATAGACGGGCGCGGAGCGTTCCAAGTCCCAGAAATCACACTCCAATTTTTGAGCTATCGGTCATGGCAGGAACGGCGAGCGAGGGCAGGACGACACGATCTGCGCCGTTGCTGCGCTTTGTTATCCTCTATTCCCTCCTCTACGGATCCTTCGGCGTGGCTTCGCCCTACTTGCCGGCTTTCGTCGAGACGCGTGGTCTTCCAGCCGAACAAATAGGATTCATCTTTGCTGCGGGAACCGCCGTGCGCCTTGTGGCGGCACCACTTGCCGGCCGCATCGCGGACCATTGGCAAGCACAGCGGCTTGTTTTCGCCGCCTGCGCCGTCGCGGCTGCAGTGGCCACATTGCTCTACCTTCCCGCGTCGACATTCGGAATCATACTGCTGGTCAACTTAGCGTACGCCATGGCGCTGGCGCCGCTCACGCCACTGGCCGACGCGCTCGCCGTTGTGGCCGCGAACCGGCCGCGCAGAGGCTTCGAGTATGGGTGGGTCCGCGGTAGCGGCTCGGCAGCTTTCATCCTGGGCTCGATCGCTGCCGGCTGGTCCGTTGCCTCCTTCGGCTTGGCCGCCATCCTTTGGTGGCAAGCAGCGCTGCTCATCGCCGCTGCGGCGGTGACGCGATTGGTGCCCGCGCTAAATGCCGAGGAGCCGAGCGTTTCGGCCGTTGCCAACGAGGGCTTGAGGACGTTGTGGCACTCGGCCGCCTTTCGCCGGATCGTGCTGGTGGCGGCGTTGATCCTCGGCAGCCACGGCATGCACGACACTTTCGCCATGATCCGCTGGACCGAGGCAGGTATCGCGCCCCAGGTCGCAAGCCTGCTGTGGTCGCTGGCGGTGATCGCGGAAGTGGTCGTATTTTTTCTGGTCGGGCCGCCGCTCATCCGGCGATTGACACCGGCGGGCTCCATCGCGCTCGCCGCCATCGTCGGAGCTGTGCGCTGGGCCGTTGCCGCAATCAGCACGGACGTCTGGGTCTTGTCTTTGATCCAGCCGATGCACGGCATTACCTTCGCGCTGCTCCACCTTGCCTGCATGCAACTGATCGCCAGGAACGTGCCGGAAGATCTCGAGGCCACCGCCCAGGCGATTTACAGCACGCTCGGCATCGGCGCGGCTACGGCGCTGGTCATGCTGGCCTCTGGCTGGCTGTTCGGGTGGCTGGGCGGTGCCGCGTTCGCGCTGATGAGCCTGCTCTGTCTCGCGGCTCTGCCGCTGGCGCGCGGCCTGCGTACCAGCCGCAATTGACGGGAACACCCAAAGACGATCACCCAAGCCCCGCAGGCTCAGATGCGCCCACATCGCAGGGTGGGCTAGTTTGGTCGCGTGTTCCCCTATTGGACGGGAGAAGGCCCTCAGTCCGCGGCCAGCTCCTGCGTGATGTGTTTAATTGACGGCGTGATGAGGGCCACGAACAGCGCCTCGCGCCGACGCCTATCGACGTCGCTGCCCTTGAGATAACCGCGGGCTCCGAACTGGAGCGCCGCCGCTTCCGTGGCCTGCAGCGCAAGCCATGAGCCATCGAGGCGCAAGCGGAGAACATCGAGAAACGCGGAGCGGCTCGGATCATCCGCCGATCGCGCGAGCTGCGAGGCCCGTTTCGCAAGCGCAGCGGCGCGCTCCCGGAGGGCCTCCGGCGGATGCGGCAGCCAGGCCGCGGCGCTGCGTCCACTCGCATCGCTCTCCATGATCGAGGCAGCGCCGCGAGCAGCACCGAGCGCCATGCCGAGCTGAAGCAGGACGAATCCCTGGCGGATCCTCGGCAGGAAGGCAGTCGCATCCTCAGCAATGATGTCGCCGTCCGGAATGAAGACGTCCCTCAGCAGCACCGAGAACGTACGCGTGCCTTCAAGCGCGATGAAATGGGCGTTTTGCGCCAGCGTCACACCGTCGGCCGCGCAGCGGATGAGCGCCATCACCAGGCGGCCGTCGGCCAGGGCGAAAATTGCCCCGAACGAATGGTCGTCACCCAGGTTTGAAACCCAGGGCAGGTGGCCCGTGACCCGGTAGCCGCCCTGGACCCTTTCTCCCCTGAGCGCCACGCGCCCGATGCCGGCAAGCGCCTTCATAGGGTTGGACAGGCCGGTGCCTCCGAGCCGGGTGCCGGACGCGACAGCCGGCAGCATGCGTCGTTTCAGGCTGTCGTTATCGGACCGGTCGAGATACCAGGCCAGTGCATCCTGGCACCACATGCAGAAGGCCGTTGACAGACAGGTCTCGCCGACCTCCGCCATGGCGGCGATGGCGCGATCCAGCCCGCCATCGCTTGCACTGTTACCAATGTGATGGCTGAACGCACCCGCCGCGCCGAGCCGCCGCATCGCGGTCTCGGGATAGACCCCGTCCCTATCGATGGCGTGCAGGTTCGGCCGGATATCGCTGGCAACGATGTCGCGAATGGCGGCGGCCTCGCCGCGCGGCTCGAGAACGTTCAGCATCGGCCTTACCTCGTGCGCGGGTCGTCGTCCAGCCGGCGCGGCGTGATCTCCATCGCGACCGGGTTCTTCACCGTGTTGACGACCGGTGACCATTTGGCCGAATGCTCGACGAGCTCCGCTATCTGCTCTTCGGAGGCGCCCTCCACGTCGACATCGACCGCGATTCGCACTGCCGTGAGGCCGACGGGCTTCGGCGACAGGTCGCCAGCGCCCCACACCGACGTGATGTTGATGTCGCCTTCCAGGTCGAGGGTGATGCCGTTGATCTTCCAGCCGCGCGCCACGGCGTTGGCCTGGATGCCGACGGAGAGGCAGGTTCCGAGCGCCGCCAGCAGGGCTTCCGTCGGGTTCGGCGCCGTATCGTCGCCGAGGAGCGCCTTGGGCTCATCGACGATGTGCGCCGGCAGATCACGGATATAGTTCAAGTGGCGGAAGCGACGGCCTTCGGCGACGGTGCGGCACTTGACGGTGCGGACCACGGTGGGATCCGCCTTGCCCTTGGCCGACAGCGCGGCTAACCCCTCGGGGTCGACGCTGATGAACTCGGTGACGAGTGTTTCAGCCATATCGGTCTCCTTTGTGTTTAAGGTTCAGGCAGCAGGGGTCCAGCTCAGCCGCTTCAGAGCGACGGCAAGAGCCAGATCGAGAACGAAGCCAATCAGCCCGATCAGCAGCACGAGCGCGGCGAGCCGGTCGTAGGAGAGCGTGTCGCGGGCATCGTTGATGGCGTAGCCAAGGCCGGAGGTGACGCCGAGGAACTCGGCCGGGACCAGGATGATCCAGGCGATGCCGAGCGCGAGCCGCAGACCCATCAGCAGGTCAGGCAGTACTGCCGGCATGACGATGCGGCCGAGGAGCGGAAAGCCACGGCCGCCGAGCGTGCGCCCGACCGACAGCCAAGCCGGATCGATCCGCTTCACGCCCGCGGCCGTCGCGAACATGATCGGCCAGATGGCGGCAGCCGCGATCAGGAACACGATCGCACCATCCCAGGTCGGAAACGCGAGGATGGCGATGGGCATCCACGACAGCGGGCTCACCATGCGTAGGATCTGGAACGGGAGCTGCACCGCCCTCTCCAGCAAGGGCACCAGCCCCAGCGCCAGCCCGACAGGCGCCCCGAGAGCCAGCCCCCAACCCAATCCGCCGAGGACACGGTAGAGGCTCGGCGCGGCCGCCTCCCATGCATCGCCGCTCATCAGGAGCTGCCAGAAGCTCGCCAGCGTCGGTGCCGGTGCGAAGCCGGTGAAGGCGACGAGCCGGGGCGAGGCCTCGAGCACGACGCCCGCAAGCCACCAGACGAGGGCGAGACCAAAGATGCCGAGTGCTGGCGGCCAGATCTTCTGGCCCATGGCTCTCAGCGAGCCCGGCCTGTCACCCTCGCGCGAAGGTTCGCCCGATGCGGGGGGATCCTCTACGGCAGGCGATCGCGCCGACAGAACGAAGCTGGACTCGCTCACGGCTTCACAACCTCGCTCCTGACGAACGGGCTCGCTTTGTCGACGCTGGGGTCGAGCGTCCAATCGGGCTCACGGTCGAGCGCTGCCTTCACGAAGCGGTAATCGACGAGATCCTCGGTCACGAAGTCGGGATCGAGCCCGTCGAGGAAGGTCGTATCCCCCTCCACCACCGTCTCGCCCATCGCCTTGACGATGAGCTTCGTTGCCGACGGATAGGGCCACGGCTGGAAGTCGATGCGGCCGTTGCCCCAGCCGCGGTGCTGGATGGCGCCGGTTGCCTCGTAGGCAGCGCCGTAATCGATCATCGCCTTGTGGACGATGTCGGCCGGCAGCGGTATCGCGCCGGTGCCTTCATTGGAGATCAGCTTCGCGACCTCCGCCTTGTTCTTCGAGGCGAAGATCTGCGCTTTCACGACGGCGTTGACGAGCTTCTGCGTCCATTCCGGCCGCTCTACGGTGTCCCGTTCATGGGCGGTGACGACGCAGCACGGATGATTTTTCCAGATGTCTCCGGTGAAGCGCAGCATGCGCGCGTTCACCTTCACCTCTCCCAGCGCATTGAACGGTTCGGCGACGATGTAGCCATCGATCTTGCCGGCGGCGAGTGCGGGCGGCATCTCTGGCGGTGCGAGGATCTGCAATGCCGTCTCGTCTGCAGCCGGCTGATCGTTCTTGATCACCGCCCGCAGGCCCGCCTGCCGCAGGGCGATCTGCAGCACGATGTTATGCATCGAGTACCAGTAGGGCACCGCGATGCGCCGGCCGCCCAGGTCCTTGAAATCAGTGATGCCCGTATTGCCGCCGACCACAATGCCCGAGCCATTCGTGTGCGCCCAGGCCAGCACCTTCACGGGGAACTTGTTGTTGTAGCGCATCCAGACCGGGATCGGCTTCAGCAGGTGAACGAGATTGAATTTGCCGGAGGCGAACCCTTCGACCAATGCCGACCACGACCGTACCGGCGTCGGCTTCGCGACCTTCAGCCCTTCAGCCTCGAAGAAGCCCTTGGCATGAGCGACCAGCAGGGCCGCCGCATCCGTGATCGGCAGGTACCCGAGGCGCACGACCTCGTCTGTCGAGGCGTGTGCCATGCGCGAAAGGCCGGTCGTCCCCAGCAGCGCGGCAAGGCCGCCCTTGGCCAGGAAATCCAGCGACTGGCGGCGCGACCAGTCGGCACGCGTCCACTCGTGGGCCCAAAGCGTCCGCAAGTCCTCGTCGGAAATCTTGCTCATGATCGACCTCTCGATTGTTGGGAGTCTGGCTTTTCTGCCGCTTAGGCCGCCGGCAGCACGGCGGCGCCGGGTTGGGCGAGCTCCAGGCTTGCGTGGATATCCGTCTCGTCGCTGATGATGCCGGCAGGGCTCCCACCGAGGCGGATGACGCGGCGGCACAGCGCGGCGGCATCGGCGACATCATGGGTCACGAGAAGCAGCGTCACGCCGCTGCTCCGGGCCAGCGCAGCTACATCGGACCGCAGGGCCTTTCGGGTCGTCGGATCAAGCGCCGAGAACGGCTCATCGAGCAGCAAAACAGCAGGGTTTGGAGCGAGCGCCCGCGCAAGCGCCACGCGCTGCTGCTCGCCGCCAGACAGCTCGGCCGGTTTGGCGTCGGCGCGGTCATCAAGTCCGACGCGCTCCAAGAGGCCCATGGCTCGTGCCTTGGCTGCGGCCGCATCCCGCCGGACGGCGCCCGAGAAGCGCAGCCCAAGCAGGACATTGTCGAGCACCGTCGCCCATGGCAGCAGCGCCGGCCGCTGCAGCATCATCGTCACGCTCGGCAGCGGACCCTTCACCGGCCGGCCGCCGATCACCACGGAGCCGCGCGACGGAGCAATGAGCCCGGCAATGATCTGCAGAAGCGTCGACTTGCCAATCCCGGAGGGCCCGAGCACCGCGACCTGATCGCCACGCCTGACACTGAAGGTCAGGTTCTCGAGCACCATCCGGCTGCCGCGTGCGAGGCTTAGGGAGCGGACATCGATCAAATCGTGAGGCATGGCGTGACCCAGTGGCAAGCGCGACTGGATCAAAAATAGAATGATATTCCCTAAGACGCCAGCATAATCAACAAACTTAGGAAACTAATTCTCTATCAGGTAATTCAATAGAATGATTTATACAGCAGCCCGTTGGATCGTATCCTCCCGTTGCAGTTTGCGGGAGCGCGGTAAAATTGCGTTCAGGTCAGCACAAAGGCCCTACCGGGCTGATGGAGCAGTCGCAAAGCGCAGCATGTGGGCAGAGTTCGCGGCGCCAGCGCAGAGGGCGCGAGCCGATCAGATGGACACAGTGAGCACGCGCTCGGTCAACAGAGCGAGTCCGACAGCCATGATGGCGATCGACGAAGCTTTGGCCACTCGCGGCTTCCAGGCAGAATTCTGGAGCCATACGAGAAGCGCCAGAAGCACGGCGATGATCAGCAGCTGCCCGGCTTCGACACCCAGGTTGAACCCGACGAGCGCGGCCACCAATGCGCTCGCTGGCAGGCCCACTTCGGCAAGTGCGCCAGCAAAGCCGAAGCCGTGCACCAGCCCGAAAATGAAGCTGACCGCCCAGCGCCGCGACACTGCACTCCTCATCGCGAGGTTCTCGAAGGCGACATAGGCGATCGACAGCGCAATCACCGGTTCGACGATCCAAGCGGGAACGGTCATGATATCGAGGACCGAGAGCGCCAGCGTGATGCTGTGGGCCACTGTGAAGGCGGTGATCATCGCGGCCAGCGAAAGCAGCCGCCCGCCTGGCAGAATGAGAGCGATGACAAACAACACGTGGTCGAGGCCGAGCAGGATGTGCTCCACGCCGAGCGCGAAATAGGACGCGAGCGTGCCCGCCGCTGCCTGTGTTTCCTCCCCTGCATCGTCGGCAAGCGAAACGCTCGCCGAGCGTTGATCCTGCTCGAACACCACCCGCCTTGCGCCGCCGGGCCATTCGATGTCGGCGATCGTATGGTAGTCGGCGCCGAGCACGGCATCGAGGCCATCACGGATCTCGAGATTTCTCACCGGCACCGCACACGCATAATGCACCACGACATCGAAGCTGGCGCGTTCAGGCGCCGGCGGCCGCACCTCTGGGGGGACGCTGGCGCAATCCGTACCGTCAGACGTAATCCTAACGTGCTGCGCCACCGCGTCTGCGACATCGCTCAGGTCCCGCACCGAACCGTCAGTTGCCAATGCGTCCGTCGGAAACGTGATGGCAAAGCGCACGGTCTGGCCAGCAATGGAAATCTTGGCGTAACCGGTCATTCCCGCCGTGTGGGCGAGGGCGATGCCGCAAGCCAGCCACAGGCCTGCAAGCAAGCCGAGTGCCCAACAGCCGATCGAACGCGGTTTGCCGTCCCTTGCGTCTTGCATCATCGCCCCTCCACGCCGGCCAGCGCTGCGCTCCATTCGGCACCAATGAAGCGCGACATCAGATAGACCTTGGGGTCACCGTCGATCCGCATGTATTGGAGGAAACCCTCGGGATTGAGCGCTCCGAATCGTACCGTCAGCTTTTGACCGGCCGGCCCCATGAGCGTTGCCACGACCGACGGATTTTCGAGGCCGAATGGACGCGTATCGACACCCGTTAGCTCTTCGGGGGCGATCTCGCGGACCGGCGCCGAGCGGTGCAGCATTTTCACTGCATTATCGAGGTGTGTTGCGACGCCCTGCTCGACCGCCCCGCCCTGTTTCAGCACCCAGCCATTTTCGCCGCTGCGCACCAGGGCCACTTTGCGTTCATCGCGCCCGACCAAGATCGCGCGAACCGACTCGGGCTCGAACGGCAGGACGCCCTTCGCCTCGAACTTCACCAGTTGGCGCTGTACCGGTTGCGCACCGACCATCACCATGACGGCCAGATAAGCCAACGCCAGCGTGGCGATGAGCGGCATGACAACGCGTGATGGCGTCATGTCTCTCACCTCCGCCGCCACCAGACGATGCCGCCGATGCCGACGACGGTCAGCGGCAGCAGAATGACGATCAGTCCAAAGATTGCACGGCTCTGCGCGGCCGTGAGCAGGATCATCGGTGGCACGGGTATTCGCGTTCGAACGGCCGTGCCACGCTCCTCGCGAGCGAGCCACCGCACGGCAGACAGCAGCAGATCACTATTGGCCATGTACGGCAGGAAGGAATTGCTGGCGAAGTCGCCATCCCCGATCACCACGACCCGGAACGGCGCTGCGCCCGGCAGCAGTGTTCCCTCGGCGGCGATGCCCAGCACGCGCGGCCTCACATCCGCGACGAAGTCGACCGGAGCCGCAATCGGGATCGCCTCTTCGGCGGCACTGCCTGCCTCTGAGACGGAACCTTCGATTATCCGCGTGCCGGCAGGCTTCACGGGCCGTGTGTAGCTGTCGCGGCTGCTTTGCAGGATCGGTTTGACGCTCACGCCCGGTGCCGGTGCGGTCAGCGTCAGGGGCCGGATTCCGGGGAAAAAGGTCAGCGACACCGTATTGGTGATCGGGTGGGGATCATAGCCGGTCACGGCCACCATCTCAGGATCGACTTGGTAATGGCTCAGTGGATCGACGACGACCTGCTGCTCGAGCCGGACGCCGAGCTCTGAGAGCAGCCCCGCCAGACCCGGCTCCGGGACGAAACCGAGGTCGAACAGCAGCAAGGCATTGCCTCCGCTGGCCAGATAGGCCCGAAGGGCTGCGCTTTCGGCCGGCAGGAAGGTGGTACGCGGATTTGCAGCAATGAGCAGCGTGCAATCGGCAGGGACCGCACCGCTTGTCGCCAGCACCAGCTTGCGAGCGACATAGCCCTGAGCTTCGAGGGCCCGACGCAAGCGGCCCACGCCGTGCCCGGCCGTTTCGACGACGTGTGAGGAGGCTTCACCGTGGCTGTGATCGCTGAGACCCTCGAGATGAGTGTGGAACTCGAAGCCGTCCATTGCGAACTCGCCATGGCCCTCGAGGAAGCAGACGGTGATGGCCCGCTCGCGCAACACCCGCTGGATCCCGATGGCGATCTCCGCCTCGCTGGTGCTTTGAATGAGAACGCGCCGGCCGGCGGCCTCGACGACAGCGGCGTTGTACAGTCGAACGCCCTCGCGGCGTGCGAGCTCGGGCTGCTTGTCGGGATCGACGTTGAGGACGGTGAGCAGCGGATTGCGTCGGCCCATCACCTTCAGGATGTCGGCGGCGCGTCGCCCGATCGGATCCTCCGACCGGTAGAAAAACGTAACGCGAACCGGCTGCCTCAGCTCGTCGACCACAGCCATGGCGTCGGCTGAAGGCGTGTACACCTTCTCTCGCGTTAGATCGATGTGCGTGTCGTTGAGCGTCAGTGCGACGTTCGCCAGCACCCAGACGCCAAGCCCAGCGAAGACGCAGCTCGCGGCATAGAGCCATGCCCGCAGGCCGCTCAGGCGTGTCTCGAGCGGAAGCCGGAGGCCGGAGACGAAAAGCACAAAGACGGCAATGAGCCATCCGGCCGGCCATAACAGCGCATCAAGCTGGAGGCCATGCTCACCCATCGCTCAGCTCCGCGCCAGCGCCCGTACAGTCAAAAACAGGCCGAGCAGGATAACGGTGAGAAAAAATCCAAAATCGGATACGTACAACGCGCCGACCGCAAACGGCGTGAAACGCGCGAGCAGCGACAGGCCGAGCAGCCAATTCTCGAACGGCTGCGGCAAGAGCGACGCCAGCGTATCGATGGACCACAGAACGCCGAAGAGCCCGAGTGAGACGACCGCCGCGACGATCTGATTGGCGGTCAGCGCCGAAATCGTGAGCCCGACCGAGAGAAGGGACGCACCCAGCAAGACAAGGCCGACATAGCCGCTGTAGATCGGACCCCAGTCTGGATCGCCATAGACCGAGAGCACGACCGCGTAGATCAGGGTCGAGAAGGCTATCACCCCCAAAACCACCATGCAGGCCACGAACTTTGCGAGGACAATGTCGATTTCCCGGACCGGCGCCGTCAGAAGCAGCTCGAGCGTGCCGGTCCGCCGCTCCTCGGCGAACTGACGCATGGTGATCAGCGGGACCAGCAGGATCAGCTGGACGGCCGCCTGAAAGAAGATGTGCACGAGCGTCGCCTGCTTGGTGACGAACAGTGATACGGTAAACGTGTAGCCGCTCAGAACCATGAACACCGCGATCACCGCGTAGGCGATCGGCGAGGTAAAAAGGGTG
This sequence comes from Hyphomicrobiaceae bacterium, assembly GCA_036380915.1. Lineage (GTDB taxonomy): Bacteria > Pseudomonadota > Alphaproteobacteria > Rhizobiales > Hyphomicrobiaceae > ZC4RG25. The sequence continues at coordinate 16,886 of DASVDU010000109.1, read as the reverse complement.
CGGATTTCTTTTGCCGCCAGCGCTCCGACAACGCTCATTGGATCGCCTTTGCTTGGGTGAGGTCCAAGAACAGTGTTTCGAGGCGCGATGGCGGGGGCGGTTCTGTCGCTTCTCGGGTGATCGGCTCGATCGTCAGCAGGCGACCATCGAGCAGAATGCCGACACGGTCGGCCGTGCGCTCGATCTCCGCCAGGACGTGAGAGGTCACCAGAACGGCACAGTCCTCGGCAAGGCGCCTCAGCAGCCCACGCAATTCGATGATCTGCCGCGGATCGAGGCCGTTGGTCGGCTCGTCGAGAACAAGCAGCTCCGGCTCGTGCAAGATGGCCTGTGCAAGCGACACGCGCTGCCGATAGCCATACGACAGCCGCTCGATGATCACACTGCGCACATCCCCGAGTGCCAGCCGATCGACCGCAGCGTCGACGGCCTTTTCGAGCGCGAGACCCATAATCCCGCGCAGTCGCCCCATGAACCCTAGGAACTCCACGACGCGCATATGACCATAGAGCGGGGCACTCTCCGGCACATAGCCGATGCGCCTCCGTGCGGCACGGCCATCTCGAGCGACATCGAGGCCAGCGACCTGCACGGTCCCGGAAGTCGGCCGAAGATAGCCGGTGACGAGCCTCAAGATCGTGCTCTTGCCGGAGCCATTGGGCCCAAGCAGGCCGAAGACTTCGCGTCCCTCGATGTTGAAGGAGACTGAATCCACCGCCAGCCGTGCGCCATAACGCTTGCTCAGCCGGTCGAGCGAAAGGACGGCCACGTGCAAATCACTCGTGCTTTCAGTGAAAGTAGGAGGCCACTATTCGTGGCCTCGTCTTATTAGCTTCCCGTGGATTTCGCGCAAACGCGGATGGCTTCACTCTCAGCGCATCAGTCGTAGAACTCTGGCGCTTTCTTCATTGCCTTGAAAGCATCCGGATCGTGCGCCGTAAAGAAATCGGCTTTCTCCGTGGCCATCATGTAGCGAATCCATTCATACGCGGTAAGAAAGCCCGTCGGATTGTAGGCCAGCACGATATTCGGCGGGAGGTTTTTTTCCACGTTTTCGCGGAAATAGACGTTGTCGCCGGTTAATATGACAAGGCCGGTATTTTTCAGCCTTACGGTCATCATCTGGCTGCCGGGTGTATGGGCGACCCAACGCTTGATCACAATGGTTCCATCTCCATACAGATCGAGGTCACCCTCGAGCTGCAGCATTTTCACGGCGTTCGGATAGTTGCTGTTGGCTGCCCTGAGCGGCATGACGTCGCCGATCATATAGGGGCCCCCAGTTCCCGGTTGAGGCCAGAATGCGTTCAGGATTTCATCCTTCTGAACGACAATCGTCGAATTGGGGAACTTGCCGACATTGCCGCCGTGATCGAGATGCAGATGGCTGACGACGACATACTTAATGTCGTCGGGTTTGAGGCCGATCTTCTCGAGTTGCGTGTCGATCGCCACGTCCGGCGTGTTTATGGGTTTCAGGTCGTTGAATGCGGCACCCCAATAGCTCGGATCCGTGATGATGCGATCATTGTTGCCGGTGTCGAACAGCACATTCCCCTTGGGATGCGTGATGACGTAAAAGCCGACCGGGACCTGGATCGGCGGATCGACCGGAGCCAAGTTCTGTAGGATACCCTTGCCCAGGGTAAGGGCGCCGGAACTGAAGGCGTACAACTTGATGTCTTGCGCATGCGACGCCAGGGCGAAGCAACTGCTCACGGCGATTGCCGCGAGTCCTACCAGCGGTTTGCGGAACATCTGATCCTCCCGGAACTGGCGGTGCTGTTTGGGAAATTTCGATCGCGAATGCAACCATTAGTTGTTATCTCAAGAGTTAACACCCGCGCCTGCTTCCGTGTCAAGGACCTCCGAGTAAAGACTTTTTTGACGATAAATGTCCCGTTCGCCAGCCTTGCCTCGGTGGAGTTGACCGCGGGTTCTTTGGAAGGTTTGGCACCGCCCGTCGCGAGTGAGATGCGGATCGCCGACAACTGGCCGGTTGATCGCCGGCCGCAAACCCGTCATCGATGCTTCCCCCTTCTGCCTTGCGCAGCGACAAGGGCCGAAAAAGGCATAGGCAGTGTCGACTCTATAGCTCTTTCGAATGAGGTGGAAACGGCCGGCAATTGGCCCCTTCACCTCTCCCCACTTGGGCGAGGGAGACGGCGCATAACCTTAGCTGGCTTGTTTCAACCTATTTCGAAATGATCTAGCTGTTCAGTCTCGGAGTGAGCTTCCGCCGCGGCATCGCATTTTTTGCAGCCAGTGGTCACTTCAATCGCATCTTTCGAAAATCACCGTTTATCGCCGCGGAACCAGAAAGTCGAAGTCGCAGCCCTGCGGCGCCTGCAAAACCGTCTCGCGAAACAGCCTGTCATAGCCGCGCTCAGGCAATTCGGGTTCGATGCTCGCCAGTTCGGCGCGGCGGCGGGCCAGCTCGTCCTCCGGAACGAGCAGATCGAGCCGGCGTTCCTTGACGCTCAGCCGGATGCGATCTCCGCTGCGGACGAGACCGAGTGGACCGCCTGCCGCCGCTTCCGGAGCAACGTGCAGAACGATCGTGCCGTAGGCGGTACCCGACATGCGCGCATCCGAAATGCGCACCATGTCCTTGACTCCCTGGGCGAGCAGCTTCTTCGGGATGGGCAGGAAACCTGCCTCCGGCATTCCGTATGGTGAGCGCGGCCCAGCGTTCTGCAGCACCAGGATGTCGTCCGGACGCACGTCGAGCTCGGGATCGTCGATGCGGCGGGCCATGTCCTCGAGCGAGCTGAACACCACGGCCCGGCCTTCCGTCTCGAACAGAGCCGGTGTCGCCGCCGAACGCTTGATGATGGCGCCATCCGGCGCCAGCGAGCCGAAGAGCGCAACGAGCCCGCCCTGAGGCTCAAGAGGATCGCTGGCCGGTCGGATCACGCGGCGATCGACATAATGACCCTCCTCCGAAGCAAGCCGCTCGCCGAGCGTCTGACCCGTGACTGTCAGGCAATCGAGATGCAAAAGCGGCTTCAATTCGCGCATAATGGCGCCGATGCCGCCCGCGGCGAAGAAATCCTCCATGTAGAATTCGGTCCCGACCGGCTTTACGGCCGCCAGCACCGGGGTGGTATCGGAGAGCTCGTTGAAGCGCCGCAGGTCGAGCGAAATGCCGAGGCGGCCCGCGATCGCCGCGAGATGGATGACGCCGTTCGTCGAGCCGCCCAGAGCCAGCAGAACGCGCGCGGCGTTCTCGACCGACTTGGCCGTGATGATCTTGTCCGGCGTCAGCCCAGAGCGCACGAGACGCACGGCCTCCGCACCGCTCGCCTCCGCGGCCCGCAGCCGGTCGGCGTGGACGGCCGGGATCGCCGCCGTGCCGGGCAGCGTCATGCCGAGGGCCTCCGCGATGGCCGCCATGGTCGAAGCCGTCCCCATGACGGCACAGGTTCCCGCCGTGGTGACGAGCCGGCTTTCGACGGCCTCGATCTCCGCCTTGCCGATCTCGCCGGCGCGGAATTTGCCCCAGAACTTACGGCAGTCCGTACACGCACCTACCCGGTGGTCGCCATAGCGCGAGGTCATCTGCGGCCCACCGATGAGCTGGATCGCAGGTTTTCCCGCGCTCGCCGCCGCCATCAGCTGCGCCGGCACGGTCTTGTCGCAACCGCCGAGCAGCACCACCGCATCCATCGGCTGAGCACGGATCATCTCTTCCGTGTCCATGGCCATGAGGTTGCGGAACTTCATCGAGTTCGGCGCCAGCGTCGACTCGTGCAGCGAGATGGTCGGGAAGGTCAGCGCCAGGCCGCCCGCCGCCGTCACGCCGCGCCGGACGGCCTCGATCAGCTCGGGAAAATGGCGGTGGCAGGGATTGAACTGGCTCGACGTGGCCGCAATGCCGATGACCGGCCGCGTGAGCTCATCGGCCGAATAGCCCATCGACTTGACGAAGGCCCGGCGCATGTAGATCGAGAAATCGCGATCGCCATAGTTCTGCAGGCCACGCAACAGGCCCTGCTCGCGTGGTGCTTGGTCCTCAGGCTTCGACATTGCGCTCGGCTCCCCGCTTGGCGTTCGTTTGCCGAACCATAGCAGGACACAGCATGCGCGCCAAAGACTTGGCTGTCAGGCGCGGGCCTTTGGTCAGGGCCGCCGTGCCGTCGCGAGCACGAGTCCGCCGAGCAGCAGGAGTGTCCCGGAAACGCCGTCGAGAAGGCGCGCGCGGCCGCCGGCAAAGAGATCGCGAAGCCGGCCCAATGCGACGGCGTAAGTCACGTCCGAAAGGCCGATCACGACCACGAACGTCAGCGCCAGCAACGAAAGCTGCAGCTCGATATTGCCGCTGGTGTCGACGAACTGGGGCAGGAAGGCTCCCAGGAAAAGCAGCACCTTCGGGTTGCTGAGACCGACGGCCATGGCCTGCAGGAACCAGCCACGGCTCGACGGGCTGCGCGCCGGCACGAGCGTTGGCGATTCTCCTTGCCAAGCCCGCTTCAACCGCTCGAACCCGAGCCAGGCGAGATAAAGCGCGCCGATCCAGCGGATGACATCGAACCAATCGGACATGAAGACCATGAGCGAGGTCATGCCGAGAGCGGCAGCCGCGACCATGAACGACAGGCTGACGAGATTGCCAGCAACGGTCCATAAACCCGCGTGCACGCCATGGGCCGCCACGTTGGCCGTGATCAGCGACATCATCGGCCCGGGTGTCAACGCAAGCAGCAAGCAGGCCCCGGCGAACGCGGCGAACACGTGCAGTGACATCACCTGATCTCCTGCCTGCCACAAAAAACGCTACAGCTCAGTCCTTCAGCGCGCCGAGCCATTCCGTTATGACGCGAACGACCTCGGCATCGAGCCCGCGAAACCCGTGATAGTGGTTCGCTTCGCACGGGTCGCCGACTGCACTTCCTCCGGACAGAAAGCTGATGTCGACCTTCTTGGCTGAGGTCAACAGTTTTGCGAACCGTTCGGCCGAGGAAGCCGGCGTATATCTGCATTGATCCTTCTCATGATAGATCATCAGCACCGGCTGCTTAACACGTTCGAGGTGGCCGACATTCCTCTCGGCCGATGGCTGCTTCGGATCGATATGGATCAACATGCCGGCTGTGAGGACGATAGCATCGGGGGCCTCCTCGCCTGACAGCTTCACGGCGGCATTGATGACGGAAATGGCGCCCCGGCTCGTGCCGACGAGATAGACCGGCGCAGCAATGCGCCGTAAGTGCTTCACGAGCGCCCCGATGTCGGCTGCATGTTGATCCGACCAACGGTATCTAGGAACGACGCCTTTGCCTCGCTTCAGATCGGGCGCGAGATCAGGTGTCGCGGTGAGGTACCCGGCCTTGGCATAAAGCGCCCGGGTCCGGACGAGCTGGTTGCCGGCACCCCAGCCAATCTTGCCTTCGGCAGACAGCGCCAGATTCCCGTGTCCGCCGGCAATCAGGATGACGCTGCCAACCGGGCCGGCAGGCTGGGTCAGGAGAACGCGCATCGACTGGCCGCGCGTGGCGATCTCCTCCACCCTCTCGTTCTGCGCGAGAACGGCACCTGGGGTGCTGAAAAGCACCAGAACCAGCAAGGCTTGCAGCATACGCATCATCTTCCTCCCCTGATCAGCTACGCGCGTTTGCATGAAAAACGGCACGGGTTCACCCGCGCCGTTCCAAGCCAATCAGGAGAATTCAGTAGTCAGAGCGCGAAGGCTATGTCAATTCCGCGCCGTTCTCGCTGGACCCATTGCCATTGCCATTGCCATTGCCATTTCCGTTGCCATTCCCGTTGCTATCCTCGGGAATGCGTTCGACGGAGACGACCTTCTCGTCCTCGTCGGTGCGGAAGATGCGCACGCCCTGGGTATTGCGACCGGCGATACGCACCTCGTCCACGGAGGTGCGGATCAGCTTGCCGGCATTCGTGACCAGCATGATCTGATCGGTCTCCTCCACGGGGAAGGAGGCCACCAGCGGACCGTTGCGCTCGTTGACGACCATGGCTGCGATGCCTTTGCCGCCGCGGCCGGATACCCGGTACTCGTAGGAGGACGAGCGCTTGCCAAAACCGTGCTCCGAGACGGTGAGGATGAACTGCTCCTTGGCCGAAAGCTCCGCATACCGTTCCGGAGTGAGCTCGGCCGACTCGTCGACCGGCTCGGCCTCGGCTTCAGCTTCAGCCTCGGGCTCGACGGCTGCGATCTCCTCCTCCTCGGTCTGCCCGCGGCGCACGGCGCTTGCCTGCTTCAGGTAGGCCATGCGCTCGGCCGGCGAGGCTTCGACGTGGTTCAGAATGGCCATCGAGATGACGACGTCGCCCTCCTCCAGCCGGATGCCCCGCACGCCAGTGGAATCGCGGCCTTTGAACACGCGCACGTCCTCGACCGGGAAGCGGATGCACTGGCCGCGCGCCGTCGTCAGCAGCACGTCGTCGCTCGGGCGGCAGATGGCGACATCCACAATTCGGTCGCCCTCGTCCAACTTCATCGCGATCTTGCCGCTGCGGTGGATGTTCTCGAAATCGGCGAGCGAGTTGCGCCGGACGTTGCCGGAGCGCGTCGCGAACATCAGTTGCAGATCGCCCCAGGTCTTCTCATCCTCAGGGAGCGGGAGGATCGAGGTGATGACCTCGTCCTGCTCGAGCGGCAGCAGGTTGATGAGCGCCTTGCCCACCGATTGCGGACTGGCCGCTGGCAAGCGCCACACCTTCATCCGGTAGACCATGCCGCGCGATGAGAAGAACAGCACGGGCGTGTGCGTCGAGGCGATGAAGAGCTGGGTCACGAAGTCCTCATCGCGCGTCGTCATGCCGGAGCGGCCCTTGCCGCCCCGGCGCTGCGCCCGATAGGTCGACAGCGGCACCCGCTTGATGTAGCCGCGCCGGCTGACCGTGACGACCATGTCCTCGCGCTGGATCAGGTCCTCGTCCTCGAGCTCGCCTTCCAATTCGACGATCTCGGTCCGCCGCGGCACGGCGAACTGCTCCTTGATCTCCGTCAGCTCCCGTTTGACGATCTCGACGATGCGGAGCCGCGAGGAAAGGATCTCGAGGTAATCCTTGATCTGGTCGGCGAGCTTCTTGAGGTCGTTGCCGATCTCGTCCCGGCCCAGCGCCGTCAGACGCTGCAGGCGCAGGTCGAGGATGGCCTGGGCCTGCTCGGCACTCAGCCGATACGTGCCCGCCTCGGAGATCGTGTGCCGCGGATCGGCGATCAGCGCGATGAACGGCGCGACCTCCTCAGCCGGCCAGTCCCGCGCCATCAGCTGCTCCTTGGCCTCGGGCGGTGAGGGCGCGCGCCGGATCAGATTGATGACCTCGTCGATGTTGGCAACGGCGATGGCGAGGCCAACCAACACGTGAGCGCGCTCGCGGGCCTTCGCCAGCAAGTACTTCGTCCGGCGGCTCACCACCTGCTCACGGAAGCTGGTGAACGCCGTGATCATGTCCCGCAGGTTGAGCTGCTCAGGCCGGCCGCCGTTGAGCGCCAGCATGTTGGCGCCGAAGGTCGCCTGCAGGTCGGAGTAGCGGTAGAGCTGGTTGAGCACGACCTCGGGCACCGCATCGCGCCTCAGCTCGATGACGATGCGCATGCCATCGCGGTTCGACTCGTCCCAGAGGTCCGAGATGCCCTCGATGCGCTTCTCGCGGACGAGATCGGCGATGCGCTCGATCAGCACGCGCTTGTTCACCTGATAGGGAATGGCGGTGACGATAAGTGCGTTGCGGTCCTTGCGGATCTCCTCGATGTCGACCTTGGCGCGCATGATGATGGAGCCGCGGCCCTTGTGGTAGGCGGCGAGCGCGCCGGCCCGGCCAAGGATCAAGCCGCCGGTCGGGAAGTCAGGACCCTGCACGATCTGGCAGAGCGCATCGAGGCTGATCTCGGGGTCGTCAAGCGTGGCCAGGCAGGCGTCGATCACCTCGCCCAGGTTGTGCGGTGGGATGTTCGTCGCCATGCCGACGGCGATGCCGCCCGCGCCATTGACAAGCAGGTTTGGGAACTTCGCGGGCAGCACGCTCGGCTCGCGCTCGGAGCCGTCGTAGTTCTCCTGGAAGTCGACGGTGTCCTTGTCGAGGTCGTCGAGCAGGAACTGGCTGATGCGGGCGAGACGGCACTCGGTGTACCGCATGGCCGCTGGCGGGTCGCCATCGACGGAGCCGAAGTTCCCCTGCCCGTCGACGAGCGGCACGCTCATGGAGAAGTCCTGAGCCATGCGCACCAGGGCGTCGTAGACGGCGCTGTCGCCGTGCGGATGATACTTGCCGATGACGTCGCCCACCACGCGGGCGGACTTCTTGTAAGGCTTGTTCCACTCCAGCCCCAGCTCGTGCATGCCGTAGAGGATGCGGCGGTGCACCGGCTTCAGGCCGTCGCGCACGTCGGGCAACGCACGGCTCACGATCACGCTCATCGCGTAATCGAGATACGAGCGCTTCATCTCCTCCGTGACAGAGATCGGGCGAATGTCGCTCGGCCCGCCGGCAGGGGGTGTTCCAGTCGTATCGGTCAAGGTGATATCCGTTCATAGACAGCGGAAACGCACGCCTCCATGGGCGTGCGTTCCGAAGAATTCAGGCCGTGCAAGTTATACTCCTGCTGGGCACCGACCCGCAACTCGGGGCCCGTGGGGCCTCTATTCGCACGTATGAAATATGGGGATTCTTGAGCTTGAGCGGAACCCCTCAGCGACCTCATTGCTGGCCATTCCGACGGGTGGCAACTCACAGCCGTGGTATCGCATCGTGGATACCCCGCCACCGCAGCGGCGACGGGAATAAAACCAGAGCCCCCGCGGATTGCGCACCTGACACCCGCCCCAACCGTCATTTCCGCGAAGGCGGAAATCCGTGATGCTTACCACGGGCATTCCGGTCATGGCTGTCGCCAGAGCGGCGTTGCCTCGGCTATCGCATCGCCGAAGGGGAGTGAGCGGCTCGGCCCCGGTTCAGAACGGAATCTCGTCATCCAGCGGCTTGTCGAAGCTGCTGGACGGCTTGGAGCCACCACGGCGGGACTCCCCGTAACCGCCGAAGCCGGAATCGCCGCCGTAATCGGACTGGCCGCCTTCCTGCAGCCCGGCGCCGCCCGCGCGGCCGTCGAGCATGGTGAGCGTGCCGTTGAAGCCCTGCAGCACGACCTCGGTCGTGTAGCGCTCCTGGCCCGACTGGTCCTGCCATTTGCGCGTCTGCAGCTGCCCCTCGATGTAAACCTTGGAGCCCTTGCGCAGGTATTGCTCGGCGACCTTGCACAGGTTCTCGTTGAAGATCACGACGGAATGCCACTCGGTCTTCTCGCGGCGCTCGCCGGTGGACTTGTCGCGCCAGCTCTCGCTGGTGGCGATCCTGAGATTGGCGATCGGCCGCCCGTCCTGCGTGCGGCGGATCTCGGGATCCCTGCCGAGATTGCCGACTAGGATCACCTTGTTCACGGATCCAGCCATCGTAAGCTCCTTGCTGTTACGCCGCGTCTGACCTGCCAACGATCGCAGACCGACATGCACGATTCGCGTTGCATCAACCTATCCATGGAGTGGGCGGCGCAGTCACCTGTCCACGGAATTCACGTTCTCATTTCGTTCCAAAATAATGCAGGCAGACTGCCGGCGCAAGGACCGCGGGGGCAACACACCTGCTAATTCGCCGACCTGGTCGTGACCGCCTGGATGGGTGTAACCGGAGCCACCCGCTCCAGCCGCATGCTGTCGACTGCGACGGTGAGCTCCCGCACCGGCTTCTTGGCGACCGTCTGGGACGCCGGACAGTCCTTTGACTTCAAGCGATCGTGGATGGCCGCAATATCGCCTCGGAACTCCGGAGCCTGGGCCCGCTTGGCGACGCCGGTGGCCACAGCACCATTCGCCCAACGCGAGTGACACATGAAGCGCAGCAGATGCTCGGTCAGCAGGGCCGGATAGTCGAGGTCCTGGCTGGCGTTGGCGAGCATCAGCTGATGCCACTGTTGCCGGTCCGCCGATGTCTCCCACTGACGCCGCTCATCGGCATCCAGCACGGGTTGCAGCCGCTCACTCACAAGCTGCTTCACCGGAGGCACCTTGACTCCATCGATGATTGCCGACAGCTCGTCAATCTCGCTCTCGGCCGGTGAAGATACATTGAGGGATTGAAGATCGGTCAGCTCGAGGTCGCCGCTTGAAGGTGACTTGGCCTGCCAGACAGCCGCTCCTCGCAGATCTGCTGCACGCAGCTTGGCTCCGGTCAGGTCCGTGCCCAGCAGCTTCGCCCGCTGCAGCGTGGCGCCTTCCAGATCCGCATCCCGCAAGACAGCCCCCTGCAGGCGGGCATAGCTCAGCACGGTGGCCTGCATACCGGCGCTCGAGAAGTCCGCTCCCTGCGCGTGCGCGCCCGTGAGGTCGGCCCCCTGCAACGACGCGATCAGAAAGTTCGCTCCCGGCATGGCGACCCCGCCGGTCAGGTCCGCCTTCTCCAACCGGGCACCGGAGAAGTTGGCACCGGCAAGCACGGCGTACGGCAGCTCTGCGCTTTCGAGATCCGCCTCCTCGAGCGTCGCCCCCGTAAGGTCGACGCCGGCCATGCGGGCGCCCGTCAGCTTGGCACGGGTAAAATTGGCATTGCGGGCACTGGTGCAGCGTGCGCGCTGGCGATCCTCGCTCAGGATCAGCTCCGAAAGGTCTCCGCAGTGCAGGCGGGCGTTGCTGAGATCGGCACCGACGAAGCTGGCGCCCTCCAGATCTGCGCCCGTGAAGTCGACCCGGTTGAGGTCCGTACGATCGAGCACGGCGTACCTTAGGTCACGTCCGCGCAGGCTGACGCTCGGCTCGTCGAGCCGGACCCGCCCGCGTGCGCTGACCAGATCCTCGTCGGTCACGGCGAGATTGCGATGGAAAATCCCCCACAGCGTCCCATCGGCACGGGCGGCGACGTAGGGGAGGCTGAAGCCCGCAACCTGGCGCTGCCCGCGCACCGTCTCATCCTGGGCTGGCTGGGGGAGGAAGGCGCGCGTCAGGCGGTCCAGCTCTTCGCCCGGGATCGTGGCGATGAAGAATGAGAAGATGGACACGATGGCCAGCACGCTGGTGGTGACCACGAAGCTCACCGGATGGTGCAGCGTCGTGCGCCAGAACGCCGTGAAGAACGATGTCTCGGCCCGCGTCAAGAAGATGCCGATCAGCACCAGCATCAGGACGTCGAAGCCCAGCGCGATGCGGTGCGTCCAGGTGATCGCCACGTCATGGTAGGGCAGGAACGAGATCTGGATGTAGAGCAGCAGCACGACCGGCAGGACGACCAGCGTCAGCCAAGACATGCCGTGCAGAAAAGCGCTCATCACGATGCTGCGATGCGGACCGGCGATGGCCTGCACGAAAAAGAAATTGTGCAGCTCCAGACGCAGGGGATGCGTGCGCCGGTTGCTCACTTCGAGGGCCCGCACCGCTGAGTCGAACTCCAGCGCCTTGCGAGCCAGCAGGACGAGCTGCGAGATCAGCCCCAGATGAAACAGGACCAGCAGGATCGGAGCAAAGCGGAAGAACTGCGTGAGCTGGATGTTCACCTGCAGGATCGGCAGCGTGACGGCCGTCTCGAGCAGCAGGTCCTTGTGGGTCACCCCGGCCACCGCGACCATGAGGTAGGCCATGATGGCGATGAAGATCAGCCACGCGGTGTGCGAGGTATCGCTCGAGCTGTTGACCGCTTCCAGGAGGCTGTACGGGTTGACCGGCGTCTCGTTGTCCGCCGCAGCACGAGCTGATTCCGGCATTGCACCCCCCACTGATGAACTCGGGAAAGAGAGGTGCAGACCATAGCGGAAAATCTGTGGCAAGGGGGCCACTCGGGAGGGGGTGAAAGCGTGAGATCGTGAAGTCGTCAGATCGTGAAAGCCCTCACTGGAACCGCACGATCCACAACTTCACGATGTCACGAGTTCACGGTCTCGCGCAGCCTATCCGCCGCTTACCGAATATCCGCCATCCACAGGAATAGCCGTGCCCGTGATGAAATCGGATGCGCGGCTCGAGAGGAACACGGCGATGCCGGCAAAGTCGGCCGGGTCACCCCACCGGCCCGCCGGCGTCCGGGCCTCGATGCGCTCGTGCAGCCCCTCGACCTGCCTGCGCGCCTGGCGCGTCAGGTTGGTGTCGATCCAGCCCGGCAGCACGCAGTTGACCTGAATGTTGTCCTTCGCCCAGGCGGTCGCCAGTGACCGGGTGAGCTGGACGACGCCGCCCTTGGTGGCGGAATACGCAGGCGCAAAGGGAACGCCGAAGATCGACGTCATCGAGCCGATGGTGATGATCTTGCCGCCGCCTTGCGCCTTCATGGCGGGGTAGACGGCCTGGGCGCAGTAGAACGGCCCGTTGAGGTTCACATCGAGCACCGCCTGCCATTCCTCAGGCTTTACGTCCTGCGGCGGCTTGCGAATGTTTATTCCGGCATTGGCGACGAGGATATCGATGCGCTGGAACTGGTCGAGCGCCGCCTCAACCATGCGCTTCACCGAGTCCTGGTCCTGGACATCGACCTCGACCGTCGCGACGCGGGCGCCGAGCTGCTTCAGGCCTTCGGCGGCGTTAGCCGACTTCTGCTGATCGCGCGCGGCGATCACGATGGCCGCGCCGGCCTCAGCCAGTCCCGTTGCCATCCCGAGACCGATCCCGCCATTGCCACCTGTGACGATGGCCACGCGGCCGGCAAGATCGAACAGTGAATTGCTCATCCTAGTGCTCCCGAGCTGGTCTCCTCATGGACGCACCCTAGTGTGATGATCGAGAAGTTCGCAACATTGGGCGGCATCTCTTTCGCAACATTGGGCGACGCGCCCCTTCAGCGGGGAGCGCACCCAGCCGCCTGCGGGCGAAGTGTGTCTTTGCGTTGGACCCCGCGGTTTTTTCTGCAGCGGGGATTTCAAGAGAAGCACAATCGCAGTAGGCAACTGGAATGCGTCTGCATCAGCATGGCCCGCCGAAATGCGCAACAATGCTTCCGTGACCTACGATTGCAGCAAGTGCCCGGCCTATTGCTGTACCTATCCCGTCATCGTCGTGACGAAGCGGGACGTGGTGCGGCTCGCGAAGCACTTCGGCATCTCACCCGAGGAGGCCGAGCGGAAGTTCACCAAGTCTGCGCACGGCCATAAGCGCGTGTTGCGCCGCCGGGCCGATGCGCATTTCGGCAGAGCGTGCCGCTTCCTGGATCAGAAGACGCGCCGCTGCACCGTTTACGCCGCGCGTCCCGCAGTCTGCCGCCAGTTCCCGGCAGAGAAGCGCTGCGGCTACTATGATTTTCTCGAATTCGAGCGCCGCCACCAGAACGACCCGGAGTTCGTCGCCACGACCGACAATGGGCTGTGGAAGTAGCCGTCGACGCAGCCGCACGCGACACGTCTGAGCTGTCACTCCTTCCTCCCGCCAACGCGCACGCACGACCCCCGAGGGCCGCGATCGCGAGTTCAGGGATCCGCCACCCTTGCTGCCGCGTTGATTTGCGCGCGGGGCCTTAGCGCCTTCGGCAAGGTGATGACATGGCCATCTGGAAGCCCGATCCCTCATTCTATCCATCGCCCCGCACGGCGATGAAAGCGCCGCCGGAGAAGCTGGCCTATGTGGTCGCGTTCGATCCGACGGGTCAGCATCCCGATGCCCTCTCGGTCATCGACAGCGACCCGGCCTCACCGACCTACGCGCAGCTCGTCAGCAGCGTCCCCATGCCCAACACCCGCGACGAGCTGCATCATTTCGGCTGGAACGCGTGCTCGTCCTGTCTCTGCCCCAACGCTCCACATCCGCATACTGAGCGCCGGTATCTCGTCGTGCCTGGGCTGCGCTCCTCACGCATCCACATTCTCGACACCAAGCCCGATCCCAGAACCCCTAAGATCGTGAAGGTGATCGAGCCAGGCGAGGTCGCCGAGCGCGCCGGCTACACGCGCCCCCACACCATCCATTGCGGCCCGGAGGGCGTCTATGTCTCGGCGCTCGCCAATGCCGAGGGCGGAGCACCCGGCGGCATCTTCCTGATGGATCATGACACCTTCGAGATCCTCGGACGATGGGAGATCGACCGCGGGCCGCAGGAGCTCGCCTATGACGCCTGGTGGCACCTCGGCTACGATACGCTCGTCACCAGCGAATGGGGTTTGCCCGAGACGTTCGAGAACGGGCTCATCCCGGAGGTCCTGCTCGGCGCGAAATATGGGCGTCGGCTGCACTTCTTTGACCTGCATACCCGCAAGCACCAGCAGACCATCGATTTCGGCGACAAGTATCAGCTCATCTTCGAGCTGAGGCCGGCGCACGACCCGACCAAGGCCTACGGGTTCGTCAACTGTGTGCTGAGCCTTGAGGATCTCTCCTCATCGATCTGGGTGTGGCATCGTGAGGGCGGCAGATGGGCAGTGACCAAGATCATCGACATTCCCGCTGAGCCGGCCGACCCCGACCAACTCCCTCCCATCCTCAAGGGCTTCAAGGCCGTACCGCTGTTCGTGACGGACATCGACCTGTCGATGGACGACAGGTTTCTCTATGTGTCCTGCTGGGGAACGGGCAATCTGCTGCAGTACGATGTTTCCGAGCCGATGAAGCCGAGATTGACCGGCAAGGTGCGGATCGGAGGTGTCGTCTCGCGCGCGACTCATCCCGCCGCCAATGGCAAGCCGCTCAACGGCGGCCCGCAAATGGTCGAGATCAGCCGCGACGGGAAGCGGGTCTATTTCACGAACTCGCTCTACGGAGCCGTTGACGACCAGCTTTATCCGGAAGGGATCGAGGGCTGGATGGTGAAGATCGATGCCGACCCCGAAGGCGGCATCACGTTCGACGAGAAGTTCTTCGTCGAATGGCCGAAGTCGCACCGGCCGCATCAGGTCCGGCTCCAGGGCGGCGACTGCTCATCGGATTCCTACTGCTATCCGTGACGGGGTAGCGCGTGGCGGCTCGCTGCCGCCACGCCTGGACCGGTGCGACCTTTTCAGGGAGCCAAATTGATCTGCATCATGGTCCAGGCGCCCCAAGTCCCACAGTCCGGTGCGCATGAATGACCTGTGGCCCTGGCTCGTGCTCGCGGGACTCGGCGCCTTCCACGGCCTCAACCCCGCCATGGGCTGGCTGTTCGCGGTGGCACTGGGGCTCAACCGGAAGAGCCGTTCCGTCGTGCTGCTGTCGCTGCTGCCGATCGCGATTGGGCATGCACTGTCGATCCTGATCGTGGCCGGCGCCTTTGTGACGGCAGGCATCCTGTTCGACCAGCGCGCTGTCCAGATCGGTGCGGGCCTCCTCCTGATCGGCTGGGCGGCCTATCATCAATTCCGCGGGCACAAGCACCGGATCCGGGTCGGCATGCGGACCGGCCTGATGGGGCTCACGCTCTGGTCGTTCCTGATGGCGACGGCGCATGGCGCGGGGCTGATGCTGCTCCCGGCCCTAATGCCGCTGTGCCTTTCCGGCTCGCCCGCGAGAGAGATTACCGCCGCCGGCTCGGCCCCGATCGTTCTCGCTGCCGTCGCCGTCCATACGTTGTCGATGCTGGCCGTAACCGGCGCCGTCGCTGTCAGCGTCTACGAATGGATCGGGCTTGCCATCCTCCGCAGCACCTGGATCAACCTCGATCTGCTCTGGGCTGCGGCGCTGGCCGTGACGGGACTGCTGCTCGTCGCGCTCGCCTGAGCCCGTCAAGCGAGAGGCGCGTCCTCCTCGCGCCGGCTCTCGATCACGGAAAGCGCCAGCAGCACGAATGCGATGAACGTCAGGACGGCATTGATTGCATGCGAGTATTCCCACTGCTGGCGCCAGCCCTCGAAATTTTCCGGAATAACGGTCCAGTTGCTGGTCACCGCGTTGGCCGGATACGTGAAGGCCCAGAAGATGACCTGGGTGAGAACGATCAGCAGGAAGGCGCCGAGCGACAGCCAGAACGGACCACGCTGCCGTCGCACGAGGATGGTGTGCAACGCCGTCGTCAAAAGCGCCCCGTAGATCACAATGCCAAACAGCGCCCAGCCGTTATAGGCTTGCTGCATGGTCATGTAGGCCTCGGGGGCACGGTCGATCTTGTTGAGCAACGACGCCAGATGGGCGCCTCCCGGGACCAGGCACAGGGCCACGAAGATAAGGGCCGCCAACCTGATCCCATCAGCGCCCTTGTAGTCGCGCGTCAGCATGCGAGCCGGTCTCCATCCCTCCGTGCCGAGACTTTATCTGTCTCGATCAACGCGCCAGCGGCTAGCTGGTTCGCGGGTCGAGAATACGGCGACGGCGACGGCCGGTCACATTTTAGGATCGTGGCCGGCACCCAACATCCGACCTATGTTCCGGTACGGCTCGATTGCCGCCAATTCCGCATTCGGCTACACCCACCCGCATGCCTCTCGATCGCAAAAGCATCATCGTACGCGGCGCGCGCGAGCATAACCTCAAGGGCATCGACCTCGAGCTGCCGCGCGATTCCCTGATCGTATTCACGGGTCTTTCCGGCTCGGGAAAATCTTCGCTCGCATTCGACACGATCTATGCCGAGGGTCAGCGCCGCTACGTGGAGAGCCTGTCGGCCTACGCCCGGCAGTTCCTGGAGATGATGCAGAAGCCCGATGTGGATCACATCGAGGGCCTCTCGCCAGCCATCTCCATCGAGCAGAAGACCACCTCCAAGAACCCACGCTCGACCGTCGGCACCGTCACAGAGATCTACGACTACCTGCGGCTGCTGTTCGCGCGCGTCGGCGTCCCCTACTCGCCTGTGACCGGGCTGCCCATCGAGAGCCAGACGGTCAGCCAGATGGTCGATCGCGTGCTGGCGCTGCCCGAGGGCACGCGGCTTTACCTGCTCGCGCCCATCGTGCGCGGCCGCAAGGGCGAGTACCGCAAGGAGCTGGCGGAGCTGCAGAAGAAGGGCTTCCAGCGCGTCAAGATCAACGGCACCTTCTACGAGATCCC
>DASVDU010000108.1:0-24339 GCA_036380915.1 Hyphomicrobiaceae bacterium | reverse complement strand
GCAGGTGTCGCGATGGATTCGCCCAAGACCGACATCAGCCAGAGCTGGGCTTCCGGCTGGGGCGTCCGGCTGCTGGATCGGATGATCGCGGACAAGTACGAGCGTACGGAGAAGTAGGGCGGCTGACGCGCGCCCGGGCTTAGGGCGCGTCGATCTTTATTGTATCGCTTTGAGTTGTCTCACAAATTTCTCTCTATTTTCCATAATATAGATTATGCGAATGAGAGCGGTGGGCGGGAAACTCCTCAGGGCTCCCCACGAACGCCAACCCTGGGCGGATCCGCATCGCCCAGCCTTCTCCTGTCATCCGCCCGTAAGCTGAGATCGGTGAGCTGAAGGCGGCTCACCGACGCCTCGTCGCGCCGCGGCCGCCGGCGCACCGCAACTCGGTCGCTCTTTCCCGCGGCTCATCTTGGTTAATGGCCCACGGACGAGTCCCGTCGACCTCCTGCGATCGGACGATCACGCGCTGCTCTTTGTGGCAGGCTGCCAAAGGAGCGCATGCAACTTTTTTCGCGTTCACCCCGGACCATCGCGGAACTTGGCAATTGGCCTCACGTTCTGGCGGCACCAGCAAACATGCAACAGGAGTGCGTCGTGAGGAACACTGTGAACTTTGCAGCCCTCTTAATGGGCACGGCTCTCGCCGTCACGACCGCTGCGCAGGCTCAGCAGAGCCAGCAGTTCAATGGCCAGCAGATGGGTCAGCAGTTCGGTACCCAGCAGTTCGGCCAACCCATGACGGGACAGATGCAGGGCCACCAGCAGCTAACCCAGCAGAGCATTCAAAACTTCTTCCAGCAGGCTCAGAATGTCCTACAGCAGACGGCTCGGACCCAGGATCCCAACGCTCTGAGGCAATATATCAACCAGTACGTGGCGCCTGACGCGGAATTCACGACCATCTCGCAGTTGTTCGTCCGCGACCGGCATGTCGCCACGACCGTTGCCGAGGCGAGCGATGAGATGGTCTCGGATGCCCTGGGCTACGCTGCCAACATGCTGCAAGGGCGCAAACTGGTCAGCAATTATCAGATCAACATCGACGTCCGAGACATCGATATCTCGCCGAGCGGTGACACGGCGCGGGTCAAGACCGTGGTTCATGAGAGAGGTATCCTGACGGGGCCGATGGCGCAGCACGTGGCCAGCCGGGTGGGCCAAGCGCGCCAGCGTATGGGTCAACTCCGGCAGCAGTGGCAGCAGGGCCAGACAGGCCAGGGCCAACAGCAGTTCGGCCAGCTCGGGCAAGGGCAGCAGCCCTGGACCCAGACGCCACAGATGCAGAGCGGTCAGCCTCAGGGCGGCATGACTTCTGGCATGGGCTCTGGTACGGGCGCTGGTGGCGGAACCCAGGCCCAGGGCATCCCGTTCGAGACGCTTGCGAACTGCACGAACGACATTCTCCTGGAGCAGGGCCAGATCAAGCTTGGCAACACCTTCTGCCGCGGAACGATGCACCTCGGTCAGTAACCCGCCAAAGCTATCTCCAGAATCAGCCCGGCCTCACGCGAGGCCGGGCTTTTTCATTGGGATGAGGCCAATTGCACGCCCGCACACGTGGGCCGCATGTGCTAGTGGTGGCGCCAGTCATGCTGACCGGAATCCGCTGATGACCTCGTCCCTATCACCGTCCCGCGACATCGCAGTTCTGCTTCAGATCATGCGCCGCCTGCGAACGCCGGTGACCGGCTGCCCGTGGGACCTGAAGCAGAGCTTCGAGACGATCGCGCCCTACACCATCGAGGAGGCCTACGAGGTCGCAGACGCCATCAGCCGTGGCGACCTAGCGCATCTTCGCGAGGAGCTCGGCGACCTGCTGCTCCAGGTCGTCTATCACGCGCAAATGGCGGAGGAGCAGCAGGCGTTCGACTTCGGCGACGTCGTCGAGGGCATCACCACCAAGATGATCCGCCGCCATCCTCACGTGTTCGGCGACGAGGCGGCCCGCTCCGCCGCCGTGCCGGAGGACTTCTGGGAGCGAGCCAAGGCCGCCGAGCGGGCAGAGAAGGCGCGCGCCGGAGCTTCCAGCGAGGGCTCCGCGGGCTCCGAGAGTATCCTGGCCGACGTCCCCCTCCCCCTGCCCGCACTGACGCGGGCGGTGAAGCTGCAGGACAGGGCCGCAGCCGTCGGCTTCGACTGGCCGGGCCTCGGCCCCGTCATGGACAAGCTCAAGGAAGAGCTGACGGAGCTCGATGATGCCATTGCGGCCGGCGCTGAAGACAGGATCAGCGAGGAGTTCGGCGACTTGCTGTTCGTCATTGCGAACGTTGCCCGCCACCTGAAGATCGATCCCGAGGCG
The DNA here is from genome assembly GCA_036380915.1 of Hyphomicrobiaceae bacterium. Classification (GTDB taxonomy): domain Bacteria; phylum Pseudomonadota; class Alphaproteobacteria; order Rhizobiales; family Hyphomicrobiaceae; genus ZC4RG25. Next base: position 22,037 of record DASVDU010000108.1, on the reverse strand, counting down.
GCCCTGCGCGCAGCCAACGACAAGTTCGTCCGACGCTTCCGCTATATCGAGGAAGCGCTGGCCGCACGGGGAAAGCGTCCGGCCGACTCGAGCCTCGAAGAGATGGATGCCCTCTGGGACGAGGCGAAGACCTCCGAAGCCGATAAGCCCGGCGCTCCAGAGACGCGTAAAGAGAGTTGATGGATCAAAGAGCCGGCGGCAGCTCGGGTGATCCAATGTGCTCCGGCCGAAGCCCCAGTCCGACCAGGCGCGCAGTCAAGCCGCGCAGCATGGGGATGCTCGCGGCCAGACGCAAAAGAAGCGGCGGCCGTAAGGGTGCCTCGGCCGACAGAGCCGGCCGGATCACACGGTTCTGCACGATGACTTGCAGCTGCTGCGTGGCTCGGGTCGGCCATTCCCGGCGCTGCTGGACGGCCGCCAAGTGATGCGTTTCGAGTTGCTTGTCCCGCAACGGCTGCCACAGGATGTTCGCTGCCGCGACCGCATCCTGAATGGCAAGATTGATGCCGACGCCACCGATGGGCGACATGGCGTGCGCTGCATCGCCGATCAGCAGGAGGCCCGATCGATACCACTGCCGCAGCCGGTCGACGCGAACATCGAGCAGCTTGACGTCATCCCAGGATCTCACGTCGAGGGTGATCCGGCTCTCGGCCCACGGTAGCAAGGCACCCACCTGTCGGCGGAACGCGTCGAGGCCACGCTGGCGCAGATCGTCGGCGCCGCCCTTCGGGATCACCAGCGCGCACTGCCAGTAGTCGCCTCGATTGATCCGGACCAGCAGTCGGCCCGGCGCGAAACGGCCGATGGTTTCGCGGGAATCGTCCGGCCTCCGGGACAAGCGGAACCAGAGGACGTCCATCGGAGCGCCGAGGTCGACGAGGGGAAGGCCCGAGCGCGACCGTAAGACCGAGTGCCGCCCATCTGCCGCTACGACCAGGTCCGCCACGATCTCCAGCGGCCCGTCTGGGGCGTTCGCCTTCACGCCCGCGATGCGGTCCCGCTCATAAAGAAAATCCTCGGCCGTTGTCTCCATGAGCAGCGTGAAGCCCGGATAGCGCCGCCCCTGCTCAGCCAGGAAATTCAGAAAATCCCACTGAGGCATGATCGCGGTGTACGGATGCCGGACGGGCAGCCGCGAGAAGTCCGCGAACACCAAGGGACGATCGCCGAACTGGCCGCTGACACGCACCAGCTTCTCGTGCGGCAGTTTCAGGAAAGCATCGTCGAGCCCGAGCTCGGCCATCAGCTCCAGCGTCGAAGGGTGGATGGTATCGCCGCGGAAATCGCGCAGGAAATCGGCGTGCTTTTCCAGCACGACGACCGGGATGCCGGCCCGGGCCAGCAGAAAGCCGAGCATGATCCCCGCAGGGCCGCCGCCGGCGATGCAGCAGGTGGCCGAAAGTCTTCTGGCGGTCATTTTTCGCCCTCTAGTCCAACGTGGGTTTCGCGCTCCGCTGCCGCTTGATCTCTCCCCGCCGAACCTTGCTTTCGAGACGCCGCTCCCTGGAGGCTTTTGTCGGCCGGGTCGGTATTCGCCGCTTCGGCTGCATCGTCGCCCGCCGTACGAGCGCGATGAGCCGCTCGCGCGCATCTGCCCGGTTCAGCTCCTGAGTGCGGTGGCGCTCCGCACGAATGACGAGCACGCCCTCCTTCGTCATGCGGCGTCCTGCGATCTTCCGGAGCCGGTCGCGCACAGGCGGCGGCAAGCTCTCGCTTGCCGCCACATCGAAACGTAGCTCTACCGCGGTCGAGAGCTTGTTCACGTTCTGTCCGCCCGGTCCCGAGGCGCGGACGAAGTGCTCCTCGATCTCGACCTCGGGAATGCTGATGCTGTCCGTTACGCGGAGCACGTCCCGCCTCTTTCCAACTCGCCCGGTTACTGAACGACTTACCTTTAACTCCCTCGCGCGGCACCAGCGAACTTCAGACTCGCCATTTTGCAGACGGCTTGCGGCGCGCTGCCCCTTGCGCGTGTGGCCGCAGCTTGGCATCAACCCGGTCGGTCAAAACAGCAGGCGGACGCCCGGTGCCGAAGGTCCACAAGAGAAAGCGCTCGAGAATCCGCGTGCCTGCGGCCTTGCGCGATCTGCAGTTCCGGGCCGAGTACGTTGTGCTCCGGACCGTCGTCGGGCTGGTACGCGCATTGCCGCTGAGCCTGGCAATCAGAGCTTCGGCGAAAGCGTGGCGCTTCCTCGCGCCGATCGTCTCCCCTGTCCGGCACCAGCGGGCGCTCGAGAACGTGGCCATCGCGTTCCCGGAAAAGAGCGAGGCCGAGCGCCACGACATCGTCATGGGGCATTGGGAAAACCTCGGCCGCGTCATGGCCGAGACGATGCAGATCGACCGCATCCTGCGCGACCCCTCGCGGATCGAGATCGAGAACTTTGCACTGTTCACCCGCTACAAGGACAAGCTCGGCCCGGCGATCGGCGTTTCGTTGCACATGGGCAATTGGGAGTTCGCCATCTGGCCGCTCGTCGTCGCTGGCGCCAACCCGGCCGCCATTTATCGCTCGGTCAACAACCCTTACGTCGACCGGTATCTCAGGGCGCAGCGGAAGGATCTCTATCCCGGCGGTTTGTTCGGCCGCGGCCGTGTCGAAGGTGACCACGGAGAAAGCCAGCGCACGGCGCGGATCATCACCGACTACGTCAGGCGCGGCGGCCGCCTCGGGCTCGTCTGCGATCTCTTCGATCGAACCGGCATTCCGGTGCCGTTCTTCGGCAAGCCCGCGCGAACGCAGGCCATCGCCGCCATCATCGCCCGGCGGGTCGGCGCCCGTCTGTGGCTGGCGCGCTGTGCGCGGATCGGAACGGAGAGCCGTTTCCGGGTGCAGATCAGAGAGCTCAAGGTGCCGCGAACGGCCAATCAGGCCGACGACATCCGGACCATCATGACGGAGATGCAGCTCCAGTTCGAGGAATGGATCCGGGAAGCGCCCGAGCAATGGATGTGGTCCAACCGGCGCTGGAGTTGAGGGTTGCGGCCTCAGCCCTTCCGTCGTACCCGATGGCCCCACTGAAGCCGGATTATCCCGAGCGCAGGAGGTGCCATGCCGTCGACCCGTACGCCCGCCAGGTTCTATAGCCCGCTCGCCATCGGTGCGCCGGAGCCGCTGCGCCAGCTTCCGGTGCGGCTGGAAAGAATGATCCACTTCGTGCCGCCGCATAATGCCAAGATCCGCGCGCGTCTCGCGGAGACCATCGCCAGCGTCGACGTCCTGCTTGGCAATCTGGAGGACGCCATCCCTGCGGAGGACAAGGAGGCGGCGCGGCGCGGCTTCATCGAAATGGCCCAGCAGCACGACTTCGGCACGACCGGGCTGTGGGTGCGGATCAACGCCTTGAACTCGCCGTGGGCACTCGACGACATCATCGAGATCGTCTCGGCCGTGGGCTCCAGGCTGGACGTGATGATGCTGCCCAAGGTCGAGGGACCGTGGGACATCCACTACCTCGACCAGCTTCTGGCTCAGCTCGAAGCGAAGCACCAGATCGACAGGCCCATTCTGATCCACGCCATTCTGGAGACGGCCGAAGGGGTTTCCAACGTCGAGGAGATCGCCGCTGCGAGCCCGCGCATGCACGGCATGAGCCTCGGGCCCGCCGACCTCGCCGCCTCCCGCGGCATGAAGACGACCCGCGTCGGCGGCGGCCATCCCGACTACGGCGTTCTCGCCGATGCCGGATCGGGCGGGCCGCGGGGCTTCTTCCAGCAGGATCTGTGGCACTACACCGTCGCGCGCATGGTGGATGCCTGCGTGCGCAACGGGATCAAGCCGTTCTACGGCCCGTTCGGTGATTTCTCGGACGATGCCGCCTGCGAGAGCCAGTTCCGCAATGCCTTCATCATGGGCTGTGTGGGAGCGTGGTCTCTGCACCCGAAGCAGATTGCGATTGCCAAGCGCGTGTTCAGCCCCGATCCGAATGAAGTTGCGTTTGCAAAACGCATCCTCGAGGCCATGCCTGACGGAACGGGCGCCGTCATGATCGACGGTAAGATGCAGGACGACGCCACCTGGAAGCAGGCAAAGGTGATCGTCGATCTCGCGCGGCTCGTCGCGGCCAAGGATCCCGGTCTGGCCTCAGCCTATGGTATTTGAGACGAGGCTTCACGCGATTTGAGACAAGTTGTGCGCTTGCCGCAACAGCACGGGGGAGTTTATGAGCTATTCTCGATCGGGTGCACGAAATGGGGGGGCTGGCGCCAGTGCACGCCCGAGTCCGGGTGCCAGTCCGGGGAGCTATGGTGCCCAATCCGCCATGAGTAAAATCAGCGTGGCAAAGTACGCCATCGGCCAGGTGGTCCGCCATCGGTTCTATCCGTTCCGTGGCGTCATCTTCGATGTGGATCCCGTATTCGACAACACCGAGGAATGGTGGCTGTCGATCCCCGAGGAAATCCGACCGCGCAAGGATCAGCCCTACTACCACCTGCTCGCGGAGAATGCCGAGACGGAGTATGTCGCCTACGTCTCCGAGCAGAACTTGATGCTGGACGACAGTGGCGCCCCACTACGGCATCCGAAGATTCTCGAGCTGTTCTCTGAGGCCGAGAACGGGCGGTACGAGGCGACCTTCGTTCAGCCGCATTGAGTGCGAGCCAGTTGGAAGGCCACGTCAGCCGGTCGCGCTGCATGGCCCGGCCGGTTTTCGCAGACCAAGAGCCGTTCGGTAATCCTTGGCCGTACTCGCGGAGGGAGGGTGGCACGGCAGAGGCGCACCCGCGAGCTCGAGCCCGGAGCGCGACCTTGTGTCGATGGTGCCGCTACGCCGGGAGGGAGGGGGCAGCGCTCACGCGCTGCACCGGCTGAACAAGACCCAGCGGAGAGCTACTTCTTCTTCTCGGCAGCCTTCTCCTTCTGGGCCGCTTTCTGCTTCTCCTGCGCCTGCTTGACTAGCTCCGCCTGACGCTGCCGGATCTGCTGCATGAGCTGGCTACGGGCCTCGGCATAGGCCTTGTTGTCGACCGGAGGGCCGCTGTGGGCGGCAGTGAAGCCGTCAAGGGGAACGGGGAAAGCGATCGGCTGGCCATTCGCGTTGATGGCCAGCACCATGAGTCCACCACCCTTCTTCATGGATTCGATCAGCTCCTTGCTGGCTTCCACCTCGGCCGTGCAGCCGGCTGGATGGCAGAGTGAATAATGCAGGCTGATCGGCTTCAGCTCGCTCTCGTCGATCTTCTCGTTCTTCTGCGCCTTCTCCCATTGCTCCGGCGTGTAGACGGCAGCCCGGATGCCCGGCGGGATGGCCATCCCGAGCGGCACCATGATCATCAGGTGCTCTTTGTCCATGCCCTCTACATCGCGGATGGCGGCCGATACGAGAACCATGCCGGTATTGCCGTCCAGGCGCTCATGGTGGGTCAGGCAGATGTTCTTCTCTTCCCTGACCGGCTTGCCGTCCTTGCCCATGTGCGCGATCTGGGCCTTCTCGCACAGCTTGACCCACGCACTTTGCTTCTGCTCCTGCTTGGCCTGCTTCGGTTGAGATTGCTGGGCCTGCTTCGGCTGGGATTTCCCCTGCTGGGCCAGAGCAGCACCGGAAATCGCCATCTGGAGACCGAACGCCACTGCCACGCCCGCCGCGGCGCGAGCAACGCCACTCCCGAACCATCCAATGTTCGCCATCGTCTGTTCCCGACCTCGCTGTGAGCGGGCCCGTGCCCGCCCGGCCCTAGTTTCTCGACGCCTGTGCCGCGCCTGGTTGACACGCCCCCCTTTGCGACGTGCGCCCGGCGGACTAATGGTGCGAATGCGGCAATCCCGTGGCCGCCTGCCCGAGCGCCTGTGCACTCCCTAGCCCGCCTGGACGGCGTGGCAAAGTCGCAACGTCGCAGGAGAAGTTCGGGTCATATTGCGCCCCAAATATGGTAATGGGCTGCGATATGCGGCGGCGAGGCGCTCTGAGCCCTGCCGCTCCAGGACAAGCTCAGCAACGGAAGGCCAGTGAAACTGCTCCTAGCTCTCGCGTCCGTGCTCATGGCGGCGCTGCTCCCAGCGACACTCGTCGCCGGAACGAGCGTGGGGCAGCATGGCATCGCGATGCACGGCACCCCGGCCCTGCCGCCCGACTTCGCGCATCTTCCGTACGTCAATCCCGACGCGCCGAAGGGCGGCCGGCTCCGCATGGGGGCGCTCGGCACATTCGACAGCCTGAACCCCTTCATCATCAAGGGCGTGACGCCATCCGGATTGCGCGAGTACGTCTACGAAAGCCTCATGGCGCGATCGCAGGACGAGCCGTTCACGCTTTACGGGCTCATCGCTGAGCGGGTCGAAGTGCCCGATGACCGCAGCTCCATCACCTTTTACCTGCGGCCGGAGGCGCACTTTTCCGACGGTCGGCCGATCACGCCCGCCGACGTCATCCACTCCCACGCCCTCCTGAAGGAAAAGGGCTGGCCCTATCACCGGTCCTATTATTCGAAGGTGGCGCGCGCCGAGCAGATCGGGCCGCACGCGGTACGCTTCACCTTCAAGGAAGGCGGCGACCGGGAAATTCCGCTGATCCTCGGCCTGATGCCGATCCTGCCGGCGCATGTCATGACGGCGGAGGCTTTCGATCGGACCAGTCTGGAGCCACCCGTCGGCAGCGGGCCTTACGTCGTCGATCGCGTCGAAGCCGGGCGCAGCCTGGTGTTCCGCCGGGATCCGAACTACTGGGGCAAGGATCTGCCGATCAATCGCGGCCGGTATAACTTCGACGAGATCCGGATCGATTTCTATCGCGATGCGGCAAGCCTCTTCGAAGCCTTCAAGGCCGGGCAGATCGACGTCCGTGCGGAGGAAGACCCGGCGCGCTGGGCCGAAGGCTACGGCTTTCAGGCCGTCGCGGACGGGCGCGTCTTGAAAAGCGAGTTCAAGACGGGGCTGCCCTCCGGCATGAGCGGGCTCGTCTTCAACACGCGTCGGCCCGTGTTCGCGGATCAGCGCGTGCGGCGCGCCTTGATCCTGATGTTCGACGCTGAGTGGATCAACCGCAGCCTGTTCCATGGATTGTATGTGCGCACAACCAGCTATTTCGACCGCTCGGACCTCGCCTCGACCGGTCACCCCGCCTCCGAGGCCGAACGCAAGCTGCTGGAGCCGTACTTGGAGGAAGTCGACCCGGACGTGCTGGAGGGGCGCTCGCACCTGCCTGTCGGAGATGGATCCGGCAACAATCGCGCGGCCTTGCGTGAGGCCTACAAGCTGCTGACGGAGGCGGGCTACAAGCTCGACGGCAGCCGTCTCGTCAACGCCAAGACCGGCGAACAGCTGTCGTTCGAGTTCCTCGCGTCCAACCGGGCGCAGGAGCGGATCATGCTGAGCTTCCAGACGAACCTCGAGCGGCTCGGCATCAATGTCGACATCAGGCAGGTTGACGCGGCCCAGTACTGGGCGCGCCTGAAGTCGTTCGATTTCGATATGATCCAATGGACGTGGGGCGCCTCGCTCTCACCCGGCAACGAGCAGATCAACCGCTGGTCATCGCGCGCGGCCGACATCGAAGGCAGCCTCAACTATCCGGGCGTGAAGAGCCCCGCTGCGGACGCGATGATCGAGGCCCTGCTCGCGGCACGGACGTACGATGAGCTGACGACCGCGGTGCGCGCCTTCGACCGCGTGCTGTTGTCCGGCGACTATGTCATTCCGCTGTTCCACGTCCCCAAGCAGTGGATCGCACACTGGTCGCACTTGCACGCGCCGAAAGAGACCGCTCTCTTTGGTACCAGCTTCGATACGTGGTGGCAGGCCGGAGAGGCGCCGTGAAGGGGGAGCAGCAGCTCCATGCATACCGGGGGGAGCCTCCTCCACCCCGCTTCAACATGGCGGCTTACGCCGTCGGACGTGCGGCGAAATCATTTCCAGACAAGCCGGCGCTGATCGTCATCGCCGATCCGCTCCAGCCGCCAGCCGAGGTCTGGACCTTTGCCAAGATCGAAAGCGCGGTGCTCCGCATCGCTGCAGGCCTGAAGGCCAAGGGCCTGGAGCCCGGCGCGCGCATTATGATCCGGCTCGAGAACACGAGCACCTACGCCCTGCTCTTCTTCGGCGCCATCGCCGGCGGATACGTTCCTTTGCCAACGGCATCGCAGCTCACTGAGCGGGAGGCGGCATTCCTGCTGCAGGACAGTGGCGCTGCTGCCATTGCGCTCGCGGACGGATTGCCGGTCTCCGACATCCCGGCTGGCGTGCTCGTATTGGACGGTGAAGAGGTCCGCGCCCTGGCCGATCATCCAATTGCCGGAACGTACGCCGACAGCTCGGCAGACGATCCCGCCTACCTCATTTACACCTCCGGGACGACGTCCAAGCCGAAGGGCGTGCTCCACGCCCATCGCGCCGCATGGGGACGCCGGCCCATGTATCAGGGCTGGTACGGCATCACGTCGGCGGATCGCGTGCTGCACGCGGGCGCCTTCAACTGGACCTACACGCTCGGCACAGGTCTCACCGATCCCTGGGCCAACGGCGCGACCGCCATCGTCTACACGGGACCAAAGGATCCGGCCGTGTGGCCGCGCCTCATCCGGAGCGCGGAGGCGACCATCTTCGCTGCCGTCCCGACGCTTTACCGGCAGATTTTGCGCTATACGGACGTCGCTCCCGGTTCGCTCGGCGCCTTGCGGCACGGCCTCATCGCCGGCGAGACTCCGCCGCCGGGATTATTCGAGAACTGGACCGCCCGCACCGGTCTTGAGTTGTATGAAGCGCTCGGCATGAGCGAGCTGTCGACCTACATTTCCTCCTCGCCATCCGTGCCGCGGAAACCGGGTGCCGTCGGCAAGCCGCAGCCGGGGCGATCGGTGGTGATCCTGCCCGCAGAAGGTGGCACTGAACCTCTGCCGGCCGGAGAACAAGGCCTTCTTGCGGTTCATCGTACCGATCCCGGCCTGATGCTCGGATATTGGAACCGACCCGACGAGGAAGCTGAGGTTCTCCGCGGGGACTGGTTCATCGGCGGCGATCTCGCCCGCATGGACGGCGCGGGCTACGTCACGCACTGCGGGCGCGCCAACGATGTCATGAAGGCGCTCGGCTACCGCGTGGCGCCACAGGAGGTCGAGGCCGTGCTCGCCGAGCATCCTTCCATCGCGGAGGTCGCCTGTGCCGAGGTGCAGGTGCGCGCAGATGTGAGCGTCATCGGTGCGTTCGTCGTGCTGCGCGAGGCGGCGTGCCGCGGCGACAGCATCGCGCAGGAGATCCAGCAGTTCGCGGCCGAACGGCTCGCCCCCTATAAATGTCCGCGGGAAATCATATTTCTCGATGCCCTCCCCCGCACCGCCAACGGCAAGCTGCGCCGCGGGGAGCTCAAGAGCTGGCGCAAGGCCTGAATCTTTTCGTGGAGAATTGCGGTAGGAGGACTAGCGTTGTCGGACGGCCAACATGACCACGTCATCCGCTGGGCGGTCGTCCTGGCCGGCCTCATCGGCGCGGCGGGCATCGCCTCGGCCGCGGCGGCCGCACACAGCGGCGCCGAGGTGCGACTCCTTGGTGCAGCTTCCGCCATCTGCCTCGCCAATGCACCGGCTCTCCTCGTCCTCGGCCTTTCGGGACGGCGGCTGCGTTTGGGCGCGCTCTGCGCCGCGCTGCTGGCGCTGGGAACCATTCTGTTTGCGGGTGACGTCGGGCTGCGCGCTTTCCTTGATCGCGGGCTGTTTCCGATGGCCGCGCCAACCGGAGGATCGACCATGATCATCGGCTGGCTGCTGGTGGGAATGAGTGCGCTGTTCACGCGCCGCGGCAAGTAGGCGGCAAAACGGCCTGGCCGCACGGGGCGAACCAGGCCGCAATGTCAACTTCAGGTCGCCTCGCGCCGACCGTTACCGCGTGCCGCTGACGGCCGCCGCAACCTCGGCGGCGAAGTCCTCTTCCTTCTTCTCGATGCCTTCACCGAGGGCGTAGCGCACGAAGCCGGTGATCTTGACAGGCGCGCCAACCGTACCCGCTGCTTCCTTTACCGCCTGCTCGACAGTCGACTTGCCGTCGATCACGAAGATTTGCTGCATCAGCACGACCTGCTGGAAGAACTCCTTGCGCAGGCGGCCTTCGGCCATCTTGGCCACGATGTCAGCCGGCTTGCCGGACGCGGCTGCCTGCTCCTCGTAGATCTTCCGCTCGCGCTCGATCACTGCTGGGTCGAGGTCCTCGACCGTAATGGCCAGAGGCGCCGCTGCAGCGATATGCATCGCGATCTGGCGGCCGAACTCATTGAGCTTCGCCTTGTCGCCCGTGCTCTCGAGCGCCACCAGCACACCCATCTTGCCGAGGCCCTCGGCGACGCGGTTGTGGATGTAATCGACGATGATCCCGTCCGCACCCGCGGTGAGCTGTGCCGTGCGGCGCACGTTCATGTTCTCGCCGATGGTGGCGATCATCTCCCTGACGTGCTCTTCGACGGATACCGTCTTGCCGGGGAACGGCAGCGCGAGCAGCTTCGAAAGATCGCCGCCGGCCTGAAGCGCCAGCTTGCTGATCTCGCGCACCATCTCCTGGAACTGCGCGTTGCGCGCGACGAAGTCGGTCTCCGAGTTGACCTCGACGAGCGTTCCCGTCTTGCCTTCGACTGCGACGCCGATCAGGCCCTCGGCCGCGACTCGGCCCGATTTCTTGGCCGCCTTCGACAAGCCCTTCTTGCGCAGCCAGTCGACCGACGCCTCGATATCGCCGGCGTTTTCGATCAGCGCCTGCTTGCAATCCATCATGCCCGCGCCCGTCTTGTCGCGGAGCTCCTTCACCATCGCGGCTGAAATCTGCGTCATGTCACCCTCTCGGGTTGGCAGGCCCGCACCGGCGCGCCCGCGTGTTGCATTAGCAGGCCCACAAGAAGGCGCCTGCAGGACGAATGCGATGGGGTCCGGCTTTTGCCGCTGAACCCCGCGTCAGGCGGCTGCCGCCTCGACGAGCCTCTTGGCCTGACCGACCCAGTCTTCCTGCTCGATCTGGCCCTTGAGCTTCAGCTGCCGATCGAGTGAGCGCACGGCGTCGGCGTCCAGGTCGGCGATCTGCCAAAAATGGAAAACGCCGAGGTCGTTGAGCCGTTGCTCGAGTTTCGGCGTGATCCCGCTGATGCGCTTGAGATCGTCCGGCTCCCCGCGCGGCGCCTCGATGCCCTTGAACTCGGCCGGAAGCTGCTCTTCGGGCGGCGCCTCGGCTGCGCCGATGTCGACGCCCGCGGCTGCCTGGGCACGCTGGATGCCATCGATCGCTGCACGGGCGGCCAGGTCGCAGTAGAGAGTAATCGCGCGGCCGGCATCGTCGTTGCCCGGGATCGGGTAATCGATGCCGTCCGGATCGCAGTTCGTGTCGACGACCGCTACGATCGGAATGCCGAGCTTCTTGGCTTCCTGAATGGCGATCTGCTCCTTGTTCGTGTCGAGCACGAAGAGCAGGTCGGGCGTGCCGCCCATCTCCTTGATACCGCCCAGCGCCTGATTGAGCTTGTCGCGCTCGCGGGTGAGGTTCAGCACCTCCTTCTTCGTGCGGCCCTGCGGATCGGCGAGGATGTCCTCGAGCTGGCGGAGACGGCGGATCGACTGCGAAATCGTCTTCCAGTTGGTCAACGTGCCGCCCAACCAGCGGTGATTGATGTAGTACTGCGCCGACCTCTTGGCCGCCTCGGCGATGGCGTCTGCAGCCTGCCGCTTCGTACCGACGAACAGGACGCGGCCCCCCTCGGCAACCGTGTCCGAAATCTTGACCAGGGCCTGGTGCAGCAGCGGCACCGTCTGCGTCAGGTCGATGATGTGGATCTTATTGCGGACGCCGTAGATGTACGGCGCCATCTTCGGGTTCCAGCGGTGGGCCTGGTGACCGAAGTGCACGCCAGCTTCGAGCAGCTGGCGCATAGTGAACGTTGGCAGCATGCGTATCTCTCGTTTTCCGGTTACACCTCCGCGGATCGAGAAGCGCTGCCGATCTTGGGATGATGCGGCAAACGCACCGGAGCGCCCGGCGGGGCTTTCAATCCGCCGCAGCGCGATGATCCGCGTGTGGAATGAGGCGGGATTTAGCGGGTGTTCGCCGAGATTGCAAGGCCCGGCTGCGGCGTCCGCCGGAACGAGCCTGCCCGTCCCGACGTTGCGCTTCTACCATGGCAGCAGACGACAAGGCACATCAACGCTCGGTTTTCGGCGCAGAAGGCGCTTCGTCCCCCAAGCGCAGGCCCCTTGCGCTTGGGCTCCTGGTCCTGGCTGCTATGGCACTGCGCAGACGATTGGGTGAGCCGAAGCCGGCGCACGCCGGCAATAAAGCCGTTGCCAAGGTGACTCGCCCAGGCGAGCCGGCGGGATCCCAGGCCCAGGCGGGCAGTTCGGGTGGCCGTGGCCACGAGGCGGAGACCCCTTCCGAGATTCCGGCCCATGGCTGGAAAGACATCGCCGTGCGCGTCTACCGGAACATTCAGGATCACCGCCTCATGCTGATCGCGGCCGGCGTGACGTACTATTCCCTGCTCGCCCTGTTCCCGGCGCTTGCCGCACTCGTCTCGCTCTTCGGCCTGGTCGCAGACCCGGAGGCCATCCAGCAGCAGCTCGCGAATATGGAAGGCGTTGTCCCCGAGGGCGCGTTGCAGATCATCGGTGACCAGATCAGCCAGCTTCAGGCGCAGGGCGGCGGCACGCTCGGCCTCTATTTCTTCATCGGCCTGGCCATCTCGCTCTGGAGCGCCAATGCCGGCGTCAAATCGATATTCGAAGCCTTGAACGTCGTCTACGACGAGCCCGAGCGGCGCAGCTTCATTCAGTACAATCTCCAAGCGCTGCTGTTCACTCTGGGCGGCATCTTGTTCATCATCCTGGCCGTCACCGGCATCGTCGTCCTGCCCGCGGTGTTGGCGTTCGTTGGTTTGCAGAGCATGGCCGGTTGGATCATTTCCATTGTGCGCTGGCCGCTGCTTCTGATCGCCATCCTCCTCGGGCTGGCGCTGCTCTACCGCTACGGCCCGAGCCGGGAAAATCCGGAATGGCGCTGGGTTTCACCAGGCAGCATTTTCACTGCTGTCGTGTGGCTTGCCGGCTCGATCCTGTTTTCCTGGTACGTTTCCAATTTCGGGTCTTACAACAAGACGTACGGCTCGCTTGGCGCGGTCGTCGGCTTCATGGTCTGGATGTGGCTGTCGGCAACGATCGTGCTGATCGGCGCCGAGATCAACGCCGAGACCGAGGCGCAAACGCGCAAGGATACGACGAGCGGTGCGCCTCGCCCCATGGGCCAGCGCGGTGCGCGCGCCGCGGATCACGTCGCCAGCGGTGCCTGACCCCTCCCGTCCCCGGCTTGATGCGCGTCCCGACTTGCCCGCCCGTGCCGGCAGCATGCTATTCACCGGCAGAGCTCGCTCACAAGGGTGAGTCCGGTAGGACGGGAGGGGCGCGATGACTGACGGGATCAGCACGTTCACGGAGGCTCTGGCGGCGTGGCTCGGGGGCGTGCTGCCGAACGTAGCCGTCGCGCTCCTGATGCTCGCTGTGGGCTGGGCGGTTGCCGGCTGGGCGGAGCGCGGCACCGGGCGACTGCTCGACCGAGCCCGAATGGACATGACGCTGCGGAGCGTTACGACCGCGCTGGTCCGCTACGCCGTCCTGATCGTCGTCGTCGTGGCGGCCCTCGGACAGGTCGGCATCCAGACGACAAGCGTACTGGCGGCGCTCGGCGCCATCGGCCTCGCGATCGGCTTGGCGTTGCAGGGAACACTCGCCAACATCGCCGCCGGCATCATGCTGCTGTGGCTGAGGCCCTTCCGCGTCGGCGACTACATCGAAGCCGGAAATATCGCCGGAACGGTCAAGGAGGTCGGGCTTTTCGCCTCCGAGCTCCATTCGTGGGATGGCATTTACCAGTTCGTTCCGAATTCGGAGCTGTGGAGCAAGCGCATCATCAATTACTCGCGTTTGGAGCAGCGTCTCGTCGACCTGAAGTTCTCGATCTCATATTCGGATGACATAGATCGCGCGCGCGAGGTGTTGCTGTCTCTGGCGCGTGCGGATGACCGCGTGCGCGCTGATCCGGCCCCGGACTGCTTCGTCGACGAGCTCGCCGACAATGCCGTGATTCTCGCTCTCCGCGTGTGGACGGCCACCGCGACCTACTGGCCGGTTCGCCGAAGCCTCACGGAGCGTGGAAAAATCGAGCTCGAGGCGGCTGGGCTGTCGAGGCCGTTTGCGCAGCGCGTGGTTCATATGAAGCAAGTGGCGAATGGCGAATAGCGAATGGGGGAGCAGAAATCCAATTCGCTATTTCGCTATTCGCCCGCTTAAATCTCACGCACCTCCAACACGCCCGGCACTGTCGACAGCGTGCCCTTCACCATCGGGCTGACGTCGTAGCGCCCAGGCACGGCCAACTCGACCTCACGGCCTTTCTCGTCGAGTTTCAGAAGAATCAGAATTTCTCCGCGGCCGGGTTTCAGCAGGTCCCGGATGCCGGCGATCTCGGCGCGGCGCGCAAGCACCGCGCTGCCGCCGATCACGAGCTTCAAGCCGCGCTGCACCGCGCCTGCGGCTTTGTCGAGCGATTCGAGGCTCTGGACGCGCATCTTCACTGTATCGCCTTCGCGTTCGGCCTCGACGGTGAGCAGAACCGGCGTGCCAGGCTCCAAGAGATCGCGCGATTGAGCGAGCGTGTCGGAGAAAATCACCGCTTCGAACTGCCCTGTGGAATCGGAGAACATGGCGAAGGCGAATTTGTTGCCTTTCTGCGATTTGCGTTCGCGCGCGGAAACCACGACGCCCGCAAGCCGGCCCGCCGAAACACCGCGTTCCGTGGCAGCTTCGAATTCCGACCAGGTTTGCACACCGAGTTGCGACAGCACGCTCTCGTACTGGTCGAGCGGATGGCCGGACAGGAAAAAGCCGATGGCTTCGAATTCCTTCTCCAGCAGCTCCATCGGCGTCCACGGCTTGACGGGCCTGAGGTCGAGTTGCGGGGCCGAGCTCGATCCGCCGCCAAACAGGTCGGAGATACCGCTCGCCGCATCGGACGCGATGCGATGTGCGAGGGCCATGATCTGGTCGACGTTGCCATGAACCAGAGCGCGGTCTACCCCGAGCGCGTCGAAGGCGCCAGCGGCGGCCAGCGTCTCGAGGGCACGCTTGTTGAGCGCCTTCGTATCGAGCCGGCTGGCGAAGTCGGACAAATCCTTGAACGGTCCGTCTTTCTGCCGTGTCGAAACGATCGACTCGACGGCACCCGAGCCGATGTTCTTCAGCGCCGCGAGCGAATAGCGGATGGCGCCAGCCTCTCCTTCTCGGCGTGCCGGCTCGGGCAGGAAATCGACAGCCGATGCGTTCACGCACGGCGGCTTCAGCGCGATGCCGCTCCGGCGTGCCTCCGCCGCGAACACGCTGAGCTTGTCCGTATTGCCCATGTCGAGCGTCATCGACGCCGCCAGGAACTCCTCGCGATAGTTCGCCTTCAAGTAGGCCGTGTGATAGCTGACCAGCGCATAGGCCGCCGCGTGCGACTTGTTGAAACCGTAGCCCGCGAACTTGTCGACCAGCTCGAAGATGTAGACTGCATCCTTCTTGGCGACGCCGTTCTTGACCGCGCCTTCGACGAAACGGGCCTGCTGCTTGGCCATTTCGGCCTTGTCTTTCTTGCCCATGGCGCGCCGCAGCAGGTCGGCCTCGCCGAGCGAGTAGCCGGCCATCACCTGGGCGATCTGCATCACCTGCTCCTGGTAGATGATGACGCCGTAGGTCTCCTTGAGGATCGGCTCCAGGATGGGGTGCAGGCAGTCGACCGGCTCCTCGCCGTGCTTGCGGTTGATGTAGGTCGGGATGTTGTCCATCGGGCCAGGGCGATAGAGCGCCACCATGGCGATGATGTCCTCGAAGCGGTCGGGTTTGAGCCGCTTCAGGCTTTCGCGCATCCCTGTGCTTTCAAGCTGGAACACGCCGACAGTATCAGCCCGCGCCAGCATCTCGTACGTGGGCCGGTCATCGAGCGGAAGGGATGCAAGGTCGATCTTCACGCCTCGGCAACGTTCGATGAGGTCGACGGCCTTCTTCAGGACGGTGAGCGTCTTGAGGCCCAGAAAGTCAAACTTGACGAGGCCGGCCTTCTCGACCTGCTTCCAGTTGAACTGGGTGATCGGAAAATTCGATTTGGGATCGCGATAGAGCGGCACCAGCTCATCCAGCGGCCGGTCGCCGATGACCATTCCGGCGGCGTGCGTGGAGGCGTGCCGGTAGAGGCCCTCGAGCTTCTGGGCGATCTCGAGCAGGCGCGCCACGAGAGGATCCGAGTCACGCGCCTCCTGCAGCCGCGGCTCGCCTGCGATGGCTTCGGCCAGGCTCACCGGATTGGCCGGATTGTTCGGCACCAGCTTGCAGAGCTTGTCGACCTGCCCGTACGGCATCTGCAGCACGCGTCCGACGTCGCGCAGCACGGCGCGCGCCTGCAGTTTTCCGTGCGTGATGATCTGCGCCACCCTGTCGGCGCCGTACTTCCGCTGGACGTAGCGGATCACCTCGTCGCGCCGGTCCTGGCAGAAGTCGATGTCGAAGTCCGGCATCGAGACGCGCTCGGGATTGAGGAAGCGCTCGAACAGCAGCCCGAAGCGCAATGGATCGAGGTCGGTGATGGTGAGGGACCAGGCAACGAGCGAGCCCGCGCCCGATCCGCGCCCCGGCCCGACCGGAATGCCTTGCGCCTTCGCCCACTTGATGAAGTCGGCCACGATCAGGAAGTAGCCGGGAAACTTCATCCGCGTGATGATGTCGACCTCGAAGGCGAGCCGCTTCCAGTAATCCTCCTCGGTGAACCCCGGCGCCAGCGGATTGGCGGCAAGGCGCGCCTTCAGCCCCTGCTCCGCCTGTCGCTTGAGCTCCGCCGCTTCGGCCGCGAGCTGGTCCTCGTCGCTCGCCCGTTCCGAGGTCGCAACGAAGCGCGGCAGGATCGGCTTGCGCCCATTCGGCCGGAAGGCGCAGCGCTTGGCAATTTCGATGGTGTTGTCGAGCGCTTCCGGCAGATCCTGGAAGAGCGCCATCATCTCTTCGGCGCTCTTGAAGTAGTGCTCCGGCGAAACGCGACGCCTGTCGTCCTCGACGAGGTAACGGCCCTCCGCGATACACAGCAATGCGTCGTGCGCCTCGTAGTCGTCGGGGCTGGCGAAATATGCTTCGTTCGTCGCAACCAGGGGCAAGTTCAGGTTGTAGGCCAAATCGAGCAGATCCGGCTCGACCAGCGCCTCCTTCTCCAGCCCGTGGCGCTGAATCTCAACATAAAGGCGGTCGCCGCAGATCCTCGCCAGCGCCTCGAGACGCGCTTCGGCGAGCGTCTTCTGACCGTCGCGCAGCGCCGTGTCGATCGGTCCGTCGGGGCCGCCCGTCAGCACGATCAGATCCTCGGCGGCGCCCCGGAGCTGGCTGATGGTAATGTGTGGCCCCTCGTTTTCACCGACCTGCAGGTGGGCGCGGCTCACGAGCTTCATCAGGTTCGCATACCCGCGCTCGCTCATCGCATAGAGCGCGATCGAGCCGTCGCGCCGCGCCAGAGCATCCGAGCTCGACGCCGGGCCGCCCATGTGCGCGGGCTTCTTTTCCTCGAAGTCGATGGCGAGAGAGACGCCCGCGATCGGCTGGATGCCGGAGCTGCTCAGCTTGTCCGAAAATTCGAGGACACCGAACAGATTGTTCGTATCCGTAAGCGCCACTGCAGGGAACCCAAGCTCCTGGCACAGCTTGGCCAGCTTGCCGATGGGCAGCGCCCCTTCCAGCAGCGAATAGGCCGAATGGACCTTCAGATGCACGAAGCCCACTCCCGCGATCTTCGGCTGCGAGAGCGGTGTGGCGGATCTCGGTGTGCGAATTGGCGCGTTCATGGGAATCGAGTGTAGCGGCAGCCGCCGCCACGCAACAGGCGGCGCCAAGTCTATCAACGGAAATGGATGCCCCAGCCGGGCGCTCAGAGATCGGCTCCATCGGGATCACCATCGCGCCCGTGGCAGCCTGTGTTTCTCAACTTCGGCAGGCACCGGGGGCCCGAATGCAGCTATCCCATGCTCAGCGCCTCGAGCACTACCACCTCACCCTGGCGCTCGGAGACCGCGCGACCGGGACTTACATCGACTGGATGCTGAAAATGCCGCACGCCTGCTATTCGGAAGGGCGGATTTCCCGGGGAGCGCTCCGGAACTCTTAACCGATATGAATCAGACAAACTCGTTTCGCACACTGATGGAAACGGCATCGTTTCCGAGCAGCATTCGGCCCCATTTCAGCCGCCAGCGAGCGGACACATACATGATCAAAATTTCAAAAATATAACTATCGGCAAGAACAGCACGCTACCGCCCGCGAAAGGCAATCAAATGGGCACAAGCACAACGGCGCCTCAAATCGCCTCGTTTGGCTTCGAAAGAAAGCCAACCTCGATTCCTTTTGCGTGGCTAAAGGCGCCAAACCTCGAAATAAAGCCTTCGTCGGCGGTGCACATTTTACTAATGCACCGCGCGACGAGGTCTCGTTGCCGTGTAAAAGCGAAAAGAGCAAATGCCGCCAGTGTTGTCATATCTCCTCAGCGGCCGGACTTCCCGTTCTGGCCCATCGCGATGACATCGCGGACCAGTGACCTTGCGAGGACCTGCACGGGATCATCGGTGTTTTCCTCGATCAGGTCGTCGAGAACGGCAGCCTTGTCGACAAGGCCCTCGAAGGTCGTCGCTTTCAGGCCGGCGATGGTGAAGGAAAGGTCATGCTGATCGCTGAGCAGTGCATCGGATTCCGCTTCCCAATCCTCGTCCATCGCATCCCCGAAATGATTTCCCGTCGCCGCTGCCTCGCCTCGCTCGACCAGCTCCTTCAGCTGCCGCGTGATGTCGAGATACTTTTTGGCATACGCACGCAATTGTTGATCACCGCGGGGGCCGCCACCACGGCGTCCAGACCGCGAGCGTGGCGCCGGCGGAGGCTCCGGCTCCAGCCCCGTATCGTCGGAGTACGTTTCATCGATATACCCCGCCGCGGCGGCAATGGCTGCCGGTTGATTTCGTACGCTGCCGTTGATGGTGGCGTCCTGCGGAGCTTCCGTACCAGCGATGATCCTCGCCAACTCGACCTCGACTCCATGTAATGAGGATAACAGCTTGGGCAGCTTGTTTTCCCTTGCCTTTGCCCTCATCGCCACCACGCTGCTGAGCATTTCCCAAGCGACCGCAGTCTGACCATTATCGGCCATCGCTTCCCCCGAAGTCTTGCTTCTACTATGGAGACCAGGGCGTGCAAACGCCGCACATGGTGCACGCGGTCGAACGGCTAACGCGTCGTCGGATCATGGGTTCCATTCAAAAATGGAAGAAGCGATTCGCTTCGGCAAATCTGCAACAGGCACGCGAAACGGAAGAAAAAATATGAGGGATCAAAGCTATGAAGGTGCAGCTTCGCGTAGGTCGATTCGCTGGGTTTCCCCGTCTCAAACTAAAAACTCCGCATTTAGTACCTTTGGCAAGAAGCGGAAACTCCAAAGAAATTTGCGGGCCGGAACACGAGGTTCCGACCCGCCCGGTAACAAGGTTGTGAACTGCCAGATTCCTATTCGGCAGCTGATTTCTGCGGTTGTACCGCCGCCATGTAGTCGTTGAGCAGTGATTCGGTGATGCGGCCGGGCTGGTAGTTGTGCTCTCCGATCTCGCGCACCGGCGTCACCTCGGCTGCGGTGCCGACCAGGAAGCATTCGGAGAACGAGCCGAGCTCTTCCGGCAGGATGGTACGCTCCTGCACCTCGATGCCGCGCTTCTTTGCGAGCCCGATCACCGTGCGCCGCGTGATCCCGTCGAGGAAACAGTCCGGTGTCGGCGTGTGCAGCACGCCGTCCTTGATGAAGAAGATGTTTGCGCCGGTGCACTCGGCCACGTGGCCGCGCCAGTCGAGCATCAATGCATCGGCATAACCCGCCCGCTCGGCCCGGTGCTTCTCGAGTGTGCAGATCATGTAGAGACCGGCCGCCTTCGTCTTGGCCGGCGCCGTCCTCGGATCGGGCCGGCAATACTTCGCGTGCGTCAGGCGAATGCCGCGCATCCGCTCGCTCGGATCGAAGTAGGAGCCCCAGTCCCAGGCCGCAATGGCGAGATGGATCTTCGTCTGCTGCGCGGAGACCCCCATCTGCTCGCTGCCGCGCCAGGCGATCGGGCGCACGTAGCAGTCGACCAGGTTGTTGGCCTTCACCGTCTCCCGGCACGCAGCGTTGATCTCCTCGGCCGTATACGGAATCTCGAAATCCATCGTCCGCGCACCGTCGATCAGGCGCTGCGTGTGCTCTTCAAGCTTGAAGATCTCTCCACCGTAGGCGCGCTCCCCCTCGAATACCGCGCTGGCGTAATGCAGGCCATGACTGAGTACGTGCAGCTTTGCCTCGCGCCACGGCACGAGTTTGCCGTCGTACCATATGAATCCATCGCGGTCGTGGTAAGGAACGAGCGAAGCCATTTTCTATCTCCTTGGAGATGGCATTGTGATCGGCCTCAGTGACGCTGCTTGTCAGGATCCTGCTGCGGATGAGAAGCCCTCCCTCACCATCCCGAAGCCGGCGAGGTTGCCAGCGGTCAGGCCCGCAGTCCAGTGCACGAAGGCACTTGCCACGGGTAACAATGGCATCCAAATAAGTCAACATGACTGACATATATGCAGCAGCCGGGGCCCGACCGGTGAAATCGGGGAGCCAGGACGTAACGCTCGAGCCGGCCGAAGAGGTCGGCCGTGAGCAGCTCATCGCTCTCGTCGAGCTCCTGTTCTTCGCGTACCGGGACTTCACCGGGGAGGCGGACGCCATTCTGGCCGAGTTCGGCTTCGGCCGCGCCCACCACCGTGTTCTCCACTTCGTCAACCGTCACCCAGGTCTGCGGGTTGCCGATCTGCTTGATATCCTCAAGATTACCAAGCAGAGTTTGGCGCGTGTTCTGAAGCAGCTCGTCGATCGTGGCTATGTTCTGCAAGAGGCGGGCCCGCAGGATCGGCGCGAGCGCCTGCTTTACCTGACCAACAAGGGGCGCGACCTTGCCAACCGGCTCTTGGAGTTGCAGAACGCACGTATCGCGGCTGCGCTGGCAGAGGCGGGAGACGGGGCCGCTTCCGTGTCGAGCCGCTTTCTTGCCGGCATGATCACCGGTGGTGAGCGCTCCCGGATCGAGGCGCTGATCTTCGGGCCGGGGCGCCGGGCCTGACTGGGGCAACTGGGAGGGGAAGCATGTCCGTCGAAAACGCGGCGCCGCGTCGTGACTGCCTGCCTGACGACGCTCCGCACGTGCTGATCGTCGATGACGATCAACGAATCCGTGACCTGCTGACACGCTACCTCATCGAGCACGGCTATCGCGTGACGCCGGCAAGCGATGCAAGCGCCGCTCGGGCCGCCATGCGCGGCCTGAAGTTCGACCTCGTCATTCTGGACGTCATGATGCCCGGCGAGAGCGGGCTCGACTTTGCGCGCCATTTGAAGACGACGTCAGAGGTTCCGATTTGCATGCTGACCGCGCGCTCGGAGCCCGAGGATCGCATCGAGGGGCTGGAAGCAGGCGTCGACGATTATCTGCCGAAACCCTTCGAGCCGCGTGAGCTGGTGCTCCGCGTGAAGAACATCCTGCGCCGCGGACAAGCCAATCACGCGAATCTCGACGAAGTGCGCATGGGCGAGTTCGTCTTCTACATCGCGCGCGGCGAGCTGAAGCGTGGAGACGAGACCATCAAGCTGACGGAGCGCGAGCGCGACCTGCTGCGCCAGTTCGCCCAGCGCCCAGGAGTGGCCATCGCCCGTCACGAGCTTGCCGGCGACGATTCGACGGGCAGTGAACGTGCCATCGACGTCCAGATCAACCGCCTGCGCCGCAAGATCGAAGTCGATCCCTCCAACCCAGTCTATCTGCAGACGGTGCGCAGCAAGGGCTACATCCTGTATACCGACTGACGGGCAGAGAAAGCGGCGCCGAAGGGTGGACAACTGCCGGCGCCTCCATGGAACGAGATCGTCATGGTCGCAGTGCGCGACGATACCGGCGAGAGGATGGCCGAGCCTTGGTGGGTACGGGTACGATCCCTGTTGGCCCGGCTCGTGCGCATGA
>DASVDU010000107.1:0-32944 GCA_036380915.1 Hyphomicrobiaceae bacterium | reverse complement strand
ACGTGGAAGGCCATGTATGGATTCGCCGAGATGCCGGGATGCAGGTCCACCTTGAACACTTCCTTGCCGTTGAAGGTGGCCGTGAACGTGTTGATGATGTTGCGCGGGATCGGCTTGCCGTCCTGATCCTTACGCTGGCCGGTTTCCATGATGTGAGAGATGAGCGTCTTGACCTCGATCACCTCGCCGGCCTTGACGGTCTCGGGAACCCTGATGCGCGGCTTCGTCGCCATGTCGTGTATTTCCTCGCCGAATTGATTGCCTTCCCAGGCGCCCGCTGACGGCTAGCCGCCGCAACCGCCGATGGTGACCTTCACGGTCTTTTTCGTCATCGCGAACTTGCCGTCGCTCAGCTCGGCCACGCTGATGATGTCCTGAGTTTTCGCAAGCCGCATGCGGCTGGCTACGGCAGCCTTGCCGGACTCTGGGGTGAAATGAAATGTTGCGATGACCGGCTGAGGGTTGCCCGTCGAAATTACGTGAACTGATTTCACGTAATCCTCGGTGGTCATCGGGCTGTCGACGGAGACCGAGAAGGGAACCGTGTTTCCATTTTCCGCAATTTCCGGCATTTCGAGCTTTATTTTATCGTTGACCGGCGTCGCCTCGCCGATGATTTTCTTGAGCGCCGCTTCCCAGCCGTCGTCGGCAGCGGCCAGGGCGTCACTGTCCGACAGCAGCAAGGCAGTCGTGGCGCCTGCCACGCCGACCAGGAGGCCACGCCGGCTGATCGCCGCGCGCAGAAGGCTGTTCTTCACATCTGTCTCCAGGGGCGCCGCCATGTCGTCAATCCTTCCTGAACCGCTGTCACACGTCTCTTCGCAGTGGCTTTGAGCGTAAGGCCCTTGGCGAAGCGTCTCGCAAAATCGTGTTGAAGTCTTTCCCGGTCAGTGCCGGTGAAGGGCTTGCGTCGACAGACATTAGCGTACCAGAATGTCTTCCGGCAAATCTGAGAATGATCTCCCATGGCGACCGATTCTCGAGATAACGGCTTTCTTCTGAGCCGCCGTGACTGCACCAAGTTTTGCCTGTGGATGATGTTGCTCGCTTTGAGCGGACGGCCATGCACGCCGTCCGCCATGGCTGCCAGCACGGCCCCACCCGGCACGGCAAGCGGCGTGCAGCTCATTATGATCGAAGACCGGGGCTGTCCTTATTGCGCTCGCTGGAATAAGGAGGTGGGGGTCGCTTATGCCGCCAGCGCCGAAGGACATTTTGCCCCGCTCGTCAGACGGCCGCGCAATCATCCGGATGTGAAAAAGTTTGCGAAAGTCATTTATTCGCCAACTTTCATCGTCGTGCGCGACGGCGTGGAATTGGGGCGGATTGTGGGCTATCCCGGCGCGGATTTTTTCTGGGGAATGCTCGACCAGATTTTGACAGCTGCCGGATTCAAATCCGGCTAGGTAAAATCATGCCGTTCAACACCAAATCGGCGAAGGGGATTGCGTCTGCGCAGGAATCCGTGTGAGCGTGCCGACGCCGGGACTTTCCGATCTATAATGTGGGATGGACGCAGATGCCATCAGCAAGGGACGCGCGTCTCCTTTCAGCCGCGCGGAAGCTCGTAGAGCTCATTGCGGAGCGGCTCGACATCGATGCTTCCGTTCGGCTTTGGGATGGCTCGCTGGTTCCGCTGGGGGAGGCGGTTGGCGGCCCGTTCACGATCTCCATTGCCGGGCCGGGGGTGATCGGCTCGCTGCTGCGCCGGCCAACGATCGACAATCTGATCCGCCACTACGCTGAAGGGCGCATCGATTTCGAGGGCGGAACGCTGATCGACTTCGGCCGACAGCTCAATCGCAACGGCCGGTCGGCAAGCCTCAAGGGAATGAACAAGCTCGTTCTCCTGAAGACACTGGCGCCGTTCCTGCTCGTGCCTGCAGACAGAACGGCGGATGTGCACGGTTTCAGCGGTGACATCACCGGTCGGTCGCAACGCCGACGCGACAACAAGGCGTTCGTGCAGTTTCACTATGATCTGTCGAACGAATTCTACGCGCTCTTCCTCGATCCGGAGATGGTCTACTCGTGCGCCTATTTCACGGACTGGGGGAACGATCTCGCCACGGCGCAACGCGACAAGCTGGACATGATCTGTCGCAAGCTACGGCTGAAACCAGGTGAGCGCCTGCTTGACATCGGCTGCGGTTGGGGCGGCCTCGTTTGCCATGCCGCGCGCCATTATGGCGTCCGGGCGCACGGGATCACGCTGTCGGAGAAGCAGCTTGGCTATGCGCGCGAGAAGGTGAAGCGGCTTGGACTTGAGGGCCAAGTGACCCTCGATCTCCAGGATTACAGCTCCGTTAGGGGAACATTCGACAAGATCGCATCAGTTGGCATGTACGAGCACATCGGCCTCGCCAACATCCCGCGTTACATGGCAAAAGTGCAATCTCTGCTCGCGCCGGACGGACTATTCCTCAACCACGCCATCTCGCGCCGGGCGCCGAGGCCCTCCTGGCGCGGGCGCCGGATGCGGCCGGAGCAGCGCGCAATCGCCAAGTACATCTTTCCTGGCGGCGAGCTCGACGACATCGGCCATTCGATCGTCGCCATGGAGCGCGCGGGCTTCGAGGTTCACGACGTCGAGGCCTGGCGGCTGCACTACGCCCGCACCTGCCAGCTTTGGTGCGAACGGCTGACGGCCAATCGAGAACGCGCCATCGCCTTCGTCGGGGAGGAGAAGTACCGGATCTGGGTCGCCTACCTTGCCGGTGTGTCCCTTGCCTTTTCCCGTGGAACCGCCCGCATCTACCAGACTTTGGCCAGCAAGTCCGCCAAGCGGCCACCCAAGCTCCCGCCGACGCGAGCGGATCTCTATCACTGAAACAATATGTGATCGCCTGGGCTCCCGATCGGCGCGGGAGAGCTCGCCGCCCTAGGAACTTTTCCCCCGTCCCGTCGTTCTGCGAGCGTCTTGGCTAAGTAGGGGCAACACCAAGCCATGGTCTCTCCGACACGCTATGATCATCCTGAGGCGGCTGCTCAAGGCGACCGGTCTTGCCGGATCGATCTGAATACCGCTCCGGAGGATGTGCTGGCGGCTGTCTCGGCAGTTGGTCCGGCACGGATCCAGGCGCTGGTCTACAGGCGGCCGTTTCGGAGCTGGGACGATGTCGCCCGTGTGCCGGGCATCAGTCAAACCATCATCGAGCGGCTGAAGAGTAGCGGCGCGGGGTTGTCGTAAAGCGCCGATCGCAATCCCCAACATGATGAGTGAAAGGCCTCGCCCAGCAGGGTGAGCGTGGCTTGCCGCGGCCCGATAGCCACGCCGCGCATGTTTTGGCACGGGGAGAGTCTAACGGCAGCGCCGGCGCATCGAACTGGTTCTGCCCGGCGCGCCGGTGGTCTCCGGCGTCGTCAGGTGTTCGGTTCCTCGGCCCTTTCGCCTTCGGGAACTTCTTCATTATCCTCGTCGCCGTTCTGGGCAGAGCCGCTACCCATTTCGCGCAATCTGGCGAGCATACGCGCCTCCTCCTCCTCGGGAGTCTCCTCGTGGGGCGCTTCGGGCTCCTCGTGAAGGATCTCGGCGGGCTTGACCGTCTCGGACACGGGCAAAAGCGTGCCCCCGGTCTCGGCCGGCTCCATCTTGCGCTCCTTCTCGAGGCGCCGGGCCGCTTTCTCGACCTCTGCATCGAGGTCGGTTTGAGAGCACAACCCGAGCGTCACCGGGTCCTGCGGAACGAGGTTCGCCGAGTTCCAGTGCGTGCGATCCCGGATCTGTTGGATCGTCGGCTTCGTGGTGCCCACGAGCCGCATGATCTGGCTGTCTTTCAGCTCGGGATGATTGCGCAGCAGCCACAGTACGGCGTTCGGCCGGTCATGGCGGCGGGAGACCGGCGTGTAGCGCGGCCCGCGCTTGGTCTTGACCTGGGGAATCTCGATCTTGGGCTCGGCCAGCTTCAGCCGGTAGTTCGGGTCCTGCTCACCGCGCTTGATCTCCTCACGGGTGAGCTGGCCGGTCGTAATCGGATCCATGCCTTTGATCCCGGCCGCAACATCGCCGTCGGCAATGCCTTTGACCTCGAGCAGGTGCATGCCACAGAACTCGGCGATCTGTTCGAATGTGAGCGAAGTATTCTCAACCAGCCACACTGCCGTGGATTTCGGCATCAAGGGTCTGCGGTCGCTCATATAGTCTGTTCCTCCTGCCTCCACGGCCGCCCGCGAAGACCTGACTATTCGGAAGATGAGGGGGAGAATCCCTTGCTTATATAGGGCGCTTCCTCCGGACGCAACGCCTGAGGGCAGCTTGCGAGGGCTGCGGCGCCGCGATGCGGCGACACTGTTTCACAGCGGAACAGTCTCCGGCTCATTCGTTATTGCAGTGCAAACATAGGCTGATTACTGTCCTCGGGCTGGGGGAACCCGGGGGCGACGCCCCTTATTCTTGCGGGGGCGCGAGGAGAAAATCATGACCGTGTTGACGCGGAAAACCTATTATTTCGAAGATCTTGAGCTCGGAATGGAAGCCAGCTTCCAGAGACTCGTGACAGAGGCTGATATCAATCGCTTTGCCGAGGTGACAGGCGACCGCAACCCCGTCCACCTCGATGCCGACTACGCCGCCAAGACGATGTTCGGGGAGCGCATCGCCCACGGCATGCTGACGGCGAGCTACATCTCGGCGGCGTTTGGGACGAAGATGCCCGGCCCGGGCGTCATCTACATTTCGCAGACGCTCAATTTCCGCGCTCCGGTCAAGATCGGGCAGACGGTCACCGCGAAGGTCAAGGTCGTCGAGCTGTTCCCGGCCAAGCATCGCGCGCGTTTCGAATGTGTCTGCTCGGTCGACGGGAAGACCGTTCTCGAGGGCGAGGCCATGCTGATGGTTCCGACCCGCCCCGCCTGATCTCGCCACTCCAGATCCGTTACGCCCCCCGTACAGACTGGCCCTTCTCAACCTCTCTCAAGGCGGCTATTCCATGCGCCTTGATAAGGTGAAACCGCGAAGCGCGCCCACGGCCGTGCAAACCCATGCGCATCGTCCACGGATACCGGCAGGTTCCGCCCGAAATAAAGGGCGCCGCGCTCGCCATCGGCAATTTCGATGGCGTGCACCGCGGCCATCAGACCCTGCTGCTGACCGCGCTGAAGCAGGCGCGGGCGACCGGCAAGCCGGCCGGGGTGATGGTGTTCGAACCGCACCCGCGGGAGTTCTTCCGCCCCGATGAGCCGCACTTCACGCTGACCACCCTGCAGGAAAAGGTGAGGCTGATCGAGCGTCTCGGGCTCGACTTCGTGATCGTGCTCACCTTCGATGCGAGCCTCGCCGGGCTGCCCGCGGCCCGCTTCATCGACGAGGTGCTCGTCGGCGCCTTGCAGGTGAGTCACGTCGTGATCGGCTACGACTTCTTCTTTGGCAAGGGGCGCGGCGGTAATCCGGAGGTGATGCGCGCGGCCGGGCGCGAGCACGGGTTCGGGGTCACGGTCATTCCGCCGGTCGCCGAAGCGGGCGAGGTGTTCTCGTCGAGCGGTATCCGGGCGAAGCTTTCCGCTGGCGACGTGCGCGGGGCAGCCCTCGATCTCGGCCACTGGTGGCGTGTCGCCGGCCGCGTGACCGGCGGCGCGAAGCGAGGCACGGGATTGGGCTTTCCGACGGCCAACATTGTCCTGCCGAAAGGGACGGCGCTGGCCCATGGCATCTACGCCGTACGGGTTTACATCGCAGGCGAGCGTTACAGCGGCGCGGCCTACCTCGGCACGCGGCCGACGTTCGATCATGGCGCGCCGGTGCTCGAGGTGTTCCTGTTCGATTTCGAGGACGACCTCTACGGCAAGGAGATCGAGGTCGAGTTCCTCGACTTCATTCGTGGGGACCAGCGCTTCCCCGATGCGCAGGCGCTCATAGCGCAGATGCAGGCGGACTGTGCTCGCGCACGCGAGATCATCGCAGCTGTGGACAGGCAATCGCCGCTCGCCGGCTTCCCGCTTGCGGAGGGTTGAAACATCCCTGCGCCCGAGGTTCCACTTGTGTTTCGCGAGCTGAGGTTGCTAGAAGGCCGGTTGACCCCGAAATCCGGATGACCGCTCATGCCCAAGGACAACGGAAAGCCGGGCCCCCAGGGCCGCGACTGGAGCAAGACACTCTTTCTGCCACGCACGGCGTTTCCGATGAAGGCTGGCCTGCCGGAACTCGAGCCGCGGCTCATCCAGCGGTGGAGCGAGCTCGGCATGTATCGTCGGCTGCGGGAAGCCGCAAAGGGCCGCAAGAAATTCATCCTGCATGACGGCCCGCCGTATGCGAACGGTCATATCCACATCGGCACCGGCCTCAACAAGATCCTGAAGGACATTGTCGTCCGCTCCCAGCAGATGATGGGGCGCGACGCCAACTACGTGCCTGGCTGGGACTGCCATGGCCTGCCGATCGAATGGAAGATCGAGGAGGAGTACCGGGCCAAAGGCAAGACCAAGGACTCTGTGCCGATCATCGAGCTCAGGCGCGACTGCCGCGTCTTCGCCGAGAAGTGGATCAATGTCCAGCGCGAGGAGTTCAAGCGGCTCGGCGTCGAGGGCGACTGGGACCATCCCTACGCTACCATGAGCTTCGATGCGGAAGCCAAGATCGCGGGCGAACTCATCAAGTTTGCCATGAACGGCTCGCTCTATCGCGGCTCGAAGCCGGTGATGTGGTCGGTCGTCGAGCGCACGGCGCTGGCTGAGGCCGAGGTCGAGTACCACGAGGTCACTAGCCCAACCATCTGGGTCCGCTTCCCGGTCGCCGAGGTGAAAGTGACCAGGCGGCAGCTCAGCAAAGGATTGGCCGAGATCGACAACGTCAGCCAGTCGGCCGTCGTCATCTGGACCACGACGCCCTGGACGATCCCCGGCAACCGGGCGATCTCCTATAACCGCAATATCCAGTACGGTCTTTACGAGATCACCGACGCGCCCGCCGACAATTGGGCGAAACCCGGTGAGCGCCTGATCCTGGCCGACAAGCTCGCCGACAGCGTGCGCCTTGCGGCGCGAATCAACGGCTGGCGGCGGCTGAGCGACGTCTCGGAGGCGACGCTCGAAGCGATGGTCTGCCATCACCCGTTCCACGGCCAAGGCTACGAGTTCCAGGTGCGGCTCTACCACGGCGACCACGTCACCGACGATGCCGGCACCGGCTTCGTTCACACGGCGCCGGGCCACGGCGCGGAGGACTACGCCGTCTACGAGGAGCACCGGGCCTCCTTCGCCGAGGCTGGCATTCCCGAAGTGCCGCACACGGTCGGCGAGGACGGCTATTACTTCCGCCACGTGCCCCTGTTCGGCGGTGAGCATCCGAAGCGCGTCATCGACGACAAGGGCAAGTTCGGCGACGCGAACGAGGCCGTGATCCAGGAGCTGATCAAGGCCGGGGCACTGATCGCGCGCGGGCGGCTCAAGCACTCCTATCCGCACTCGTGGCGCTCCAAGGCGCCGGTGATCTTTCGCAACACGCCGCAGTGGTTCATCGCCATCGACAAGCCGATCACGATTCCCGGGAAGAAGGGCGAGGCCACGATCCGCGAGTACGCTCTCAAGGCCATCAACGAGACGCGATTCGTACCGGCAGCCGGACAGAACCGGCTGCGCGGCATGATCGAGCAGCGGCCGGACTGGGTCATTTCCCGCCAGCGCGCCTGGGGTGTGCCGATTACCGTTTTCGTCAACAAGACGACGCAGCAGTACATCCCGAACCGGGAGTGGAAGCGCTCACGCGAGCTGACCAAGCGCATTGTCGAGGCCTTCAAGGCCGAGGGCGCCGACGCCTGGTTCGTCGACGGTGCCAAGGAGCGGTTCCTCGCCGGGCTCGTCGACGACATAAACGAGTGGGAACAGGTTCGCGACATCCTCGATGTCTGGTTCGACTCCGGATCGACGCACGCATTCGTGCTCGAGGAGCGCAAGGATCTCGCGTGGCCGGCCTCGCTTTACCTCGAGGGTTCCGACCAACACCGCGGCTGGTTCCACTCATCCTTGCTCGAGAGCTGTGGCACGCGCGGCCGGGCGCCTTACGAGGGTGTCCTGACGCACGGCTTCGTCGTCGACGAGGAAGGGCGCAAGATGTCGAAGTCGCTCGGCAACGTGGTGGCGCCGCAGGATGTCATCCGCCAGTCGGGCGCCGAGATCCTGCGCATGTGGGTGGCGAGCGCGGATTACTCTGAGGACCTGCGCATCGGGCCGGAGATCCTGAAGTCCAACATCGAGGCTTATCGCAAGATCCGCAATACGTTGCGCTGGCTGCTCGGCAATCTCGCCCATTACGAAGAGAAGCTGAAGGTGCGTCCGCGGGAGATGCCGGGGCTCGACCGCTACATCCTGCACCGGCTCGCCGAGCTCGATGCGCTCGTACGACAGAGTTATGAGAACTACGACTTCAAGCGTGTGTCGCACGCGCTGTCGAACTTCTGCATCAACGATCTGTCGGCGTTCTATTTCGATATCCGCAAGGATGCGCTCTACTGCGAGCCCTACGCCAGCAAGAAGCGGCGGGCCTGCCTGACGGTGCTGAACGAGACCTTCAATTGCTTGACGATCTGGCTGGCGCCGATCCTCGCCTTCACGGCCGAGGAGGCTTGGCTCGAACGCTATCCCTCCGAGGACGGTTCGGTGCATCTGCAGGTCTTCCCCAAGATCCCGAAGCCTTGGCGAGACGATGCCCTGGCGAAGAAATGGGAGCAGATCCGGCGCGTACGGCGGGTTGTCACGGGTGCGCTGGAAATCGAGCGTGCTGCGAAGCGCATCGGCTCGAGCCTCGAGGCGGCGCCCGACATCTATGTCGCCGACGAGGACCTGCTGGACGCCCTCGAGGACGTGGACATGGCCGAGGTGTCCATCACGAGCGCGGCTCAGGTCGTGCCCAGCGAACCCCCGGTCAGCGCCTTCACGCTGCCCGAGGTGCCGGGTGTCGGCGTGGTGCCGCGGCGGGCGGAGGGCCGCAAGTGTGCGCGCTCGTGGCGCATCGTGCCAGATGTGGGCTCGGACCCCGAATATCCGGAGCTGTCGGCCCGCGACGCAGCCGCCGTGCGCGACTTCGAGAAGCGCAACATCGCCGCCGCGGCAGCCGAGTGACCGGCATGCCTTCCGTGGCGAAGCCGGGATGGCTGTGGGGACCGCTGTCACGACTGGGGTTGTCGGTTGCCCTCGTCACCCTGGTCGTCGATCAGGCCCACAAATGGTGGATGCTCGCCATTTTTGGGATCGAGGAGAAGGGGCGGGTGCCTGTCCTGCCTTTCCTCGATCTCGTCTATGTGAAGAACCTCGGTATCAGCTATGGGCTCGGCGCAGGCGTCATCGGGCAGGGGGCGCTGGCCGCATTCGCGCTGGTCGCGGCGCTGGGGCTCATGATTTGGCTGGCGCGCGGTGAAATGAATCGCCTGATGGCCATCAGCATCGGGCTGCTCATCGGCGGCGCCGTCGGCAATGCCATCGACCGCCTTCACCTCGGCGGCGTGGCGGATTTCTTCCTGCTGCACGCCTACGGATGGTCCTGGTACGTATTCAATATTGCTGACGCCGCCATCGTTGCGGGTGTGGCCGGACTGCTATACGAGTCGCTGAGATCGAGTCGCAATCGCGCCGCAAATGGTTCATAAACGTCCGACAGGAAACGATTCTCTCCGTCGACTGCATCCGGGGGCGCTCATGAACAGGACGGATCGACAGAAGCGCATCGCGCTGGCGGCCAGCACTGTCTTCGCATCTCTGGTACTGTCGGGTTGCGGCTTCGGCGACGTCGAGTTCAACGGTGCCGTGTTCGAGGCCATGGGGCTCACCAACAGCGGCAAGTCCCACGAGGAGCCGAAGCTGCCGCCCCGGGCGGGGATCGTGCTCCCGCCCGACACCAGCAAGCTGCCCGAGCCAGGCTCGACCGAGGTCGCTGCCCCGCCCCCCGGGGAAGCCTGGCCTGTAGATCCTGAGGAGCGCGAGATTGCCGCAGCCGAGGAGCTCGAGCGGAAACACCAGGAGTTCTGCCGCGAGGCGCTGTGGCGTGCGCGCGCAGCGGGTCAGACCGACGCACAAATCACGGGTCCCAAGGGGTCCTGTAACCCGTCCATCCTAAAGGCTCTTACCGGCAAGGACATCACGACGCGGTAGCGCATGCAACTGCGGCTCTTGCAATGGCCGCAATCGTGGTATTGTTCAGTTCGGCTGCCGCAGATTTCAAGTGCAGATCTCGTCGGCCGGTGTTTGACATGCGATGCTTCGCGACAGGTCGCATGTCCGTCGCTGCTTGCTCCGTTTGAAAACTCTGGGCTCGAACCCGACATAATGTCGTCGGCGTGGGGCGTTCATCCAAGCCGATGGTGCCCCCGGCACGATCATCTGACGCTGATTCGTCAATTCCGGGACCGCGCCTGCATAAAGGACAGAGTATGCTCACACGCGTTCGGGTCTCACTTTCAACCCTGTTGGCGTTCACAATGATGCTTGCCTTTGCACACGACCCCCTCGCCGCGCAAACCACCGAACGGCGCGCGTCGGAATTCACCTTGTCCAACGGCATGCAGGTGGTTGTCGTTCCGGACCACCGTGCGCCGGTAGTGACGCACATGGTCTGGTACCGGGTCGGCGCGGCCGACGAGCCTCCCGGGGTGTCGGGCATCGCCCACTTCCTCGAACACCTGATGTTCAAATCGACCGAGAAGATCGCCTCGGGCGAGTTCTCGCGGATCGTCTCCCGCATGGGCGGGCAGGACAACGCCTTCACCAGCCAGGACGCGACGGCCTACTTCCAGCGCATCCACAAGGATCGGCTCGGGCAGGTGATGCAGATGGAGGCGGACCGCATGGTCAACCTGCGCCTCACGGAGCAGGAGGTGCTGACCGAGCGCGACGTCATCCTGGAGGAGCGCCGCTCACGGATCGAAAACAACCCGCAGGCCGTGCTCGACGAGCAGATGAACGCGGTCCTCTATTACTCGCATCCTTATGGCATCCCGGTGATCGGCTGGGAGCACGAGATCGCGCGGCTCACGCGCGAGGATGCGCTGGCCTTCTACAAGCGTCACTACGCGCCGAACAACGCAATTCTCGTCGTTTCCGGCGATGTCACACCGGAGGAGGTCCGCCGCCTTGCCGAGGAGAGCTATGGCAAGATCCCGGCCAATCCCGAGATCATGCCGCGCAAACGGCCGATGGATCCCGAGCAGCGGGCCGCCCGCCGCGTCGAGATCAAGGATCCGCGCGCCGGCAAGCCTTCGGTGCAGCGCTATTACGTGACGCCGAGCTACGTCACGGCCAAGCCCGGCGAGGCCGAGGCGCTCGACCTGCTCATGAAGATCGCAGGATCGGGCGCCACCAGCCGGCTGTATCAGAAGCTCGTCGCGACCGACAAGATCGCGTCCTCGGCCGGCGGCTGGTACGGCGGCTCGAGCATGGATTTCGGCAAGATCGCCGTCTACGCCATTCCCGTCGACGGCGTCTCGCTGGACCAGGTCGAACAGGCCATCGATGAAGTGCTCGCAGACATCATCGAGAACGGTGTGACCGAGGCCGAGCTCGAGCGGGCGAAGAAGGCCTATCTGGCAGAGT
This sequence comes from Hyphomicrobiaceae bacterium, assembly GCA_036380915.1. Taxonomy (GTDB): domain Bacteria; phylum Pseudomonadota; class Alphaproteobacteria; order Rhizobiales; family Hyphomicrobiaceae; genus ZC4RG25. The sequence continues at coordinate 21,430 of DASVDU010000107.1, read as the reverse complement.
ACATCTACGAGAGCGATAACCAGGCGACACTGGCCCGACGCTATGGATGGGCGCTGGTGGTTGGTCGGACGGTCGAGGACATCGAGTCCTGGCCGGAAAAGATTGCCAAGGTGACGCTGGACGACGTGAAGAAGGTGGCTGCGCGCTACCTCGATCCGCGACGGTCGGTCACGGGCAGGCTGCTGCCTGCTCCTCCCGACGTCGTTCAGCAGACCGGTGCTTCCGCACCTCCCAGTCGCTCGTAAGGAGAGGTCAGGTCATGGGTGGAAAACGCCGCCAGGGCTTGTCCCACACACTTTCAACACACCTTACAGTGCTCGCGCTCGTTTCCGCGCTTTTGTTCGGAGCGGCCGCGATGCACGCCACATCAGCATCGGCAATGGAAATAAAAACTGTAAAAAGCCCTGGCGGCATCGAAGCGTGGCTGGTCGAGGAGCATAGCGTGCCGCTGATGGCGATGCGCTTCGCATTCGAGGGCGGCAACTCGCAGGATCCCGACGGCAAGGAAGGCGTCGCCAATTTCCTCACGGCCATGATGGACGAGGGAGCCGGCGACCTCACCGCGATCGAGTTCCAGGAGCGGATGGAGGAGTTCGCCGTCCGCATGGCCTTCGAGGACAGTCGCGATTCGCTCTACGGAAGCTTCGAGACGCTGACTGCAAACCGCGACGAGGCCGTCGAGCTGCTTCGGCTCGCCGTCACCAAGCCGCGCTTTGATGCAGACGCGGTGGAGCGCATCCGTGGCCAGCTCCTGACCAGCCTCGCGTTCGCCGCCAAGGATCCGGATCGGGTTGCCGCGCGCGAGTGGTTTGCCGCCGCCTTCCCGGGCCATCCCTACGGCCGCCCGGCAACGGGCACGCCGGAGAGCGTGGCAAAGATCACGCGAGAGGATCTCAAGACCTACCACAAGCGCGTCTTCGCGAAGGACACGCTGAAGGTGGCGGTGGTCGGTGACATCGACGCCGAAACGCTCGGCAAGCTGCTGGATAAGGTCTTCGGCGATCTTCCCGACAAGGCCGAGCTCGAGCCGGTGCCGTTCATCGAGCCCAAGAAGGGCGGCAACCTGCGCGTGGTCGAAATGCCTGTGCCGCAGTCGGTCGCCACGTTCGGCCTCGCCGGTATTCCGCGCAAGGACCCGGATTTCATACCGGCCTTCGTCATGAACCACATTCTGGGCGGCGGCGGGTTCTCCTCGCGGCTCATGGAGGAGGTGCGCGAGAAGCGCGGGCTTGCCTATTCGGTTTACAGCTATCTGCAGCCCTATCAGCACGCGGCCATCTTCGCCGGCGGCGTCGCGACGAAAAACGAGGAGATCGGCCAATCGCTCAAGGTCATCCGTGCCGAGCTGGAGCGCATGGCCACCGATGGGCCGACCCCGGAGGAGCTCGAGAGTGCCAAGAGCTATCTCATCGGTTCCTATCCGCTGCGGTTCGATACGAATGCCAAGATCGCCAACCAGCTGTTGGGGATCATGCAGGACGGGCTTGGCAAGGATTACGTGGACAAGCGTAATGCGCTGATCGAGGCCGTCACGCTGGAAGACGTGAAGCGGGCAGCAAAGCGCATCCTGTCAACCGACAACCTCATTATGACCGTTGTCGGCCAGCCGAAGAACCTGAAGGAGCGCATCTGACGTTCCGTCCTGTGCCAGGCTACCGGCTTGGCACAGGCAGGGGACTCAGGTCTAACTGCGTCCCCGATCGGCAGCGGTAAAAGGAGATGTGACGGCATGGTCGGGTCTGCGCGCGCCAGCTCAACAACAGACCTCCTCCCTTACCGGCAGATCATCGACGGCGTTCTCGATCAGGCGATCGGCAGCCATGGCCTGACACGGGCGGACCTGCAGAGCTGGCTCGAGAAACTGAAACCAGGGCTGGAGGGCCTGCGGCAGGACTGGGAAACCGGAAGCCTGCCGTTGCTGCGAGTCCCTTGGGAAATGTCGGACATCGCGGCTGCCGAGGAGGCCATGGCCCGCCTCTCGGTGGGCGCCGAGGTGATCGTCTTCTTCGGTACGGGCGGTTCCAGCCTCGGCGGTCAGACGCTCGCCCAGCTCGGCGGATGGAATATTCCGGGCACGGCGGATGAAGCGCAGAAGATGCGTCCGCGCACGCGCTTCTACGACAATCTCGATCCCGATACGTTGGCGCGTTCCCTGGCGAGCCTGGACCTGGCGAAGACACGCTTCGTGGTTATCTCCAAGTCGGGCAACACGCCGGAGACCCTGGTTCAGGCCATCGCCGCGTTGGACGCCGACAAGGCAGCAGGGCTGACGAACGATATTCCGCGCCTGTTCCTCGGGCTGACGGAGCCGGCCGTGCCGGGCCGCAAGAACGGGCTGCGGCAGCTCTTCGAGGCGCACGGCATTCCCCTGCTCGATCACCACACCGGAATTGGCGGACGCTACTCTGTTTTGACGAACGTGGGCCTTCTGCCGGCCATTGCGCGCGGGCTCGACGTTCGCTCTCTGAGGGCGGGTGCCGCCCAGGTGGTCGAGCAGCTCCGGGCCGCCGCGCATCCCGCCGACGTTCCCGCTGCGGTCGGCGCCGCGGTGAACATCGCACTTGCCAAGGAGCGGGGCGTACGTATCAGCGTCATGATGCCTTACGCCGACCGCCTCGCCCGCTTCGCGCACTGGTATGTTCAGCTCTGGGCCGAGAGCCTGGGCAAGAACGGCATGGGAACCACTCCGATCGCGTGCCTGGGGCCCCTCGATCAGCACAGCCAGCTTCAGCTCTTCATGGACGGCCCGCGCGAGCATCTGATCACCGTGCTGCGGCCGGCGGCGGCCGGGACAGGTCCGCGCATCGATGCCGAGCTTGCGGCGAAGGCTGGCCTCGACGAAATGGCGGGCCGCCATGCCGGCGACCTCGTCGCGGCCCAGACGCACGGCGTCCCCAGGGCGCTGACTCAAGCCGGCCGACCGGTGCGAATCTTTGACATAGACCGCCTCGATGAGCGCACGCTCGGCGCACTCCTGATGCACTTCATGTTGGAGACGATCCTCGCCGGCCGGCTTCTCGGCGTCGATCCATTCGACCAGCCTGCCGTCGAGCTCGGCAAGAAGCTCGCCCGCGAACGGCTGCAGCAGGGCTCCTGACCGGCACACCTCGGGGAGGGGCCCGTGGCCATCCGGCAGCTATCACCCGACACCATCAACCGCATCGCCGCGGGAGAGGTGATCGAGCGGCCCGCAAGCGTGGTCAAGGAGCTGGTCGAGAACGCGATCGACGCGGGAGCCAGCGAAATCGAGATCGTCACCTCCGGCGGGGGCGTGTCGCTCATCCGCGTCACCGACGATGGTGCCGGCATGGATGCGGCGGATCTGGCGCTGTCGGTCGAGCGCCACGCCACCTCGAAGCTGAACGGCGACGATCTCCTCGACATCCACACCCTCGGATTTCGTGGCGAGGCGCTGCCGTCCATCGGCTCCGTGGCTGAGCTGACGATCGTCTCGCGCACCCGCGACTCCGATGAGGCCTTCTCCCTCCGCGTGGAGCGTGGCCAAAAGGGTCCTCTCAGACCGGCAGCCGGTAATCCGGGCACACGCGTCGAAGTGCGCGACCTGTTCTCGGCCACCCCGGCGCGGCTCAAATTCCTGAAATCCGAGCGTGCCGAGAACATGGCCATTGCCGATGTCGTGAAGCGGCTGGCCATGGCGCACCCGGAAGTCGGGTTCGTGCTGGTCACGGGGGAGCGCACGCCCCTGCGGCTGCCCGCGAGGCCTCCCACGCCCGAGGGACTTTTGGACCGCCTCGGCCAGGTGATGGGACGGATGTTCGTGGACGATGCGCTGGAGATCGCGGGCGAAAAGGAAGGCATTCGCCTATCGGGCTTTGCTGGCCTGCCGACGCTGCACAGGCCGGATGCGTCGCAGCAGTTCCTGTTCGTGAACGGGCGGCCGGTGCGCGACAAGCTGCTCGTCGGTGCCGTGCGCGCCGCCTACGCCGACCTCATTCCGCGCGGCCGTCAGCCGCTGCTCGCCATTTTCGTCGAGCTCGACCCGCGCGAGGTGGACGTCAACGTGCATCCGGCAAAGGCGGAGGTGCGGTTCCGGAACTCGGCTGCCGTTCGCGCGCTGATCGTCGGTGCACTGGGGCATTCGTTGCGGCAGGCGGGGCACCGCGCTTCGGCTTCCGGCGGCGCTGCGGCCCTCGATGTGATCGCAAAGCGCAGTATGCCATCTCGCGAGCGCCCCCCGTCTTCCGCGTACGCGCGGCCTGCGTCCGGATACGGCGCTCCCCGGAGCTTCACGCCGGCCATCGCTTCCGGCTTTGCCGAAGCCATGCAGGCTCCGCTGGACGCCATGGATCAGCCGAGTGCCCAAGGCTTTGATCAGTCCACGACGGCAGCGACCGATCTGCTGGATCATCCGCTGGGAGCCGCCCGTTGCCAAATCCACGAGACCTACATCATCGCTCAGACCCGCAACTCCATGATCATCGTCGACCAGCACGCCGCCCACGAGCGCCTCGTCTATGAGCGGATGAAGGCGATGCTCGCCGACGGTGGGGTCGCGCGCCAGGGGCTGCTCATCCCCGAGATCGTAGAGGTCGGGGAGGACGAGGCGGCCGCCCTCGCGGAGTGCGCGGATGAGCTCTCCGATCTGGGGCTCGTTCTGGAGCGGTTCGGGCCGAACGCCGTCGTCGTGCGAGAGACGCCGGCACTGCTCGGCCAGACCGATGTGCAAGGACTGGTGCGCGATCTCGCGGCGGACATCTTGCGGGACGGAGAACGGCTCGCCCTCAAGGAACGCCTCGAAGCGGTCTGCGCCACCATGGCCTGTCATGGCAGCGTGCGCGCCGGGCGGCGGCTCACTGCGGCGGAGATGAATGCGCTGCTCCGCGAGATGGAGGCGACGCCGCTGTCGGGGCAGTGCAATCATGGCCGGCCCACATACGTCGAGCTGGCCCTCGAGGACATCGAAAAGCTGTTCGGCCGGCGCTAAGGCTATCGCTTCCGGCCGTATGCAATCAGCACCGTCACGCCTGCCATCGCCAGCAAAATGCCCGGCAGAAGCCGCCAATCGAAAACCGCGGCCTCGATGATCCCGAGTGCCACTGCCACGCTCTGCAGAAGCAGCGTCGCCAGCGGCATGAACGCGCTGGTAGCGATGAAATTCTCTGTCTGGATCTTCACGACCGACGAGAACTGCAGGTAGTTCATCGACGTGAAGACGATGCCTCCCAGAAACAGCGCCATCACCATCGTGGGCCAGTGCGACAGGTCGGATGGAGCCGGGGCAAGATCGCTCCGGTCGATGAGCCCGCCTCCGACGAGTGCTGCGGCCAAGCCGACGAGGAGCAGGCCGGCGATACCGGTCACCAGAACGACGAGACCGGTCACGCGCATTTTCTCGAAAACGCTCCGCGCGGCCCGGTTCCATGGGTGGAATTCGGCTGCAAAACTGCGCAAGCAGATGGCCGCCGCAGCGATTGTCCCGTAGAGCAAACCGACGGCCTGGGTCCCAAGGTCGACAATCACGACCAATGTACCGACGCCGAGCAGGATGATGGCGGCGCCGAGCCAGACTCCGACGCCGGGGCTCCGGCGAAACGTCATCCAGCCGAGCACGATCGCCATTGGGATTGAAAGACGCAACGACAAGCTTCCTTCCGCCGGCGAGAGCGACGTCAGCGCGAGGCAAAAGCCGACCTCGACGAGAATGGCGCCGATTCCGACGAGCCAGCTCATGGGCGACAGCATGATCCTGACGGGCTCGTCGCCGAGGCCCGTGATGGCAAGCATGCCTGCCGCCGCGATCAGCAGCGAGTAGAGGATGAAGACGATGGGGTGCGCGCCATGGGCAACGGCAAAAGCGTTCATGACGCTCAGCACCGCAACGGCGAAGACATAAAGCCCGGCCTCGATCCAGCCGCTGACATTCTCGGCCGGACGGGTCTGTTGCGGCTTGGACATCTGCACGGGTGATCTTTCGTTCATGCTTCGGACTTCGGTGTGTAGCGGGCAAACACGACCTGGGTGCTGCCCCACACGCGCCGGTCGATTTCCGTGAACTCGCTGGGCAACGTAAGCTCGCTTCGCGTGGCTTCCTCGATGACGGCGATGGCTCCCTCGGCGAGCCAGCCACCGGCCGCTGCGGCAGCGAGCGCCTTCTCGGCCAAACCGCGGCCGTAAGGCGGGTCGGCAAACAGCAAGGTGAATTTTTCGCGGCTGCCGGCCGGTCCGAGATCCGTCGCATCCCGGCGGAAAATCCTCGTGATCCCCGCCAGACCGAACGCCTCGATATTGCGACGGATGAGACCGCGGCCTTCCGCGTCCTGCTCCACGAAGAGGCAGAAGCTCGCACCGCGCGACAAAGCCTCCACGCCGAGCGCGCCGGTACCGGCGAACAGGTCGATCACCTTGGCGCCCACGAGCGAAAACTCTGGGATGCCGTGGGTGAGGATGTTGAACACGGCCTCCCGCACACGGTCCGAGGTTGGCCGCAGGCGCTGGTCGCCGGGATCTTTCGGCGACGCCAGCGGCCGGCCGCGGAACCGGCCTCCGACAACTCTCATCGCCCGTCGTCCTCCGCTTTCGGCCCGTGCCGGTCGGCTTTGGCGCGCTCGGCCTTGTATCGTTCGCGGCGGGCCTTCTCCTCGTCGCTTGCCACGCTCAGACCAAGCTCGCGCGCAATCCGGGGGCCGAGCTGATCGCTGAGCACCCGCCGGCGCACCGGCTCGACTTGGCCAGGCTTCAGGTCGAGAAGCTGAAACGGCCCGAAGGAGATGCGGATGAGCCGGTTCACATCCAGGTTCAGCGTGCCGAGCACCTTGCGCACTTCGCGGTTCTTGCCTTCCCTCAGCCCGATCGTGAGCCAGACGTTGCTGCCCTGCACACGATCGAGCGTGGCCTCGATGGGGCCGTAGTGCACGCCGTCGAGCTCGATGCCTTCCTTCAACTTGTCGAGGTCGGCCTGTGTGACACTCCCGTGGGCCCGTACGCGATAGCGCCTGAGCCAGCCCGTCGACGGCAGCTCCAGATGACGGGCCAGGGCGCCGTCCGTGGTCAGCAACAGCAAGCCCTCGGTGTTGAAGTCGAGGCGGCCGACCGAGATGACGCGGGGCATGCCCTCCGGAAGATTTTCGAAGACGGTCGGCCGTCCCTGCGGGTCACGATGCGTCGTGACGAGGCCGCGCGGTTTGTAGTAACGCCAGACCTGAACGGGCTCCATGTCGGGCAGGGGTTTGCCATCGACCATTACGACGTCGTCGGGTCCGACATCGCGGGCGGGGCTTGTCAGCACCTCGCCGTTGACGGTGACGCGGCCCTCGGCGATCCAGCGCTCGGCCTCGCGGCGCGAGCACAGGCCAGCGCGGGCCATTGCCTTGGCTATGCGCATCCTGGCAGGCGGACGGCCGGCAGCGGCCTCCTGGGGCTCGGGCGGACGTGGCCGGCCGCCGGCATTGCGGCGGCTCGCCTCAGATGGCCTCGCCGTAGAAGGGCGCCGCTCCGCGCGCTTGCCGCGTTCGGCTTCGGGGCGGTGACTTCGTTGACCCGCTCGGGGCTTGTGCATGATGAACGAGTTGATCCGATTTGAAGGAGAGGCCTTTATGGCACCGCGCTCTTCAGGAAGCCACATGGCGCTCGCGCTGGAGGAAGCCCGGCGTGCGGCAGATCGTGGCGAGGTTCCCGTGGGTGCGGTGATCGTTGCGCCCGACGGCATGGTAGTCGCCCGCGCCGGCAACCGTACGCGCGAGTTGGCCGACCCGACGGCACACGCGGAAATGCTGGTCATTCGGGAGGCCTGCCGCTCCATAGGTTCCGAGCGGCTCACCGGCTTCAGCCTCTATGTCACCCTGGAGCCATGCCCGATGTGCGCAACAGCCATCTCCTTCGCACGCATCCGGCGGCTCTACTACGGCGCGAGCGATCCCAAGGGCGGCGGCGTCGAGTCCGGGCCGCGCATCTTCACGCAGCCGACCTGCCATCATGTTCCGGAGGTCTATGCCGGCATCGGAGAGGCTGAGGCATCTCGGCTGCTCAAAGCATTTTTCGAGGCGCGCCGCGGGCCGGACTAGGCGAGAGTGGACGCGGCTTAAGGCCTATTCGGATGTCGCCGGCACGTGCGGCTCGGGCCGCGGCTCGACGGCGCGAGCCCCGCCGCCGCTCTTTGAGCCAAACATGCGCAAAAGCTCCTGCCTGAGCGCCGCCTTCGCCGGCTGTGCAGCCTGGAGTATTTCGTGCGGCCTTGTGAATTCGAGGACGTTGAACTGATCGATTGCGACCTGGATCAGGATATCAGGCTGCCGATACCGGAGCCGCTCGCGGGTGACAGACTTCTGCAGGATCTGGATCGACTGTACGATCACCTCGACCGCGGTCGGTCGCGGGCCGATATCAGCTTGGGACGTCTTGGCGTTGACGTCGATGGCGACGGTTATATCGGCCGCTCCGTCTATGAGGTCGAACGGCAGGGGATTTGCGAGCCCACCATCGACCAGAATCCGGTTGCCGATGACGACGGGCGAGAACAGGACAGGTATGGCGATGCTGGCCGCTACCGCGGGCCGCAAGGGCCCTTCGTCCAGCACGACGGCCTCCTGTGAGGAAAGGTCCGTTGCGACGACCTTGAGCGGAATCTTGAGCTCGGAAAAGTCCTTCGCCACGTGGTCCGGGAACAGCAAGTCGAGCAGCGTTGCCGAATTGATGAGCGAGGAGCGCACCGGCAGCACCCGGAGCAGCCGTTGCACCGGCTCCGAACGGGCCGCGAAGAGCTGCCGGATGAGATCGAAGCGCCGGCCCAGTATTTCTTCGGTATAGGCGTGGAGCTGGGCTGCGCTGAGCCCTGAGGCATAGGCGGCCCCATAAAGAGCGCCGATGGAGGTGCCGGCTATCACGGTCGGCTTGATGCCGAACTCGTCGAAGACTTCCAGCATCAGAATGTGGGCAAGCCCGCGTGCGCCTCCCCCGCCGAGTGCCAAGGCCACGCTCGGCAGTTTCTTTCGTGGCTGTCCGGAGTGTTGCTGAAGCTGCTGATCCATCTCAGCTACAACGAGGCCAAAGCGCCCTGCGCGTCAAGGCGGCACATGGTCGAAGGCAGCGCGGCTTGCAGCGCGAGCAGAGTCAAGCGGGTTCGCCGCCTCGCTCGCGCGCGATGGCTCTCCAGCCGATGTCGCTCCTGCAGAAGCCTTCCGGCCACTCGATCCGGCTGATCGCCTCATAGGCGCGGTCGCGGGCTTCGCTGACGGTCCGTCCGCGCGCGGTGACGTTGAGAACGCGCCCGCCATTGGAGACGATGCGCGTGCCATCGCGGCGCGTGCCGGCGTGGAAGATCTCGACGCCGGGCACCTTGGCGGCCTCCTCCAACCCGCGGATCTCCGAGCCCTTCGCGGGTGTGCCGGGATAGCCGTTGGCGGCCATGACAACCGTCAGCGCCGTGTCATCGTGCCAGCGCAGGTCGAAATTGCCGAGCACGCCGTCGACTGTCGCCATTAGCGCGGGAAGCAGGTCCGATTTGAGGCGCATCATGAGCACCTGGCACTCGGGATCGCCGAAGCGGACGTTGAATTCGATGAGCTTCGGACCCTCGGGCGTGATCATCAGCCCGGCAAACAGCACGCCCTTGTACGGCGTGCCCCGAGCCGCCATGCCGGCGACGATGGGGCGGATGATCTCGGCCATGACGCGCTCGGCCATGTCGGGCGTCATCACTGGTGCGGGTGAATAGGCCCCCATACCGCCGGTGTTCGGGCCCGTATCACCGTCGAACGCGCGCTTGTGGTCCTGCGCCGCGCCGAGCGGGAGGGCGTGTTTGCCATCGACAAGCGCGAAAAAGCTCGCCTCCTCGCCACGCAGGTATTCCTCGATGACGACCTCGGCGCCAGCCGTTCCGAAGGCGCCGCCCAGGCAGGCGTCTATCGCCGCGTCGGCGGCTTCCCTTGTTTCGGCGATCACAACGCCCTTGCCCGCAGCAAGCCCGTCGGCCTTGACGACCACGGGCAGGGGGAGCTGCCCTGCGTACGCCTTCGCGGACGCAGCATCGGAGAACCGGCCGTAGGCGGCCGTTGGAACACCGAGCTCGCGGCAGAGATCCTTCGCGAAGCCCTTCGAGCCTTCGAGCTGTGCAGCCGCGCGCGAGGGCCCGAAGACCTTGAACCCTGCCGCGGAAAGGTCATCGGCAATCCCGGCGACGAGCGGTGCCTCGGGACCGACGACGACGAGGTCGATCCGCTTCTCGCGGCAGAACGCCGCCACAGCCGCATGATCCGTGATGTCGAGCGGCACGCATCGGGCGACCTCGGCAATGCCGGCGTTGCCGGGCGCACAGTAAAGCGTATCGAGCAGCGGGCTTGCCGCTATGGCCCAGGCCAGAGCGTGCTCACGGCCGCCGGAACCCAGAAGGAGTACGTTCATGCAAGCCTAGTCCGGCATCTCGTGGGAAAACGGCATTTGGACGCCGCCGTATGGCGGCCACCATGGTGTATCATCGGTTCCAGACACCACATAGCAGGGATGATCGTGGCCGAATCTGCCACACAGCAGCGCACCGGCGCCAATGTCGCCGAGTATACCGTTTCCGAGCTCGCGAGCGCCATCAAGCGGGCGTTGGAGGACGGGTTCGGCTTCGTGCGTTTGCGCGGTGAAATCTCAGGCTTCCGCGGCACGCACTCTTCGGGCCACTGCTACTTCGCGCTCAAGGACGACAAGGCAAAAATCGAGGCGGTGATCTGGCGCACGACGTGGCAGCGCCTCAAGGTCAAGCCAGAGGAGGGCATGGAGGTCGTCGCGCAGGGGCGCATCACGACCTACCCGAACTCGTCCAAGTACCAAATCGTCATCGAAAGCCTGGAGCCTGCGGGCATCGGCGCGCTGATGGCCGTGCTCGAGGAGCGCAAGCGGAAGCTGGCGGCCGAAGGCCTGTTCGACGAGGACCGCAAGAAGCCGCTGCCGTTTCTGCCGCGCGTGGTCGGCATCATCACCTCGCCGACGGGGGCCGTCATCCGCGACATGCTGCATGGCTTCGACGAGCGGTTTCCCGTCTATGTGCTCGTCTGGCCTGTCAGGGTGCAGGGCGAAACCTGCTCTGCCGAGATTGCCGCCGCGATCCGCGGCTTCAACGCCCTGCCTGCAGGTGGCCCCGTTCCGCGGCCCGATGTCCTGATCGTTGCACGCGGTGGCGGCAGCCTCGAGGACCTATGGGGCTTCAACCACGAGGGCGTGGTGCGCGCGGCCGCGGAAAGCGAGATCCCGCTCATCTCCGCTGTCGGCCATGAAACGGACTGGACGCTCATCGATCTCGCCGCCGATGCCCGTGCGCCGACGCCGACCAAGGCCGCGGAATGGGCCGTGCCCAAGCATTCCGAGCTGGTGGAGGGGACGGCGACGCTCGCGTTGCGCCTCGCCAGTAGCATGCGTCGCGTCCTCGAAGGCGCTCGAACGCATCTCAAAGCCGCTGCGCGCGGCCTGCCGCGCCGCGAGGATCTGCTGGCCCTCCCGAGGCAGCGGTTCGACTCAGTTGAGCAGCGGTTGGGCCGGGCTCTGCTCGCCAACACGCGCGCGCATGCGATGCGGCACGCCCGCGTGTCTTCGCGGCTGCAACCGCGGCTGCTGGAAGCACGTCTTAATCGCTGTCGCGACCGCCTCGAGGCACTGAGCCGGCACAGCCGGGATGCGCTGTCGCGCCTTGCCGGCGCGCGGCGGTCCCGCTTCGAGCGCACGGCCGGGCGCCTCGGCATCGAGGCCGTCCGCAGCCGGGTGGATCGCGGGCGCGAGAGATTGGCGAGCTGCGGCTTGCGGGCGGAGCAGGCTTTCAGGAGCCGGGTCGCGCACGAAAGAGCCCGCCTATCGGGGCTGTCGAAGCTGCTCTTGTCCCTCAGCTACCAGGGTGTGCTGGAACGCGGCTTTGCGCTGGTGCGGGATGCCGAAGGGCACACGATCCGCTCCGTCGCCGCGGTCGGCCTGGGCACGGACATTCAGGTGGAGCTTGCCGACGGCTGCATCGACGCAGACGTGCGCGATGTCAGGACGACCAGGGGTCCGTCCCGGCCGACCGTCTCGAGCATCGTCGATCCGGCTCAGGTGCGCCAGCCGCGGCGCAAGCGCAACCCACCCCAAGGCGGACAGGGCTCGCTGTTCTGAAACAACGATGTGCGATTTCGAGCGTGTATCAGTGTCGCCCAGCCTTGACGGGCCGGTCCGCATTCGCAATCTGAAGTCTAACGGTGCTGAACGTGCCATCCGCCGAGAAGGTAAATGAATCGTTTCGAAAAACTGTTCGGATCACACGGCGAGGCTCGCGTCCGCTACCTGGATGGCGAGTTCCAGGTTTTGTCGCCGGGCGAATACGTCCGCTGCGCCGTCACGGGCGAGCAAATTCCTCTGCAGGAGTTGCGGTACTGGAGCGTCGAGCTGCAGGAGGCCTATGCGACGCCGGCCGCTTCGCTCCAGCGCTATCGTGAGCTTCGGGCCCGGCGGTCAGGTGCTTCCGGCAAGTCGAAGCAAGACTGACATCCCAAATCGGGCGCAAACGACAACGCCCCGATCGCCGGAGGCACGCGATCGGGGCCTTGTCGTTTGCAGACGTGATCGGCCGTGCGGCTCGCCGGCGATCACCAGCGGTGGCGATGCTTGCGGTGGTGGTGCCAGCAGCGCCCGATCACGCGGCGTGAAACAACCCTGCCGCGCCAGTTGATACGCATCAGTACGCGGCGTCCGCCGATGCATCGGGTCACGACGCGGGTACGGCGCCAGTGGACCTGCTGAACGGCATCAGAGGTGTTTTGAATGCCGCCGAGCACTGCAGGCGCGGCAGCCGGTGCAGCAGAAGCCGTGCTGGCCGCGCCGGTCGCGGCGGCGGCTGCCAGGACAGTCGCGAATATGGCTGACTTCAGCATCATCTTCGAATATCTCCATGCCAGTGTTGCCCAGATCGCGTCGGAACGGGTCGTTCCGATGGCCTGACACTGGCACGGCAGACATGAACGACATCGGAGCGGGTCGTTCATCAGCGGTTCAGCAGCCCGACGCTGGTTCGCTTGCCCGCCCGCCGGGGGGCTGGAGCCAAACGAAAAAGGCCACCCGATCAGGTGGCCTTTCGTGAGTGAAGGCTGCCGTTGGCACTGGCCGGGCGAATACGCCGGCTCACGGCGTCTCAGGAAAAACGCGGAGGCTGCTCCAACGTCCTCGCTGCGAACACGTCCCCAAACGGCAGAGTCCACATCTCACTCGACATTGGATCACCTCCTTTCCTCTGTTGAAACCTGGCGTCCAATATGAGGGGCGGCATGGTGCTCTGCAAGAGTCCGTGCGTCGCAGTGCAATGAGCCCTCAGCCGCGTGCAATCTGAATATTTGCGACGAGAGTGTGCTGATGGCCCGGATCGATGCGCACGACATCATCACCTGCATTCGCCGTTTCGACGCAAACCATCCGCCGGTAGCCGTCCTCGCCGAGATCGCCCATCTGTCTCGCCCGCTCCTCCCATGGATTCCAGACGACACTGCTGGTGCTGCCGGACTTGGTCACGATGATCCCTCGCCCGAGTCCGGAATCGTGAATGATGGCGGGTCCGGTATGGCCGAGATAGATGCGGTCGGTCTCACCGGTAATGGTGATCTGGCCGGATTGCCGCTTGCGGGCGTAGGCGTCGACCTTGTCGAGATACTCGAGGCCGTCAAAGCCTTCGATCGCCACATTGGCAATATCCGAGACCTTGAAATACGAGTGTAGCGCTTGTGTCAGCTCGAATGCCTGCGAGCCGGTGTTGCGGGTCGCGAGCTCGAGACATAGCGTTGCCCCGGCGATGAACCGCAGGCTTACTTCGGCGTGATGGGGCCACAGCGCCGCATCCTCGGGCGTCGTCTCGGTCCTGAGCGTCAGCTCTGTGACTTGCGACGTGCTGTTGGCCGACACCACCGTCCACCGGCGGTTTCGCACGAATCCATGTTGTGGTTTCGTAGGATCCGTCGGATGGGGGCCGAACCATGGCCAGCAGACAGGCACTCCCCCGCGTTGGGACATCGTTGAGGACGAGGGCCGGACAGAGGACACCCAGAAGACCTCGTCGTGGCCGTAGGGATACCAGCTTACCAGATGTGCACCATTGAGCGCGATCGTGGCCGCGCAGGCGTCGTTTCTGATCCAGGCCAACGGCTCGCCTCTTATGTCGCAAAAGCCGAGCTCGTTATCGACACCGTATTTCCGGTTCAGCTCTACTACGTCCTTCATCGGACCGGACCCGTACTCTGACTGAGTTCAGAACGCAGAAAGCTCGGCTTTGGCTGCCTGCCACGCCGTGCGCATTGGTGTATCACTGCCTCCAGCTCGGAACAGGCGGAGGGAAGGCGCTGGCATGCTGACCATCTATCACGCACACGGGGCTGGCCTTGTGAAAGCCCAAGGGGCCCTTTCCGCCGCTGAGGCCGTCTGGATCGACCTCCTCAATCCAATCCCAGCGGAGGAGGCACTCGTCGAGCGGGAGCTTGGCATCGCCGTGCCGACCCGCGAGGAGATGGCCGAAATCGAGGTCTCGAGCCGCTTATATCACGAATCCGGCGCTTACGTCATGACGGCTACGGTGCTGCATCGGGCGGAAACGGTGAGTCCAGAGTCGACAGCGATCACCTTCATTCTCACCGAGAGCAAACTCGTGACCGTGCGTTATGCCGAGCCGCGCGCCTTCTCGATTTTTCTCGCCAGGGCGCAGAAGGGCGACACGCCAATCGATTCCGCAATGGCGATATTGCTGGGCTTGCTTGAAACGATCATCGACCGTGAGGCCGACATCATCGAACGCCTGCAGGCCGATGCGGACCGCTTGGCGCAGACGATCTTCGATATGAAAGGCGGATCGGCGACGCGGACGCGACGTTTCGAGGTGATCCTGAAGCAGATTGGCCGCGAAGGAGAGATTGCGTCGAAGATGCGAGACAGCCTGCTCTCGCTCGGTCGCTTGCTGACCTACCTCAGTCAGGTAGCCCTGAGGCGCAAGGAGGCCGAACGTGTACGCGCGCAGATCAGGACGGCAAGCCGGGACGTACAATCGCTCGCCGATCACCTCAACTATCTTAATGCGCGGATCACTTTCATGCTCGATGCCTCGTTGGGGCTCGTCTCGATCGAGCAAAACCAGATCATCAAGCTCTTTTCGGTCGTGGCCGTCGTGCTGCTTCCGCCGACGCTGGTGGCTTCCATCTACGGCATGAACTTCCGCACCATGCCGGAGCTCGACTGGACTTTCGGCTATCCGCTGGCGCTCTTGCTGATGGTGCTCTCTGCCGTGCTGCCGTTCGTCTATTTCCGGCGCAAGGGCTGGCTGTAGGCGAGCGGTCGACATCATACGAGGGCGCGCATAGTCTTCCCCCATCGACAACGGAGGAATACGGAAGCCATGGATCTTGGCATCAGAGGCAGGTCGGCAATCGTTTGTGCCGCTTCTAAGGGATTGGGCAGGGGCTGCGCCGAGGCGTTGGCGCGCGAAGGCGTGGCGCTGACCATTTGCGCGCGCGGCAAGGAGGCACTTGAGGCGACGGCGGAGCATCTGCGCGGGCTGGGTGCGGCAAGCGTTACGACCGTCGTCTGCGACGTGACGACGGAGGAAGGCCGCCGGGCGCTGCTCGCCGCCTGTCCCAACCCGGATATTCTGATCAACAACGCCGGCGGGCCGCCTCCCGGCGACTTCAAGAACTTCTCGCTCGATGATTGGCGCAAAGCTGTCGAAGGCAACATGCTGACGCCGATCGCGCTCATTCACGCGACCGTCTACGGCATGATGGAGCGCGGCTTCGGACGCATCGTGAACATCACCAGCTCGTCTGTGAAAGCACCCATTCCGACGCTCGAATTATCGAACGGTGCCCGCTCCGGCCTGACCGGCGCGGTCGCGGCGCTCGCCCGCAAGACGGTGCATCGGAACGTCACGATCAACGCGCTGCTGCCTGGACCTTTCGAAACGGACCGCCTCAGGGCCACTACGCGGAAGATCGCGGAGGCGCGCGGTCAGCCGTATGAGGTGGTGCACGAGGCGCGCAAGAACGAGGTTCCGGCAAAGCGCTTCGGCACTCCGGAAGAGTTCGGCGCGACTGCGGCTTTTCTCTGCTCCGCCCACGCCGGCTACATCACCGGCCAGAATATCGTGATCGACGGCGGCGCCTTCCCCGGGACGCTGTAGACGAGAGCCGGTCCCCTCGGGAATGCAGGCCTTCTCCCCGCATTGCAGGGAGAAGGCTTGAGGCCCGCGTCAGGACAGGTTCTCGATGTAGCCCTGCTCGTTGACGTACATCTGCTCTGCGGAGGGCACGCGCGGCAGGCCGGGCATGCGCATGAGATCGCCGCAAACCGCAACGACGAACTCGGCGCCTGCGGAGAGGATCACCTCGCGGATGTTGACGACGTGGCCCGTCGGTGCGCCGCGCAGGTTGGGGTTGGTCGAGAACGAGTACTGCGTCTTGGCCATGCAGATCGGCAGGTGACCGTAGCCGTTGGCCTCGAAGTCCTTGAGCTGGTTGCGGACAGTGGCGTCGGCGCTGATATCAGACGCGCCATAGAGCTCCGTGGCGATCGTCCTGATCTTGTCCCACAGCGGCATCTCATCCGGGTAGAGCGGCTTGAAGTTCGCCTTTCCGCTGTCGCACAGCTCGACCACATACCGGGCCAGCTCTTCTGTGCCCTTGCCGCCGTCGGCCCAATGGGTGCACAGGAAGGCGCGTGTCCCCATGCTCTCGGCGAGCTCCTTGACCGCCGCGATCTCGGCATCGGTATCCGTGACGAAGCGGTTGATGGCCACAACGGGCGGAATGCCGAACTTGGCCACGTTCTCCAGATGACGCTTGAGGTTCTCCGCGCCCTTGCGGACCGCCTCCACGTTCTCGCCCTTGAGGTCTTCCTTGGCGATGCCGCCGTGCATCTTGAGCGCCCGGACGGTGGCGACGATCACGGTCGCCGACGGCTTGAGGCCGGCTTTGCGGCACTTGATGTCGAAGAACTTCTCCGCGCCGAGGTCGGCACCGAAACCGGCTTCTGTCACAACATAGTCGGCGAGCTTCAAGGCCGTTTTCGTCGCCAGAACCGAGTTGCAGCCGTGGGCGATGTTGGCGAACGGACCACCGTGGACGAACACGGGGTTGTTCTCCAGCGTCTGCACGAGGTTCGGCATCAGTGCGTCCTTGAGCAGGACAGTCATCGGACCGTCAGCCTTGAGATCGCGGGCGAAGAGCGGCTTTCTGTCCCGCGTCGTGCCGAAGACGATGTTGCCGAGCCGGCGCCTGAGATCCTGCAGGTCGGTGGCCAGGCAGAGGATCGCCATGACCTCAGAGGCGACCGTAATGTCGAAGCCGTCCTGCCGCGGGAAGCCGTTCGACACGCCGCCAAGCGAGTTGATGATGGAGCGCAGCGCGCGGTCGTTCATGTCCATGACACGGCGCCAGGAGATGCGCCGCGGATCGATGCCGAGGCTGTTGCCCCAATAGATGTGATTGTCGATCAGCGCGGCGAGCAGATTGTTCGCCGAAGTGATGGCATGGAAGTCGCCCGTGAAATGAAGGTTGATGTCCTCCATCGGCACGACCTGGGCGTATCCGCCACCGGCCGCGCCGCCCTTCATGCCGAAGCAGGGGCCGAGCGATGGCTCCCGCAGGCAGCACATGGCCTTGGCGCCGATCCGGTTCAGTCCGTCGCCGAGACCGACCGTGGTCGTGGTCTTACCCTCGCCGGCCGGGGTCGGGTTGATCGCCGATACAAGGATCAGCTTGCCGTCCTTTCGGTCTTCGAGCGTTTTGATGAAATCGAAGGAGACCTTGGCCTTGGTGGGGCCGTAGTTCAGCAGCGCCTCGGGAGGGATGCCGACCTTTTTGCCGACCTCTGCGATCGGCTTCATTTTGGCCTCGCGAGATATTTCGATATCCGATTTGAAGGCCACGGGCGTCGCTCCTCCTGACTGTTTCTTGGATGTGGTTGTTTGCTTGGGCGATGGCGGATCGAACCGGTCTCCGACCTTGAGGCCGGCGGACACCGCATATTCGGTTGCCGGGATCTTCTGACCGCCGGCAGCACGAACTCGTTTGACGAGAATGCGGCCACCTTTTGCGGCGACCTGAATGCCTTCGCCGGTAATGGCCATGATCTCGCCGGGATTTCCCGAGCCGTCGAGCTTGGCGCAATCGAAGATGTCGATCCGGGTGCCTTTGAGGATGCTCCACGCGCCAGGGGCCGGGTTGGTGGCGCGGATCAGGTTGTAGACCTCGGAAACAGGCTTCGACCAGTCGATCTCGGCCAGATCCTTCTTGAACCAGCTCTCGTAGGTCGCTTTCGAATGATCCTGCGGGATCTTCGGCGCCTTGCCCTCGCGCACGAGGTCCACGGCCTCCATCATGGCATCGACGCCGAGCGGGAAGAGCTTCTTGAAGTAGACATCGCCCAATGTTTCGTCAGGGCCGATATCGACTTCCTTCTGGAGGAGGATCGGGCCTTCGTCGAGACCTTCGTCCGGCCAGAAAATCGTGAGCCCGGTGCGCGTGCGCCCCATGGCGATGGGCCAGTTTATCGAGGACGGGCCGCGATGCAGCGGCAGAAGCGACGGGTGATACTGGATCGTTCCGAGCCGCGGTGCATCGAGCACCGGCTGCGGCACGAACAGCGTCACGTAGGCCATCACGCACAGGTCGGGTTCGAAGGAGCGCATCAATTCGAGTGCTTCGGGCGTCTTCCAGGACTTCGGCTGGTGGACAGGAAGCCCCTTCTCCTCGGCAAAAACTGCGAGCGGGTCGCGCGCCTTGCCCTCCTTGTCCGGAGCGCAGAACACGGCAACGACATTCTCGCCGCGTTCGAGAAGCCTCTCCAGAACCGCCTTGCCGAAGGCCTCCTGCCCGTGAACTACGATGCGCATGTGATTCCTTCCCGATCGATTATTCCGATCCACCTCTTACCTACGTGGATCTCCGTCTTGCGAGGACAATCCTTTTTAGACGGCATCGTCGCAAGAACAGAGTCGTCATGCCCGCGAAGGCGGGCATCCACGCCAGATTCCTATATTTGCTCCAAATTGTCGGCAGGAGGCTCCTGGCCGCCTGTTGATCTCATTCGAATCTCGCCCGTTTCATTCCAAAGATCAGTCCATTCAGGATTAACCTGTTCGATGAGGCGGACCTTCCAGGCGCGGTTCCACTTTTTAAGCTGCTTCTCCCGCCGAATCGCTTCCGCCATGGTCGTGTGCATCTCGAAATAGACGAGCGTGTGGACGCCGTACCTCTTCGTTATCAATCAGGTCTTGCTTGTGCAGACTTACGCGTCCGAAGAGATTGCTTGTCACGCCCACGTAAAGAATACCATTTCGGCTGCTTGCGAGGATGTAGACGCAGGGTTGTTTAGGATGACCTGGGGTCAGCATCAAACGGACAGATCGAAATTACGACCAGCTTGCGTGGATCCCCGCCTTCGCGGGGATGACGCTAGCTGGATTCGCTCTCAGCACAAGGACTACTCCGCCGCGGCCCGTTTCTGCGGGGGCTCGGTGGCTTCCCTGATCTCGGCAATTTCCTCCTCGCTGTAGCCGAGGACATCGCGCAGGATTTCCTCCGTGTGCTCGCCGAGGAGAGGCGAGCGCTTCACGTCCGCGGGGCTATCCGACAGCTTGATCGGGTTCCCCACGGTGAGGTACTTGCCGCGGGTCGGATGGTCGACCTCGACGATCGTGCCGGTCGCGCGCAACGACTGATCCTCTGCCAGCTCCTTCATCGACAGGATCGGACCGCAAGGGATGTCATACCGGTTGAGGATTTCCATGGCCTCGAACTTCGTCTTGGTCATGGTCCACTGCTCAATCCGATCGAACACCTGCTTGAGGCGCGGCAGTCGCGCCTGGGGTGTCGCGAAATCGGGGTGCGTCTTCCAGTCGGGCTCGCCGATCACGTCGCAGATCTTGTCCCAGACGGGCGCCTGCGTAATGAAGTAGATGTAGGCGTTGGGATCGGTCTCCCAGCCTTTGCATTTCAGAATCCAGCCCGGCTGTCCACCGCCCGAGGCGTTGCCAGAACGCGGCACTGCATCACCGAACGGCTTGCCCTCGCTGTACTGCGGGTACTCCGTCAGTGGACCATGTGCCAGTCGCTGCTGGTCACGCAGCTTCACGCGGCAAAGATTGAGCACTCCGTCCTGCATCGCACAGGTGACGCGCTGGCCGCGCCCCGAGTGGGTACGGTGATAAAGCGCCGTGACGATACCAAGCGCGAGATGCAGGCCGGTGCCGCTGTCGCCGATCTGTGCGCCGGTGACGAGCGGCGGGCCATCGTCGAAGCCGGTGGTCGAGGCTGCGCCGCCGGTGCACTGGGCGACGTTCTCGTAGACCTTGCAGTCCTCGTATGGGCCGGGTCCGAAACCCTTGATCGAGGCGTAGATCATCCGCGGATTGAGCTCCTGGATGCGCTCCCAGGAAAAGCCCATGCGGTCGAGCACGCCGGGTGCGAAATTCTCGACCAGCACGTCGCATGCCTTGATGAGGCGCTCCAGCACCTCCTTGCCCTTGGGATGCTTTGTGTCGAGCGTGATCGACCGCTTGTTGTGGTTCAGCATCGTGAAGTAGAGGCTGTCCACTTTCGGGAGGTCCTGGAGCTGGCCGCGCGTGATGTCGCCGACGCCGGGGCGCTCGACCTTGATCACATCTGCGCCGAACCAGGCCAGAAGCTGCGTGCAGGTCGGACCGGACTGAACGTGCGTGAAGTCGAGGATACGCACCCCTTCAAGAGCTTTCATTTGTATGCCTCCCTTACTTCTTCTTGACCACGCTCTGCGGGTTGAGGTTACCGATGCGGCCGCTTTCGGTACCCGCCGCCGGGTCGATCACTGCATTGATGAGGGTTGGTTTGCCTGAATCCATGGCGGCGCTGACGGCGCGGTAGAGCTCGTCGGGCGTCGTCACGTGGGCGCCTGCGCCGCCGAACGCTTCCATGATCTTGTCGTACCGGGCGTCCTTGACGAAGACCATCGGCGAAGGGTCGGGGCCACCGGTCGGATTGACGTCGACACCGCGGTAGATGCCGTCATTGTTGAAGACCACGACGCAGACCGGCAGCTTGTAGCGGCAGATCGTTTCGACCTCCATGCCGGAGAAGCCGAAAGCGCTGTCGCCTTCCACCGCAAGCACGGGCTTGCCGGTCTCGATGGCGGCAGCGATGGCGAAGCCCATGCCGATGCCCATGACGCCCCAGGTGCCCACGTCCAGGCGTTTGCGCGGCTGGTACATGTCGATGATGCCGCGCGCGAGGTCGAGCGTGTTGGCGCCCTCGTTGACGAGGATCGCATCGGGGCGCTCCTTGATCACGTTGCGCAGCGCGCCGAGCGCGCTGTGGAAATCCATGGGCGCCGTGTTCTTCATCAGCTTCGGCGCCATTTTGGCGATGTTTTCCTCTTTCTTCGCCTTGACGGCGTTGATCCAGTCCGCGGGCGGCGCGGGCCAGTTGGCGCCGATGCCGCCGAGCAGAGCGGAGACGCACGAGCC
>DASVDU010000106.1:0-10647 GCA_036380915.1 Hyphomicrobiaceae bacterium | reverse complement strand
GGGCCGCACGCCCAAGGGGAACCGTAAGTCATGAAGAAACGAGTGAATGGACTAATGGCGGCGGCAAGCCTGCTGCTGCTCGTGCAGACACCGGCGTTTAGCGAAGAGAAGACCGAAGGCAAGGTCGTCGGAACCCGGCTCACCCATTGCGACATGAACGTGAAGATCGGCGGCTGCGCCGGAACGATGAAACTCGAGCGCACCGCAGGTGAGAAGAAGGAGGAGCTGAGCTTCAATGTTCCCCTTGGCACGCCCATCACGCGGGGCAGCGAAGCGGTCTACTTACCGGCGCTTCGCGGCAGGACGGTCGTGGTGACTCACGTTACCGAGAAGAACGAGCGCGTCGCCAAGGCGATCGAGCTTAAGTAGCACTGGCGGAGCGAGACGGGGTGACAGGCAATCCGCTCCTCGACCTCGCCGTCCTGCCGATCGCCTTCGGCCTGATCGGTTTCATCGAACCCTGCTCTCTGGCCTCGACTCTCATTTTCATCAAGGTGATCGAGGGCAAGCGCGCTGCGACGCGCATTGCGCAAACGCTCGCCTTCGCGGCCGGACGCGCCGCCTTCATTGGCCTGCTCGGGGCCATCGCGGTGCTGGTCGGCACGGCGTTTTTCGGCTTCCAGAAAGCTGCCTGGGCAATTCTTGGCCTGCTCTATGCGGCCCTGGGCATCGCATACCTTACGGGCAGGATTGGCTGGTTCATGCGCTCGTTCGGGCCGAGCCTCGCGCGCATCTCCAGCACCGGCACGCGATGCGACGGACTGCCTCGTCGATGTAGAGACGATAACCCGACTCTGTTTTTCTCGCCGGCCGCACGAGACCTTCGCGCTCGTAGTACCGGATGCTGTCGGCCGTGACCTGAGATTGCTCGGCTACCTTGCCGATGGTAAGCATGGGTGCGGTCATGTGGTTGCTCAGGTTACTTCTGCCGCCTGCGGATTTGCCGCCCCGGCCGGCCGGCCGACGCTGAGAATGGCATCGACGAACAGTCTCGGCCTTCCCCAGAGCGAGTTGAGGAAGATCGCCGTGACGCTCGCCGCCATGGCCGCCATCGCCCATACCGGATAGACAAGACCGGTCGCCGCGCCTGCCACCATGCTGACGAAGCCGAGCATCCATATGCCGGCGGGAATCCTCGCGACCGGGCTGGCGGGAGTGTACACCGGCCGGCTTGAGCGGTCAGGTGCAGTACCGGATCTCGATGGTCGCGTGGACGACTTCCTCATGCTCCTTCAGTCGGCGCCTCACTCCGTTGGCGGTGAGGCTCCTGTCGTGAGTCACATGCAAATCGGCCACCCGCGTGTCATCGCCCTGTCGGCCGCTTTCGACCAGGCCCAGCCGTAGATTCAACCGCCGGCCAATCCTCCGTAGTCCTTTGCCAAGGTGCGCTAGCGGCATTGCTAAGAATACGGCGCGCGTCTTCAGCATGTTCGCTGGCGAATCATCAACTACGATCCACTCGGCGCGCTGCTTCATCGGTTATTCAGAGCTTCCCTAGTGTGATGTCCCGTATGTAACTTTACGCGTCGAGTGCTGTCCAAGTTGTATTCTTTGGACAGGGAGCGCTCGGCGATGAAACTGGGAAGACCCGCGAGGGAACTGATCGTGAGCGAGTCGGATCGAGCTCAGCTTGAATCGATTGCGCGCTCGCAGAGCCTGCCTGCGGGGTTGGCGCGGCGCGCGCAGATGGTTTTGCGCATGGCCGATGGCGAATCCGGCAGCGCGGTGGCGCGGCGTTTCCGGGTCAGCCGCCCGACGGTATCGCTGTGGCGCAAGCGCTTCAGTGAGGCCGGCATCAAGGGCCTGCACAACGAGATCAAGCCCGGACGGCCGCGCAGCACCAGCGAGGAGGCCATCGCCAAGCTGATCAACACGGCGCTGCAGACGAAACCCAAAGGCAAGACCCACTGGTCGCGGCGTACTCTGGCCGATGCCACGCGGCTCTCCAAGAGCACGGTGCATCGCTATCTCACGCTGTTTGGCGTGCAGCCGCATCGCAGCCGCAGCTTCAAGCTCTCGAGCGATCCGTTCTTCATCGAGAAGGTGCGCGACATCGTCGGCCTTTATCTCAATCCCCCGGATCACGCGCTGGTGCTGTGTGTGGATGAGAAGAGCCAGGTGCAGGCGCTGGAGCGCACCCAGCCGGTGTTGCCGATGGGTTTGGGTTATGTCGAAGGCATCACCCACGATTACGTCCGACACGGTACGACGACGCTGTTTGCCGCTCTGGACATAGCCAATGGCAGCGTGCTGACGCAGTGCAAAGCGCGTCACCGCCATCAGGAATTCCTCTCCTTTCTTCGCCACATCGAAAGCAACGTTCCGTCGCATCTCGACGTGCATCTGATCTGCGACAACTATGGCACGCACAAACATGCCAAGGTCAAAGCTTGGCTGGCTCGGCGGCCGCGGTTCCATTTGCATTTCACCCCGACCTACAGCTCCTGGCTCAATCAAGTCGAGCGCTGGTTCGCCTTGATTACAAATCAGGCGATCCGCCGCGGATCGTTCGACTCGGTCACCGATCTCAAGCGCAAGATTCAGGAATTCGTCGAGCACTACAACCGTCATCCACGGCCCTTTGCCTGGACCGCTACCGCAGAGTCCATCCTGGCTAAGCTCGAACGACTCTGTAAAGTCATTAACGGGACACAACACTAGCCGTACACGGCCCAGTCGAGCGCGGAACGACTGCTAACTCCGGCTCTTCTGCTTCAGGACGATCTCCAGTAGACGCTGGTTGACAGTCATGAGTGCGTCGAAATACCGACCTTGCCGGAAAAGCGGAGACAAACCCGCATAGGCTTCGGGCTTTTTAAGCTCGCGATCGACGAACTCGAGGCCTCTGCCAGGCATGACCTGAAACTCGCGGTCTCTTACAGAGAGCACGACGAAGATGCTTCGCTCCGGGACGAGATCACGTTCGCGCTTCCAGCGCTGCCCTAGTCGCTCCGTGTAGTCTTCGATCTCCTCGGGACGCGTGGTTTCTGCAATGACGATAATGACTCGCACACCGGTTCGGTCAAAGATGTCTTCTGCGGATCGCGATAGGGCTCGACCCTGATCTACTGAGAGAGCTCCTGCTTCATCGCTTACTGTGTGGAGCAGCGGCGGAAGCGGCCGCAGTTCTTCGGCACGCGCAGCAAGCGCAAACATGAGGAGCACAAGCGTTGCGACAACGCTTCTCATAGCGGTTCCGAATAGGCGAGCAGACGCAGGGCGTTGAAGACAACGAGCACCGTGGATCCTTCGTGCACGAGCACGGCGGGACCGATGCCGAGGCCGAAGATCGTGGCCGGAACGAGAAAGGCGACGATGCCGAGGCTAACCCAGACGTTCTGCCGGATGATGCGGCTTGCCGAGCGGCTCAGGCCGATGGCGAACGGCAGGCGTTCCAGGTCATCTGCCATCAACGCCACGTCGGCCGTTTCCAGGGCGACGTCGGACCCGGCCGCACCCATCGCGATGCCGACTGTGGCATTAGCCATGGCCGGTGCATCGTTAACACCGTCGCCTATCATGGCGACGCCGCCTTCTTTTCTTAGTTGCCTGATGGCCTCGACCTTGTGTTCGGGCATCAAGTCGCCGCGCGGATCATCGATGCCGATGGACTGAGCCACGGCATCGGCTACGGACTGGTTATCGCCGGAGATCATGATCGTCCGCCGAATGCCTAGGGAATGCAGGCGTGCGACGACGGCCTTGGCCGTCACTCGCGGGGTGTCCATCAGACCCAGGACGCCTAGGTAGCGCTCCCCCTGCCGTACCACCATGGTGGTGCGGCCGTTGCGCTTCAGCTCTTCGATAGCGCCGCGCAGCGCATCGGGAGGCGGCGGCCCTCCGATTTCGGAGAAGAGCACATCCTTGCCGACGTGCGTGACCTGGCCTCCGACTTTCGCCTGTACTCCCCGTCCGGTGATGCTGCGTAATTCCGTTGCTTCATCGGCTGGCGACTGGCCAAGCCGGTCAAGTACGCCGCCTACGACGGCCGCTGCCAGCGGGTGATCGCTCTGGCTCTCTACCGCAAAGGCAACGCGCAGCAGCTCTTGCTCCCCGGCACCTGGCCCTGCCACGACGTCAGTCAATCGCGGCTTGCCTTCGGTGAGGGTGCCAGTCTTGTCGAATGCGACGGCGGTGAGGCGCCCGAGGTTTTCGAGCGGCCCTCCGCCTTTGACCAGCACCCCGCCCCCGGCGGCGCGCGCGATGCCGCTCAGCACTGCGCTCGGTGTGGCGATGGCGAGGGCACAGGGGCTCGCCGCAACGAGCACGGCCATCGCGCGGTAGAAGCTTGCACTGAACGGCTCGTCGACCACCAGCCAGGAGGCAAGGAGGAGCGACGCCCCGCCGAGGACCGCCGGTACAAAGATGCGCTCGAAGCGGTCGGTGAACTGCTGCGTGGGCGACTGATTTGTCTGTGCCTCGCGCACCATTTTC
This sequence comes from Hyphomicrobiaceae bacterium, assembly GCA_036380915.1. Lineage (GTDB taxonomy): Bacteria > Pseudomonadota > Alphaproteobacteria > Rhizobiales > Hyphomicrobiaceae > ZC4RG25. The sequence continues at coordinate 6,213 of DASVDU010000106.1, read as the reverse complement.
ACCACGCGGGACAGGGTGGAATCGGCGGCGGCGCGCGTTACCCGGATTTCCAGCGCCCCTGCCCCGTTGATCGTGCCTGCAAAGGCTGTATCTCCGGTCCGCTTGTCGACGGGTACGCTCTCTCCGGTGATGGGTGCCTGATTGACGCTGCTTTCGCCCCTTTCCACCAGTCCGTCCGCCGGCAGGCGCTCGTTCGGCTTGACGAGCACCGTATCCCCGATGCGCAGGTCGGCCACCGCAACCTCGGCTACGACTCCGTCGCGGCGCACGATCGCGGTCTGCGGCGCCAAGTCCGCGAGCGCTTCGATGGCCCGCCGGGCCCTGCCCATGGCATAGCGCTCGAGCGCGTGGCCCAGGCTGAATAGGAAAAGCAGGAGCGCCCCTTCAGCCCACTCGCCCAGCGCGGCGGCACCGGCCGCCGCAACCAGCATGAGCGAATCAATTTCGAACCGGCCGGCACGGACGCTGGCAAAGGCTTCGCGCAGCGTGAAAAACCCGCCGAAGAAGTACGCCGCCAGAAGGAATGCCAGCCCGACGCGGGAATCGATGCCCGAAAAGCGCTCCAGCATCCACCCGGTGAGTAGCGTCAGCCCGCAGAGCCCGACAAAGACGAGCTCGGCCCTGCCGCCATGCGCATGACCCTCGTGATCTTCGCGAGCGCGATCGTGGGTCTCAAGGAACGCCCTTATCGCTGCTTCGTCGGCAAGCTGCCGATCGAACTCGATCCGCACCGTGCCATCCGCTGCTACGGCGGCCTCGAGGACACCGGGCAGCCGCGCAAATTCGGCAGCAAGCCGCCGCGCCCTGCGTGCCGGTCGCGGCGGGATGCTGGCAAGGAGATGACCGTAGCGTTGCTGCAGGTCCGTGCCCGCCTGCAGGGCCATGCGACGGACGTCCTGTAGCGACACGATGCTCGGGTTGAAATGGATACACAGTCGCTGTTGGGGCGCTTCCTCATGCCGGAGTAGATGCGCAGCCTCGATGCCGGCTCGAGCCTCCAGCGCGTCCCGCAGGCGGCCAATGCATGCATCCCGGTCGTCTGGAACCTCCGGTAACAGCAGCTCCAGGTCGAACCGGGATTTCTCCATGACTTACGTCCGGTCGCCCTTGTTTCGAATGCGCCCGGAAAGCCACTTCCCTAGCGCCATCATTGCGTCGAAATAGCGCTCTTCCTTGAGATACGGCACAAGGAATCTCAAGGCTCCTCCCCCGGCGAGTTCCCGCTGCAATCCCGGCAAACCGCGTCCAGCGAGTACAGATAGATTCCGATCGTCGACCGCCAGCACGGCTATCACCGTCTGCGCCGGATCTACCGCTCCGCGCTTTGCCCAGTGCTCCACCAGGCGCCCGCCATAGCGCTCGCCATCATCCGGCGCGGTGGTCGGGACCACCACTACGAGCACTTTCACGCCCGTCTGATCCAGGACTGCCTGAAGAAGTGCAGTCAGCTTCCGATCTTCCTCGCTGGACAGTACGTCGGCGTCGTCTCGAACTATGTCCAGCGCGCGCGCCTCCGTTGGCGGCGAGCGCTGCGCCCAAGCCGGGATGCCAAGCGTAAGGAAACCGCACATTAGATAGACCGCGCCCCTTGTCAGCATCTTGTCCTCCTCGGCGTTTGCCGCCCCCGACTGTCAGTGCTTGTGGCCCCTGTGCTCCTGCTTCTGGCCAAGGGAGAACCGTGCCTGCTCGCTCTTCCCGCCGTCGACACTGAAGGTGACGATTACCTTGGCATCCTTGGCTATGCTGAATGGCGCCTGGCCGCTCAGCGCCTCGCCGGTGCCGGGCGCGAGCTGGACCGTGGCCTTGTCCTTGCCGGAAAGCACATTCGCGCTCGCCTTCACGGTCTTCGGGTTGACCGGCTTGTCGGCCTGGTCACGGACATAGAGCGAAAGATCACGGTCCTTTACGACGAGCTCTACGTGGTATTTGCCGATTTCGACTTCATGTCCGCCGTGCTTGTCCGCCGCGTACGCCGGCGTCGTCATCCCAAGAGCAACTGCGAAGACTGCCGCTGCAAGTTTCATGGAATCTCCTATGGAGTTCGCTTGATCAAAATCGGACGCTCACGCCCGCACCGACAAAGCTCCGCGGTGGATTTGTGCCTCGGTCCCTCGCGCCTGCACTGATGTCGAGCTGAACGTCGCGGGAAACCAGGTAAGCCATCTCGGCGTCGTAGATGAGCGAGCTGCGGCCGCCTATCAACGGGACCATCACTATCCGCCGCGGCCTCATGTCGCCTCGCGGAGGCTGGGCGGAGCTTTCTCGCCATGCCGCCGGGACATCACCCACTCGTACATGACGGGGAGTACGAGCAGGGTGAGAGCCGTGGAGGTGAAAAGCCCCCCGATGACGACTGCAGCGAGCGGTCGCTGCGTTTCCGCACCGACACCGCCCGAGAGCAGCATCGGCACCAGGCCCAGGATAGCGACGCTCGCGGTCATCAGGACCGGGCGCAGGCGCAGCAGCGTTCCCTCGCGGACCGCCTGGCGCAAAGTCAGGTCTCGCGATACCCATTGCTCGTGGATGAACGATACGAGCACGATCCCGTTCAGCATCGCTACGCCAAAGACTGCGATGAAGCCGATGGCGGACGGCACTGAAACGTAGAACCCACCCACGGCCAATGCGACCACACCCCCAATGATGGCGAAGGGCACGTTGGCGATGATCAGCCCGGCGTAGAGCAGCGAGTTGAAGGCCGTATAGAGCAGCAAGAAGATAAGAGCGATGGTGATCGGCACGATGATCGCCAAGCGCGCCAGGGCGCGCTGCTGGTTCTCGAAGGCGCCGCCCCATTCCATCCAGTAGCCCTCCGGCATTTGCACATCGGCCTGCACTTTCGCTGATGCGTCCTGCACGAAACTGTCGATGTCCCGGCCGCGGACGTCCATCTGGATTACGGCATAGCGCTGCAGCGCTTCGCGGCGCACGAACGTGTAGCCCTCGTCGGTCTCCACCGTGGCCAGGCGCGACAGCGGCACGAGCGCCCCGCTTCCCGTACGGACGGGAAGATTGCGGATCGACTCAATGCTGCCGCGGAATGGCTCGTCGAAGCGCACGGCGATATCAAAGCGCCGGGTGCCATCCAGAAGCGTCGAGACAGGCCTGCCTCCTATCCCTGCTTGCACCAGCTCGAGCACTTCATCCGCGTTCACGCCGAGCCGGGCGGCGGCCTCTCGATCCACACGGATGACGATCTGCGGTTTGCCTTGGTTGGCTTCGAGAGACAGGTCGGCCACACCTTCGACGCCGGCGAGCGACTGCTTCATCCGTGCCGCAAGACGATCCAGCGTCGTCAAGTCCGGGCCGTAGACCTTGAGCGCAAGCGTAGCTCGCACGCCGGATATCAGCTCCTCGACGCGCATCTGGATCGGCTGAGTAGCGGAGAACACCACCGTCGGAACTGCCTTCTCCAGCGCCTCCTGCATCTCGCGCGCGAGCTCGGGCATGGGGATGCGTTCCGGCCACTCGGATTCCGGCTTCACTGCGACGAGGACTTCCATGTAGTTCACGTCGGTCGTCTCGCCCTTCTCTGCTCGGCCCATGGTCGCGAGCACCGACTTTGTCTGAGGAAATTTCTCGTGCAACACTGCGCTCATGCGCTGCGATACGCGCACCGTTTCATCCAGCGAGGTCGCCGGAATACCCGTGACGCGCATCATGATTTCGCCCTCCTGCAACGTCGGCATGAACTCCTTCCCGAGGAACGGGAACGCAGCGAGCGAAAGACCGAGAAGCACGAGCGCAGTACCCGCGACTGCCTTTCGATGCCCGAGCGCCCAGTCGAGCATCGGCGTGTAGATCCTCCTCGATATCCGCAGCAGCCATGGATCGCTTTCCGGCTTCGGCTTCAACATGAGCGAAGAAAGCACCGGGACGAGGGTCAGGCTCAGGATGAGCGAGCCCGCCATGGCGAACGAGATCGCGTAGGCCATGGGCTTGAAGAGCTTGCCCTCCAGCCCGGTGAGCGAGAAGAGTGGCAAGAACACGACGATGATGATCAGGATCGCAAAGGCGATCGGCTGCGCCACCTCTCTCGCCGCATGCCCAACCACTTCGGCGCGCGACGTGCCGCGCCCCTTGTGAGCGAGATGGCGGAAAGCGTTCTCGACCATCACAACCGCGCCGTCCACCATCATGCCGATGCCAATAGCCAAGCCCGCCAGGGACATGAGGTTCGCTGACATGCCGAAGCGCTGCATCAGAATGAATGCGATCAGCATCGCAAGCGGCAGCGTGGCGATGACCACCAGTGCCGAGCGCAGCTCGCCTAGAAACAGGAACAGCACTATGGCAACCAGAATGGCCCCTTCAATGAGCGTGCGGCTCGACGTGTCGAGCGCCTTCTGCACAATGTCGGTCCGGTCGTAGACCGGGTTGATCGACACGGACTTCGGCAGCGCCTGCTTCGCGGTCTCGAGCTTGGCCTTCACCGCCTCGGAGACGGTCTTTACGTTCTCGCCGATCCGGGACAACGCTATTCCGAGGGTCACTTCTTTGCCGTCGCGCGTGACTGCGCCGAAGCGCGGCGCCGGTCCTTCGACAACCCGGGCAACGTTCTTGATATAGATCGGGACCCCTTGCCGGGTCGCCACCACGATGTTGCCGATGTCCTCGGTGTTCCCCACGAGGCCGAGACCGCGCACGAGGTACTGCTCGGACCCGACATTCAGGAACTGGCCGCCTACCTGCCGGTTGTTCGCGACCAGGGCCTCCATGACCTCCTTGAAAGACAGCTGGTACTTGATAAGGCGGGTGGGATCGATCAGCACCTGGAACTGCTTTTCGTGTCCGCCCCACGTCGTCACGTCATCGACGCCGGGAACCGTGCGGAGTGCGAGCCGTACGCTCCAGTCGTGGAGCGTGCGCAGATCCATGGCGGAAAGCTTCTCGTCCGCCGACTCGATCGTGTACCAGAACACCTGACCGAGGCCGGAGCTGTTCGGTCCCAGCTCCGGTTCGCCATACCCCTCGGGCAGACGCTCCCTTACTTCGGTAAGTCGCTCCCCTACCAGGCGCCGGGCGAACCAGATGTCCACATCGTCGCGAAAGTAAACGCCGACGTAGGACAGGCCGAAGAGCGACACCGAGCGTATGACTTCGACGCCAGGCAAGCCGGCAAGCGATGCCTCGATCGGCGTCGTGAGCAGGCGCTCGACGTCTTCGGCCGCGAGGCCGGGCGACTCCGTGTAGACGTTCACCTGATTGGGCGTTACGTCCGGGAATGCATCGAGCGGCACGGTCCTCAGCGCCTGCACCCCGAGGGCTATAACGCCGATGAACGCGAGCAATACGAGAAGCCGGTAACGCAGCGAAACGGAGATGATCCAGTTCAGCATGGGATGGCCTCAGTGCGCATGGCCTTCCCCGATCTGGGACTTCAGCAACCGCGCCTTCAGGGCATAGATGCCTTCCGTGGCTACCAACTCGCCGGGCTTGACGCCGGATTTCAGGACTACCGAGCCGCCGGAACGGTCGCCGAGTTCCACCGGCCTCGCTTCGAATCCCGCCGCCTCCTCGACGAACACCGTCGGCAACCCCTGCACGAGCGTTACCGCCGATTCGGGCACCGCCAATACCTTGCGAGCCGCGCCGCTCTCGATCTCCACCGTGGCGAACATCTGCGGACGCAGGAGGCCCTTGGAATTGTCGAGCTCGATGATGGCGCTCGCCGTGCGGGTTTCCTTGTCTAGCACGGAGCTCAGGTGGTTCACCTTGCCCTGGAACACTTCGTTGGGCTGACTGGGAATCCGCGCACGCGCCACCGAGCCCGTGCGCACGCGCCCGAGATCGGCTTCACCGATATTGGCGATGAGCCAGACCCTGGACAGGTCGGCCACTACGAAAAGGGCTTCATCGGTCTTCGCCAGCTCGCCGAGCACGGCCTTTCGCTCAATCACCGTCCCAGACAGCGGCGCCTTCACAGGGAACGTCGACGCTGCCGCTTCTTTGCCTGCCTCTGCGGGCTCTATGCCCAGCATCCGCAGCTTGGCGGCCGCCGCCTCGATCGTTGCCTGCGTTTTTTCGTACTCGCCCCTCGCGCGCTGATATTCCTTGCCTGGAATGATCTGTTCCTTGTGCAGCCGCTCGGCGCGCTCATAGGCCGACTTCGCGACGTTAGCTTCCGCCAGCGCCTGCCTGTAGGCGGCATACGCTTCTCCCGCTTCGATGCTCTCCAGCGTGGCGAGCGTTTGCCCTTGCTTGACGGAATCG
>DASVDU010000105.1:0-12978 GCA_036380915.1 Hyphomicrobiaceae bacterium | reverse complement strand
GCTGCCCCCGATATCGCAGGAACGGACCCGCCCGCTGCCAAAAACGAGGTCGACGCTTTTTTCGACGGCGCGGGCGGCCGCACGCGCGCTATCGCTGCCGTGCCGCTCGCCGAGCCAGTCGAGCATCATCGCCGCCGAGAGAATCATGGCCGTCGGATTGGCGATGCCTTTGCCGGCGATGTCCGGCGCCGATCCATGGCTCGGCTGGAACAGCGCGTGAGCATCGCCGATGTCGGCTGACGGCGCGAATCCCATGCCGCCGATCAGGCCGGCGGCAAGATCCGAAAGGATGTCGCCGAACAGGTTCTCCATCGGTAGCACGTCGAAGTCCCAGGGCCGGCGCACCAGGTCCAGTGCCATGGCATCGACGTAGTGGTGCCGTGCCTCGATGTCGGGGTGGGTAGCCGCTGCCTCGTGGAAGACTTGCCGCATGAACGCGAACGACACGAACACATTCGATTTATCCACCAGGGTCACGCGCCCCGGCGTGCCGCGCTCGGCCTTGCGCCGGCGTGCCAGTCGGCAGCAGAAATCGGTCAGGCGCTCCGTGGTGCGGCGGGTGATGACCTGGGTATCGCGTGCCTCGCGGTCGTCGATGACGACGCCCTTGCCGCGGGACGCGAACATGCCCTCCGTCGACTCTCGGACGATGACGAGGTCGATCTCCTTGGCTCTGGGATGCGAGAGCGCGGTCGGCACGCCCGGGATGGCACGGATGGGCCGCACGCCCGCATAGAGATCGAGACCGAATCGTAAGTCGAGCTGCGGAGCGATCTCGGTACCATCCGGGAAACGAATGTCGGGCCATCCCATGGCTCCGAACAGGATGGCATCGGCGCGCTTGGCGCGATCCATGCCGTCGGCCGGCAGAACCGTGCCGGTTTCCTTGAAGTAATGGGCACCGCCTGGGACCGTCTCATAGCGGAAGCCGAGGCCATAGCGGGCCTCGACCGCGGCGAGGACGGCGCCCGCCGCCTGCATCACCTCGATTCCGATGCCGTCGCCCGGCATCTGCACGACATGGAAGACGTTCGATTTCATAGATGCTGCAATCCGTGCCGTTCGATGATGGACATCAGCTCCACCCCGCCGCGACGGCGATGCGCGGCGTAGAGCTTGTGTGCGCCGGCCGCGTCTCCGGCCAGAATGGCCTCGACCACGGCGCGATGCTCCTCGGTGGAGCGATGCGGGACCGGACGCAGCGTGAGGGTGAACATGCGGGCCCGGTGTGCTTGGTCCCAGACCGTCATGATCATGGCCGCGAGCCGGCTGTTGCCGCACATGCGCGCGAGGTTGATGTGGAAGGACTCGTCGGCGGCAGCCCAGGCTTTCAGGTCCGGCTCACGGCGGGAGAGGGCGGCCTCCATGGCATCACAGGCCTCAACCAGCGGCGCAAGCTCGCTGAGCGACGGGCGCCGTCGCGCGAGCAGCTCGACGGCTGTCGGCTCCAGGCTCATCAGAACCTCGTAGATCTCGCGCATGTCGGCGGGCGAGAGAGGCGAGATGCGGACCCCGTGCCGCGGCACGATCTTCACAAGCCCGTCCTGCTGCAGGCGCACCAGCGCCTCTCGCACCGGCGTCCGCGACAGCTTCAGCTCGGCCGCGATGTCCTGCTCGAGGACGTGCGCGCCCGGCGGATATTCGTTGTCGAGGATCTTCTGCTTGATGTGGAGATACGCAAGCTCGGTCGAGCGCTGCCCGCGACCGGTTTCCTGAGGCGCACCAAGAGGCGCGGCAGGCGTCATGGAGGCTCCTGTGCAAGTTAGCGTATGCGTTATCGGATGCGACTATGCACTCAGATCAGGGACGATGCAAGCCTGACCGCCGGGTAGGGGGGAGTATCAGGGCTCCGCGAAGTGTGGGTGTGGCCGCACAGGAACCGATCCCGTGCGGTTGTTCTGGGTGAGAAGGCGAAGCTGGGCTATCGGCTCAGGGCGGGCCGGGTCGCCAAATTTGCTGGTCACAAGAAAATATCGGGACGCCGCTATGGTGAATTTCTAAAGGCGCCCAGAGCCTCGCTTTTTCAACAGGGCCAGCGTGAAACCAAATGCCTGCCACTGCGTTTTGCCGGCGCCAATGAAACTTCCGATGTCGACAGAGAAGGCGAGGCACCCGTTTCCCCGACCGCCGTCCCCTCAGCCTGAGCACCAAGCTACCGGGCGGGATTATCCGGCGGAATGGGCGAGGCGGTTTGAGCTTTATCTGGACAAGGCACCGCGCCGCGCCGTGTTCTATGGGGTGCTGTTTGCTGCCTTCGTCATAGCCGTCGTGATTTCCACGATCGTGAAGTTCGGCGCCTAAGGCGGACCGCTGTAGTGGTTCGGTCCGCGCGGTGGAGTCGACCTACCATAGGACAGCGACACGGAAATCACCTTCCTCCACCGCACCCACATTCGTGGAGATACCGCTCATGTCATTGCAGAACAAAGTCGCGATCGTTACCGGCGGCAATAGCGGAATTGGTCAGGCCATCGTTCTTGAGCTGGCTCGACAAGGAGCCTCCGGAATTGTTATCGACTATGTGGTCCATCCCGAGGCCACCGCGGAATTGGAGCGCGAGATCGCCAAGCTTGGCGGCCAGGCCATCGGCGTCGATGCCGACGTCAGCAAAATTGACGATCTTCAGAAGCTTGTCGATGCGGCGGTTGCCCATTTCGGGCGACTAGACATCATGGTCAACAACGCCGGCATCGAAACGCGCACCTCCGTCCTCGATACGACGGAGGATCAATATGACAGGGTTTTGCGAATTAACCTTAAAAGCGCTTTTTTCGGTACTCAAATCGCTGCCAAACAGATGATCAAGCAGGGCGATGGCGGCCGCATTATCAATATCAGTTCGGTCCATGAGGACTGGCCGATGCCCGGCAATACGGCTTATTGTCTCGCGAAGGGCGGTATGCGGATGCTCACGCGCACGGCCGGAGTCGAGCTCGCGCCTCACAATATCCTGGTCGTCGGCGTGGGACCGGGCGCGGTAGCGACGCCCATCAATCTTCCCACTATGGAAGACCCCGCCAAGCTCCAGAAGCTCAATTCCGCCATTCCGCTCGGGCGCATGGCGCGCCCCGAGGAGATCGCGAGCGTGGTCGCTTTCCTTGCCGGCGACGGCGCGAGCTATCTCACCGCCACCAGCATCTTCGCGGACGGTGGCCTTATGCAGAGCAGTGTCGGCCTGTAGCGAATTCGACCCGCTATGGATAAACATTTCGATGTTGTTATCATCGGCAGCGGCGCCGGCGGCGGCACGCTTGCACGGCATCTGGCGCCCTCGGGAAAGAGCATCCTCATCCTCGAGCGCGGCGACTGGCTCAAACGTGAGGCGCTGAACTGGGATGCGACGGCTGTCTTCCGGGAGAACCGCTATGTCTCGCCCGAGACATGGTACGACCGCAACGGCCGGCCGTTTCAGCCCCAGGTGCATTATTTCGTCGGCGGCGCGACCAAAATGTTCGGTGCAGCGCTCTATCGCCTGCGCAAGGAGGATTTCGGCGAGCTGCGCCATTACGATGGAATTTCGCCGGCATGGCCGATCACGTATGAGGAATTTGAGCCCTATTACACCAAAGCCGAGCAGATGTATCACGTTCACGGGCTGCGCGGGCAGGACCCGACCGAACCTCCGGCCAGCGCCCCCTATCCGTGTCCCCCGCTCTCTCACGAGCCACGCATACAGCAGCTATTCGATGACATCGCCGCGGCCGGTTATCACCCATTTCCGGCGCCGGCCGCGATCATGCTGGACGAAAGCAACATGGCGTATAGCACCTGCATCCGGTGCCAGACGTGTGACGGCTTTCCCTGCCTGGTGCACGCCAAATCGGACGCCGAAGTCGTGGCAGTCCGACCCGCCCTCGGGTACCCCAACGTGATGCTCCTCCGCAATGCGCGGGCGCTCAAACTTGAAACCAATTCTGCCGGCACAGCAGTCACCTCAGTCGTAGCAGAGGTCGAAGGCGTACTTGACACTTTTCGCGGCGACATCATCGTCGTGTCCTGCGGCGCCGCGAATAGCGCCAAGCTGCTGCTGATGTCGGCCAACGACAAGCATCCGAACGGGCTCGCCAACGGCTCGGACCAGGTTGGACGGAACTACATGTTTCACAATAGCCAGGCCGTTCTCGCGATATCGCGCGAGCCCAATCCCACCATGTTCCAGAAAACCCTGGCGCTGAACGATTTCTATTTCGGCATGGATGGTTTCGATTACCCTGTGGGTAATATCCAGATGATGGGCAAGTCTTTGGGCCCGATGTATCGTGGCGAGAAACCGATTGAGACGGCCTTGCTCCCGATGCGCGCGCTCGATGAGATCGCCTATCACGCCGTCGATTTCTGGCTCACGACGGAGGATCTGCCCGATCCGGAAAATCGCGTGACCGTGGACCGGTCTGGCAAGCTGATCCTGAGCTATACGCCGAATAACCAAGTGCCCGCGCAGAAGCTCTATGAGAAGCTCAAATCGATGCTAAATCACCTGGGAATGCACCCCAATCACCTGATCCCGCGCAATGCGTATATGAAAACCGAAATCCCCATCGCAGGTTGCGCACACCAAGCCGGAACATGCCGTTTCGGGCGCGATCCGCAGACATCCGTGCTGGACGTGAACTGCAAGGCACACGAGCTCGATAACCTGTACGTGGTGGATACCAGCTTTTTCGTCAGCATCGGTGCCGTGAACCCGTCTCTGACTGCCATCGCAAATGCGATCCGGGTAGGCGATCACCTGCTGCAGCGATTGGCTTGACGGGGCCCGCAGATTGCGTGCGAGCTTCTCGGGTGTAGATCGCAATATTGGCTAAGCGAAGTCTACCCAAATATGTCATACCGGGGCAATGTCCCCGGTATCCAGTTCTCCACAAGCTCTGGCGTCAGCGGAATGGTGGATCCCGGCGACAGGCGCCGGGATGACCCGTTAGGGTCATAAGATAGGTATCGTATTCAACAAGTGACGTTTCCGCTCACCTGAAGCTGCGCCTGCCAGATCACTGTATCCCCCAGAATGAACAGGACGTTGTTTCTCGGACCGCCGAACGTGAAATTTGCCACGCCGGGCGCCATGATTTCGCCGAGCAGATCGCCATCCGGCGTGAACACCTGCACGCCAGTTGCCGAGGAGGTGTAGACGCGGCCTTGAATGTCCACCTTGATGCCGTCCGGAACTCCGGGACTGATAACGGCAAACAACCGGTCGTTTCGCAAGTGCCGCCCACCATGAACGTCGAAGGCACGTATATGATGCGGTAAGCCGACGAAATAGGTGCCCGGGGCTTGATTGGCGCCCGTATCCGTAATGTAAAGCACCGACTCGTCGGGCGAGAAGGCAAGTCCGTTGGGCTTGTTGAAGTTGTCGGCGACCACCGCAGTTTCACCCGTGCCAGGATCGTGGCGATAGACGTATGGGCCGACCTTAGGCGTGCCCTTGAAGCCTTGCAGCTCGCCGTAGTTCGGATCGGTGAACCACACCGTACCATCACTCTTCACCACCACGTCGTTCGGTGAGTTGAACTGAAGTCCGCGCCATTCATCGACCACCGTCTCGACCGCACGGGTTTCGAGGTCCATGCGGCTGATCCGCGCCGGGGTTTCCTTGAAGCCTTGCTCACAAATCAGCAGCCGCCCCTCGCGGTCGAGCGTCATGCCGTTCGCCATATTGGAGGGGAACCGAACGGTTTCAGGTGGTCGTGCCTCGAACGGAAACTCTTCGCCCACCAATTGCACGCGCCTTATGGCAATATTTTTAGGCCCGGGCTCAGGTACCGTCGTGAAGTACAGCGCATGCTCTGCGGCGACGTAGACTGGCCCTTCATGGGCGTTCGTTTCGATCAGAATGGGGCGCTGAAAATCGGAGCCGAGCAACGCGTGGAAATCATCGCGATAGGCTCGGAATGTTGCACCGCTTCCCTGGTCGGGAGAATGAGTCATTTTTCTGTGCCTCTCTTGCGGTGGAGGAGCCCGGTTCGCATCAAACCTATGACTTCGTCGCCGGCATGAACCAATCAGGCCGATCGATCGTGCCCGGCGCGCTGTTTGAGCGAGTTCTGCGAAAGCACGAGATTGTGAGCGCTATTGACCAGCGCAATATGCGAGAATGCCTGCGGAAAATTGCCGACCAGGCGCTTGGCGGATGGATCGTACTCCTCTGAAAGCAAGCCGACATCGTTGCAAAGTCCACAGAGCCGTTCGAAAAGCCGTTCCGCCTCCTGCATCCGGCCCTGCATGACAAGATTATCGACCAACCAGAAACTGCAGGCCAGGAAGGCGCCTTCGCCGGGCGGCAATCCGTCCTTGGTGCCATGCGTGTCGTAGCGCATGACAAGGCCATCCACCATCAAGTGGCGCTCTATCGCTGCCACTGTCCCTCGGACACGTGGATCGCTTGCCGGCAGAAAACCGACGAGCGGCATGAGGAGCACGCTCGCATCGAGGCAATCCGCACCATAATATTGAGTGAATGCGCCGACGCCCGGATTGAACGCCTTCTCGCAAACCTCGTTGTGAATCGCCTGCCGTATCGCTTTCCAGCGATCGATCGGGCCTTCAATTGCGAACTCCTCGCCCAGCTTGATGGCGCGATCGAACGCGACCCAGGCCATGACTTTGGAATACGTGAAGTGCTGGCGCCCACCCCGGACTTCCCAGATGCCTTCATCAGGTTGGCGCCATATCTGGGCGAGGTGATCGAGGAGGGCGCGTTGTAAATCCAGGTCGAGCGCATCCAGTCCACCCCGGCGCCCTTGATAGAACGCGTCCATGATCTCGCCATAGACGTCAAGCTGCAATTGATTGGATGCGGCATTCCCGATCCGCACCGGCTTCGCGCCCTGATAACCGGGTAGCCAGGGCAGCTCCAGTTCGGTCAGTCGCCGCTCGCCGTCGATGGCGTACATGATCTGGATTTGCTGCGGAGTACCGGCGACGGCCCGCAACAGCCATTGGCTCCAATCCCGCGCCGCCTGATAAAAACCGCCGTTCATCAGGCTCAACAAGGTGAATGTCGCATCTCTCAGCCAACAGTAGCGATAATCCCAATTGCGCGTTCCACCCAGTTGCTCGGGCAGTGAGGTCGTTGGCGCCGCGACGATGCCGCCGGTTGGCCGATAGGATAGTGCTTTGAGCGTAATCAGAGAGCGGCGCACAGCATCCGACCACTTGCCAACTTCGCGACAGCCCTGCAGCCAGTCGCGCCAGAGCTCCTTGGTCATGGACAATGCGGCCAGCGGATCGGTCGGTTCGGGCGGCGCTCGATAGGAGCGGCCGTAGCTGAGGACGAAAGGCACCGTTTCGCCTTCCGACACGACAAAGCTGCCGGCAATCTTGAAATTGTCTCCACGCAATTCGATTGGCGTGCGCAGCACCGTCATGTCGGGCCCGGCGACGGCGCAAAGTCCGCCGCTGCCGTCCCCCAGACGCGTTACCCAGGGTACGATCTGGCCGTAGCCAAAGCGCAATATGAGCTCGCAAGACATGGCGAGCTGGCCACGCTTGCCCCTGACGATGCGAATGACATCCGAGGCCTTGCCTGGTTCCGGCCGCGTATCTCCGGCGAGTGGAGAGCGAGGTGGCATGAAGTCGATCAATGTGACCGCGCCATCGCGCGTCGAGAATTCAGTTTCGAGGACCAGAGTATCTCTATGGTAGCGCCGCGTGACTTGCGCCCCGGGGTCCATCGGCGCTATTCGCCATCGTCCATGCTCGGGATTGCCGAGCAACGCGGCAAAGCAGGCGTCGCTATCGAATCTCGGCCAGCTAAGCCAATCGATCGATCCGTCGCGGGCAACCAACGCTGCCGTCTCGCAATCGCCGATAAGGGCATAATCTTCGATTGGATGCGCCATTGCTGCGGCCTATAGCGCTGCGAAATCAATCACACCGTTCAAGCGCTACATGGGCGGGGTCAAGCAGCGCGGTATTCCGTCAGATCGGATGTGGCATCAATCATATCGCGTGCGTGCCAAGCACGATAGCTTAAGCTTGCCACCAAACCTTCCTTGGTTAAACAAGCGCAGTGGAACGAAATAGCCGCGAACACTTTTGTTGAATGTCGCGCACCAAACGGTCCTCTCCGAGAGAGGTTCCCCATGACGGACAGTAGTGCGACCCGGCTTGCCCGAGTCGTCATAATCGGAGCGGGGTTCGGCGGGCTTTCCGCCGCAAAGGCACTCAGCCGCGCGGCGTTTGAAGTAACGTTAATCGATCGTTACAACTATCATCAGTTCCAGCCATTGCTCTACCAAGTTGCGACAGCTGCACTGCCGCCTTCGGTCGTTGCATCGCCGATCCGGGCCGAGTTCCGCCGAAAACCGAATGTCAGCGTCATGCTTGCCAGCGTTTCCGCAATCGACAGCGACAGGAACGAGGTGATCGCGGACGGCCACCGAGTGCCATACGATTATCTTGTTGTCGCGACCGGAGCAAAGCAGAGCTATTTCGGGCACGGCGACTGGGCGCCGGACGCCCCGGGCCTGAAGTCTATCGACGATGCGATCTACTTGCGAAACCGGATTCTACTCGCCTTCGAGAAAGCCGAGATCGAATCTGATCCGGATGAGCGGCGCCGGCTGTTGAATTTCGTGATCGTCGGTGGCGGTGCCACCGGTGTCGAGCTGGCTGGGGCTGTGGCCGAGTTGGCGAGACGGACGCTTCGTTCCGATTTTCGCAGTATTGACCCACGCTCGGCGCGGGTCGTTCTGGTCGAAGCCGGACCGCGAATTCTGCATCAGTTCGACGAGTCGCTTTCGCGCTATGCCCACCGCGCGCTCGAGGGGCTGGGAGCAGAGGTTCGCACCGGAACCCGGGTGACGGGTTGTGATGCGCTGGGCATTTCCATGGGGAATGACAGGATCGAGAGCCGTACCGTCATCTGGGCAGCAGGGGTCGAAGCATCCCCTGCGGGCCGCTGGCTCGGTGCAGAGACCGATCGCGCAGGACGAATAAAAGTCGAAGCCGATCTTTCGCTTCCCGGCCGGCCGCACATCTTTGCAATCGGGGATACGGCGTTGTGTGTCGACGCCAACCGCCGGCCACTCCCGGGAGTGGCGCCGGTTGCCAAACAACAGGGCGCCTACGTGGCGCGCGCCATCTCGGCACGCGCAGCGGGCAAACCGATTTCGCCGTTTCGCTATAAGGATTATGGAATGCTCGCCACCATCGGACGCAGTCGCGCAGTGGCGGAGCTCCCGCGGGTGAAGATGTCCGGCATCGCCGCTTGGCTGGTCTGGTGCTTCGCGCATATCTTTTTTCTCATCGGTTTCCGAAACCGGCTGATCGTCATGCTGGATTGGGCGTGGAATTTCACCACATCCCAGCTCGCAGCGCGGCTGATCACCGGAAACGTCGGCGGACAGGAAAACTCGATGCACGATAGCTCGAGATCTGAGGCAAAGGCTGTCGAGCTGAAACGACCGTGATTCGCAGATATCGGCGTTAGGCAGCAGAACGGCGGGTGAGGCTGAGCAATCGCCACCTGCATTGCGACGAGACACCGGAGCAAGGCTTTGCATGCCGATGCTCCCCGCGCGCGACCGAGAATTCGAATCGCAAGGCCTGATCGTGAGACAAGCTCTCGCCTATCGATTGCAAATGGTGGCGGCAGCCTCATGCCTGATGCTGCTCACAACCGACTGCGGCGCGCTTGCGGATCCAGTTCTCGATCCGAAAGGTCCGATTGCACTCGCCCAGCGGCAGCTCCTGTTCGACGCCGTGGCCATCATGATGATCGTGATCATACCGGTCTTCATCATGGCTGCGCTGTTCATCTGGCGCTATCGCGGCACAAACCGAAATGCGCGCTATACGCCAAACCTCGCCTATTACTGGCCCGCGGAGATCCTGATCTGGGGCGTGCCAGCGGGAATAATCCTTTGGCTCAGCTTTCACCTGTGGGATGGCACGCACAAGCTCGATCCGTACAAGGCGGTCGATCCCAGCGTCGCACCGCTCCAGGTCGAGGCGGTGGCGCAAGACTGGAAGTGGCTCTTCATCTACCCCGAGCAGAACATCGCGGTCGTCAACGAGCTCGTGTTTCCGTCAGGCAGGCCGCTCGCCATCAGAATTACGTCGGACACGGTGATGAACTCGTTCATCATTCCGGGGTTGGGAGGGCAGATCTACGCCATGGCCGGCATGCAGACCAAGCTCCATCTTCTCGCCGACGAGCCCGGCGAATTCTGGGGCCGCAATGTCCAGTACAGTGGGCGAGGTTTTGCCGACCAACAGTTTCGCGCCATTGCCACCAGCACCGGAGACGATTTCGATGCCTGGATCGCGAAGGTAAAAACTTCGTTGGATACCCTCGATGCGACGACTTATGAGCAACTCGCAAAGCCAAGCGTGAAAGTTCCAGTGACTTACTATTCGGCTGTCGAGCCGAACCTGTTCGACAAGATCATTGCGAAATGGCGTGATGGCGGCACCGCTCATCACGCTCCAATGACCGCCGAAGCGGAACAAGCAAATTGAGGAAAAGTGGAAGTGTTCGGTAGGTTAACGATCGAAGCATTTCCGTTCTACAGCGCGATCGCTGCCACGGGAGCGGCGATCACCGTGCTTGGTGCTGTTTCGGTCATTGCCGTCATCACATATTTCCGCGCATGGCGCCTCGTCCTGTTCGATTGGATATCGAGCCTCGATCACAAGAAGATCGGGATCATGTACGTCATGCTGGCGCTCGTGATGCTGATGCGCGGCTTCATCGATGCAGCCATGATGCGCAGCCAGCAAGCCATAGCCTCGGGCAATGACGGCTACCTGCCTCCCGGGCATTTCGACCAGATCTTCTCGTCTCACGGCACGATCATGATCTTCTTCATGGCCATGCCGTTCCTCTCCGGACTCATCAATCACATCATGCCGCAGCAAATTGGAGCGCGCGATGTCGCGTTCCCGTTCATGAACGCGATAAGCCTCTGGCTGACTGCCGCTGGCGCCGGGCTCGTGCTTATCTCGCTCGCTATAGGCAAATTCTCAACCGCAGGCTGGAGCGGCTATCCACCGTATTCAGGCGCCGAATACAATCCCGGAGTGGGAGTCGATTATTGGCTCTGGGCGGTGCTTATCGCCGGTGTCGGATCGACCATGAGCGGCATCAACTTCCTCGTCACCATCCTCAAGTGCCGCGCGCCGGGCATGCATCTTTTCCGCATGCCCCTCTTCACCTGGACCGTGCTCGTTACCAGCATCTTGATGATTTTCGCCTTTCCCGCGCTCACCGTCGCTTGTGGCCTGCTCGCGCTCGACCGCATATTCGGCATGCACTTTTTCACCAATGCCATGGGCGGCAACATGATGCACTACATCAACCTCTTCTGGCTGTGGGGCCATCCGGAGGTCTATATCCTCATTTTGCCGGCCTTTGGCGTCTTCTCCGAGGTGGTCGCCACGTTCAGCCAGAAGCGGCTGTTCGGATATATTTCGCTGGTTCTGGCCACCATGGCCATTGGTATCCTGTCGTTCAGCGTATGGCTGCATCACTTCTTTACGATGGGCGCCAGCGCCGACGTCAATTCCTTCTTCGGCATTATGACCACCATCATCGCCGTGCCCACCGGCGTGAAAGTCTTCGATTGGCTGCTGACGATGTATCGCGGCAGGATTATTTTCAAACCACCGATGCTTTACACCCTCGGGTTCCTCGTTACCTTCGTCATCGGCGGCCTTTCGGGCGTGCTGCTCGCTCTTCCACCGGTCGACTACACGATGCACAATACGACCTTTCTGGTCGCGCATTTTCACAACATGATCATTCCGGGTGTGCTGTTCGGCTATTTGGCAGGCTATATGTTCTGGTTTCCCAAGGCCTTCGGGTTCAAGCTGAACGAGAAATGGGGCACGCGGTCGTTCTGGTGCTGGATCGTCGGGTTCTATCTGGCGTTCATGCCGCTTTACGTCCTTGGATTGATGGGAATGCCGCGCCGCATGGAGCATTACGATATCCCAGCATGGCAGCCCCACCTCATCGTCGCAGCCATCGGTGCCTTCATCATTCTCCTCGGCATCATCTGCCTCGGTATCCAACTCGCCGTCAGCATCAGGGACCGCGAGCAGGCACGCGACCTGACCGGCGACCCGTGGAATGGCCGATCGCTCGAATGGGCGACATCGTCGCCTCCGGCGCCTTATAATTTCGCGATACTACCGCATGTCCAGAGCATCGATGCCTTTTGGGACATGAAACACCGCGGCGTCGCCTATCAGCGCCCGGATCGCTATGTCGATATCTTCCTGCCGAAGAACACCTTCGTAGGAGCATTCATCGGCGGCGCTGGTTTTGTGTTCGGCTTCGGTATGGTCTGGTATATCTGGTGGCTCGCCATCCTGGCCCTGGCCGCCATCGCACTCGCCATCATTGTCCGCGCCTTCGATGACGACACCGACACCATCATTCCAGCAAGCAAGGTGAAGGAAATCGAGGACGCGCGCTTTGCCCAATTGGCAAAGGCGCCGCGCAACGAATTGGCCGACGATCCGGGTTTTGCCGCCGAAGCCGTCCCGGAGGGCTCGTCATGACCGCGGGCGCTTCCACTACGACTGACGGCAGGTCGATAGCTGTTTCTGCAGAAAAAAGTTACGAGGAGAAGGCGTTCGGCTTCTGGATCTACTTGATGAGCGACGCGATCATTTTCGCGCTGCTGTTCGCAACGTATATCGTGATGCTTGGCAACACTGCCGGCGGCCCTACCGGAAAGGAACTGTTCAGTCTCGAACGCGCCGCCGGCGAGACAGCGCTCCTGCTTCTGAGCAGCACGACTTTCGGCTTCGCGTCTGTCGCGCTCGCCACATCAGATCGACCGCGAGTGCTGCAATGGCTGGCTGTAACCGCGGCGCTCGGGGCCGGTTTCCTTATTCTCGAGCTCGGAGAGTTCAGTGGTATGATCTCGCAGGGCGCAGGTCCGGACCGGAGCGGCTTTCTCTCCGCATTCTTTACCTTGGTCGGCACTCACGGGCTGCACGTGAGCATCGGTATTCTCTGGATTA
>DASVDU010000104.1:0-2474 GCA_036380915.1 Hyphomicrobiaceae bacterium | reverse complement strand
CCAGCGTCCCTCCTTCCGGTCCGTCACGAGGCCGGCCTCCTTGAGCACACGAAGGTGAAAGGAAAGCCGCGACTGGGCGGAATCAAGCGCATCCTGGAGCTCGCAGACACACCGCTCGCCATCCCGGAGCATGCCGAGGATGTCGAGACGGGTGTCATCGGAAAGCGCCTGAAAGAGCTGTGCCGCGCGTGCCAGGTCCGGAGCTGTCGTTGTACCCATGGTGTGGGAATATATCAAAAATCGTTGTTATGTCAATTCCACGCTCGCCATGCATATTGCCGAATTCAACTTCTTCCTGGTCTCTGACGACGAGTCCACGTGGCCGACGGCTCGAGTGGTCCGGCGCAGGTCGTTCGTGGCAATCAGCGCATGGGTGCTGTTCGCTCTGCATGCGATCGTCGCGTATCACCTGCTCAATGTCCATTGAGCTGACACAGGTGAGCCGCCACCGGCGGGCGTGCGTCGCGTCTTCGGATTTCCAATGGCTACTTTGGCCGCCGCGCGCCACCGAGGGTCCTGAGCCGCACCCGGAATGATTCGAGATCGTCGAGTCGAACGGCGCCAATGTCGTCGAGTATTCCGGAATAACCTGACGATGCCGCGCCCCCTGCGAGAATCGTGACTTTCTTCGGCAGGGTCGTTCGCAGGCGGCGAAACTCGTCGGTGAGCGCCGGATCCCGCGCCGGATAGACGACGCTCAGCGCCACCGCGCGTGCGCGGGTGCGCATGGCCGCCTCGGCGATGTCCTCGGCCGGCAGGCCGGGGCCCAGATACGTCACCCGCCATCCCTCGGCAGCCGCAGTCATGGCGACGAGCAGGGCGCCGAATTCGTGGACCTGGCCGGCCGGCGTGGCGACGACAAGATTCGGCGTCGCAAGCGGCAAGGTCGCGCTCCGGATCAGGCTCTCGAGCACGCGCCGCATCGCGACCGAGACGAGGTGCCCATGCACAGGGCGCAACGTTCCCTCGCGCCAGCGCGTGCCCATGCGCTCGAGCAGGGGAACCGCGAGCATGTCGCAGAATGCGGCCGCGGGCAGTACGACCGCTGCGTGGCGCAGCCTCGCTTCGAGCGCCGTCGCATCGAGCCGTTCCGCCGTGCGAAGGCACTCGCCCAGATCATCGCGTGCCACGCGCCATTCATCGCCGATCGCGCGTTGCGCCGCCTCGCCTGCGCGTTCGGCCACCCCGTCCGCCGCCGCATCCCGCCGCACGAGTTCCGCGAGTACCGTGTTGGGCAGGTCCGCCACCTGTCCGATATTGCGACCGCCGAGTGTGGCGCGATAGAGCAGGCGGAGGCGCTCGATGTCGGCGTCGGAATAGATGCGGTGACCCCCGTTGGACCGGGATGGCTTCACCACTTCGTAGCGGCGCTCCCATGCGCGAAGCAGATCGGCGCTCAACCCCGTGCGTCGGGTGACCACGCGCATGGGATGCCACTGCTGTGCGGGCCTGGCCTTGCTTCTCATGACGTCCCAGACTAGCGGCCGGGCATTATGTTGTCAACATTACGTTCTGGACGAAAGCTTGACAACTCACCGACCGCGGGCTAGACTGCATGCAGGGATAAATGAGCTGGAAGCCGTCGGAGTCCGACTGTCCGGTCATGCGTTGGCAGGACTCCCTGTGCAAAGCGAGATGGATCATGGTATACGCAACTGCAACGATCCGGAGCACGCCCGTCTTTGGTCTGCGGCGGGAAATCGACCGGCTGTTCGAGGACACCTTCGGACGCGGCACGGTCGGGACGGACGCGTGGACCCCCGCGGTCGACATCCGTGAGAACGAAAAGGAGCTGATGTTCACGGTCGACCTTCCAGGCGTCAAGCCGGAGAACGTCGATGTGACGGCGGCCGATGGGGTCCTGACGATTCAGGGTGAGCGGCTCGACGACCGGACAGACGAGGGCGCGGGGCAGTACTACCTGGCCGAGCGCAACTATGGCTCGTTCCTGCGCCGCTTCCAGCTGCCGCAGGGAGTGGACACCGAGAAAATTCTGGCCGATGTCGAGCACGGCATGCTGCAGGTGCATATCCCGAAGGCCTCGCTGCCGCAGCCGAAGAAGATCACGGTGACATCAACGTCGGATGTGAGCCCGAAGGCGCAGCTTGCCGACGCGAACGGCAGTCGGAAAGAGCCGGTGAAACTAGCCGCCGGGATGCGCCAGTCGCACTAGAGGCCGGTCACGCAGTGGCCAGCTACAGCACGCGCAGGCTCGTTCAACGGCGCGGGGGCAGGGCTCCCGCGCCGTTGTGCCGTTCGCCTGTCGCCTGGCTTCTCTCTATCTTTCAGCAGGCCCGACCGGGCTGGCGCCCGTCATCAGCATCCAGCTCCGGCAACATGAGTACCTGACCATGACCGATACAGGACACGCATTTCTCGAACAGTCACGCAACTTCCTGCAGCGCGACTTTCTCCCCAAGATCACCGCCTGCGTGGGACGCCTTACCGACGACGACATCTGGTGGCGTCCCAAT
>DASVDU010000103.1:0-6412 GCA_036380915.1 Hyphomicrobiaceae bacterium | reverse complement strand
GCGAAGCGCGGCTGAGGCGCGAGACAGAGGACACGTTGCGCCAGTCTCAAAAGATGGAAGCCATCGGGCAGCTCACGGGCGGGGTGGCTCACGATTTCAATAATCTGTTGACAGTCATTCTCGGCAATCTCGACACGGTCCACCGCCGGCTCAGCAACGTGGCTGCGGGGCAGGAGGCCGCCCACTTTGCGACGACGCTCCTGAAACCCATCGAGCTCGCAATCCACGGCAGCCGCAGCGCGGCTCAACTGACGCACCGACTGCTTGCGTTCTCGCGCAGGCAGGCGCTCGAACCGACGCACCTCGATCTCAATCGTCTCGTAGCCGGCATGTCCGACCTGCTCCATCGCACCGTCGGTGAGAGCATCAAGGTGGAGACGGTGCTCGCGGGCGGATTGTGGCCGACATTCGCCGACGCCAACCAGGTCGAGAACGTCCTGCTGAACCTCGTCATCAATGCGCGCGATGCCATGCCGGCCGGTGGGAATCTGACGATAGAGACTGCGAACACGTACCTGGACGAGACATACGCCCGGCGCTTCGGGGACGTCGCGCCCGGGCAGTACGTGATGTTGAGCATAACCGATACAGGAACCGGAATTCCACGCGATATGCTAGATCGCGTTTTCGAGCCGTTTTTCACGACCAAGGGAACGGGCGTCGGCTCGGGCCTTGGTCTCGCGATGGTGCATGGCTTCGTGAAGCAGTCGCACGGCCACGTCCGCATCTACAGCGAGGTTGGCGTGGGGACCACGGTAAAGGTCTACCTTCCGCGCAGCACGGAGACTGCGGATATGCCAGCCAACCCGGTCGGCACCGAAGGTCCGGCGCTTCCCGTGCCGCGAGCGCAACGCAACGAAACCGTGCTCGTAGTCGAGGACAACGCGAACGTGCGTGAATATGCCGTTTCGGTGCTCGAGGACCTGGGCTACCGAGTCATCGAAGCGGCCGACGTCGATGGCGCGCTCAAGGCGATCGAAGATGCACCGCCTATCGACTTGCTTTTCACCGACGTCGTTCTGCCGGGCAAAGAGAGCGGGCGCGATCTTGCGAATATTCTCAAGCAGCGCTTCCCCGGTCTGCCCGTGCTGTTCACCACCGGCTATACCCGCAACGCAATCGTCCACAACGGCCGCCTCGATGCAAAAGTGCATCTGCTGAACAAACCCTACACCCAACAGGAGCTGGCACGAAAGCTCCGCGAGCTGCTCGACGCGGCCAAGGCCAGCGGAAACTGAAGTGCGAGCCCGCAGAAATGCAGCTAAGAATGAAAATGTTCAGCCCTTCTGATTTCTGACCACTCGCCATCCTATTAACTGGACTGACCGATATTGGGATTGGGCAGAATTTCCAGCACCGTTTCTGGCGGGCGGCACAGTCGGACGCCTTTTGGTGTCACCACGATGGGCCGGTTGATCAGGATCGGGTACGTTATCATGAAATCGATGATCTGATCGTCGGTCCATTTGGGATCATCCAGGCCGAGCTCGTCGTAAGGCGTTCCTCTCCGACGCAGCAGCGCGCGGGGCGTGATGCCCATTTTGCGGATCAATTCGACCAGACGCTCCCGAGAAGGTGGCGTCTTGAGATATTCGATCACCTCCGGCTCCTCTCCCGATTGCCGGATCATGGCCAGCGTCTTGCGGGACGTTCCGCACGAGGGGTTATGATAGATGATGACCGCCATGGCACCGCTCCTCCGTTCTTGACTGCCGCCCGGCGCAGTCGGCTCCTATTCTACACACGAATGATGCGCCCGTGATCTGGCACGGGGGCCGCGGGGAACGCTTCCCGATGGCTGGCGCTTATCACGGCACAACCCGTGAGCCGGCCGCATGCGCTCGCCTGCTTGAGGGTCCGCAACGATCGCGGCTCAATGCCTGATGCAAGGAGTGACGGATGAAAGCCCTCGTTTGGCACGGCAAGGAGGACATCAGGTATGACACGGTTTCGGATCCCGAAATACAAGATCCGCGCGACGCCATCGTGAAAGTGACGAGCTGTGCGATTTGCGGCTCCGACCTCCACCTCTTCCACAATCTCATCCCCGCGATGATGCCCGGCGACATCATGGGTCACGAGACCATGGGTGAAGTCGTCGAGGTTGGCTCGGAAATGGACGGGCGGCTGCGCAAGGGCGAGCGGGTCGTCATTCCGTTCACGATCATCTGCGGCGAATGCGAGCAGTGCAAGCGCGGGAATTTCTCAGTCTGCGAACGGACGAACCGCAACAAGCATCTGGCTGAAAAAATCTTCGGACATACGACGGCGGGCCTGTTCGGCTATACACATATCACCGGCGGCTACCCGGGCGGGCAGGCGGAATACGTGCGCGTGCCCTTTGCGGACACCACCCACGTCAAAGTGCCGGAAAGCCTGTCTGACGAGCAGGCGCTATTCCTGAGCGACATCCTGCCGACGGGTTGGCAGGCAGCCGTGCATTGCGACATCGAGCCGACCGACACCGTCGCGATCTGGGGCTGCGGACCTGTGGGACAAATGGCAATCCGCAGCGCGATTCTGCTCGGTGCGAAACAGGTCGTTGCCATCGACCGGCTATCCGACCGGCTCAGCATGGCCGAGGCCGGAGGCGCCATCCCCATCAACTTCGACCAGGAAAGCGTCATCGGCCGCCTTTTCGAACTCACGGGCGGCAAGGGGCCGGAAAAATGCATCGACTGCATTGGAATGGAAAGTCACGTTTCGCTCTCGCAGCCAGACACGGTTTACGACCGCGCCAAGCAGATGCTCATGATGGAGAACGATCGCCCGCATGTTCTGCGCGAGATGATCTACGTCTGCCGCCCAGCCGGGATCATCTCGATCCCGGGCGTTTACAGCGGCTTTTCGGACAAGATCCCGATGGGTGCAGCCATGAACAAAGGCCTGACCTTCCGCATGGGTCAAACGCACGTGCACCGCTGGACGGATGACCTCCTCAAGCGGATCGAGGAGGGGCAGATCGATCCGTCGTTCGTCATCACGCACTCGGTCGGGCTCGAGCATGGGCCCGAGATGTACAAGGTCTTCCGCGACAAGCAGGACAGCTGCATCAAGGTCGTTCTCAAGCCCTGAAGACGAGGCCCACAATGGCAATGACACCCATTTCCAATCTCGTGCGCCATGAAGGCGATCCGCACGTGATACGGTCCGGCCCGAGCTCACTCGGCATGCCGGATCAGCTCGCCCGCATGCTGGGGTGGTTCAGCATCGGGCTGGGACTCGCGCAAATTTTCATGCCAGGTCGCCTCACCCGCTGGCTCGGCACCGAAGGCTCTGAAAACCTCGTACGCGCCTGTGGTGCGCGCGAGATCGGCGCCGGACTATTGTGCCTGTCGATCGACAAGGAGCTCGGGCTATGGAGCCGGGCGGCCGGCGATGGCCTGGACCTCGCGACGCTGTTGCCCGCAATGCGCGAAAGCAACCCCCAGAGCGGAAATGCCGGAATGGCCGCCGCGCTGGTCACCGGGATAATGCTGCTCGACGTGCTCGCGGCGCAGTTGATCCGGGGACGGCATAGCGAGGGAAACGGCAGGCGGCGCGATTATCGCGATCGCAGCGGTTTCCCGAAAGGCATCGAGGCTGCCCGGCTCGCGGTCAAATCCTCGAAACAAAATGTTCCTCCGCTAACGACGACGCATTCCCCAGCAAGTTAATTTTGTCAAAATGATCCAGACGCGTGCACCTCGATCTCAAGGCACACCATCTGCTCGCTCTGAAACAGTTCCCGGTGCAGTCTTGGTCAGCTCGATCGCTTGCTGAGCAGCGGCCGCCGTCGCCTCGTCACGGCCCGCCACCTGGACGGTCGGGAATGCGAATTTGATGCCGTTCTCGTCGAAAGCTCTTTTGAGCATCGCGAACGCCTTACGGCGAATGGCGAATTGTTCGCCTGGTCTGGTCATCATCTTCAAGCGTAGCTGAATTGCGAAATCACCGAATTGCTCCACGCCCTGCATCTTGAGTGGCTCGATCAGATGGGGAGCGTACTCGGGGTCCTGCGCGAGTTCTTTTCCAATCTGCTTCACGATCTTTTTTGCTTTGTCGAGGTCGGTATCGTAAGTCACATTGATCGTCATCTTATCGATCACCCAGTCGCGGCTCATGTTCTCCACTGCACCCAATTGCCCGTAAGGCACCGTGTAGACGGGGCCACGGTGGTGCCGAAGTTTCACGGATCGGATGCCCAGCGTTTCAACGGTCCCTTTATACCTGCCGCTCTGAATGTATTCGCCAACGCGGAAAGCATCGTCGAGCAGATAGAATATGCCGCTGATGACGTCCCTCACCAGTGTTTGTGAGCCGAACCCAATCGCGACCCCAACGATTCCGGCGCCGGCAATCAGCGGCCCGACTTCTACTCCCAGAGCGGAGAGGGCCATCAGCGTGGCCAGGACGACCAGCAGAATGAGCATGGCGGTGCGGAAGATCGGCAGGAGAGTTCTCAGCCTAGCCTGCCGCAGCACCTCCTCGCTTCCTGGAGGCGCCATCTCTGTCAATCTTGCCAATCGCCCATCGATCACCGTCCTCGTTACCTGCCATACGAGGTCCGCAACCAGAATGATCACGATGCTGCTCAGGACGCCTCTGGCAAGGCGAGTGGGAAGCGTATCGCGGCTCGTCATCTCGACGAGATCGATCTGCCAGGCCCACGCCAGCAAGAGAACGGCTCCGACGATCAGAAGCGCGCGGACGCCTCGTTCCACGTAAACCGTGGTTAAATCCATATCTGTCGCAACGCTTGCGTCACCGGGCGGACGCAAGGCATTCCGGACAGTCCGCTCGCTCAGCCGGATCGCTGGCGGAAGCAGCAGAGCCACCACCCCGAGCCAGAACAGGCGCGAAAATCCTGAAACCCAGCACGCCCAGAGCAGGACGAAGCAGACGGACAGCAGACTGGCGCGGATGATATGCGAAGTTCGGGCGTGCACATCCTCCCGCGCTCCTGATTCCGAACGCAGCCCTGTCCATGCGGCTTCCATGCTGATGGCGAGCAGCCCAATTCCCAGGGTGTAAGCAACGACCTGACGAGCTGCCGGCGTGAAATCCAAGGCCCGCAGCACGTCGACCGTCGCCCATCCAAGGGCAAACCAGCCCACGAACAGGGCCAAGCGACGGCACCAGTATTGCGCCCGCTCGGTACTCATCGGGATCAGCCGGAAATAGTCGGCTTGCGATGGAGGCTCACAACGCGGAGCAAGCAGGACTCGGCCAATGACCAGAGCGAGCCGCAGTACGACGACAGCAACGAGATACGCAACCACAATCTGGCTGAGGATCGGCGGCCAGTTGAATGCGAGAAAGGCCCCCAGGCTCCCGAGGGTGAAAATAACAAGACCGCCGAGATCGAGCGCGAAGCGTAACCCTATTGTCCGCAGCCGCCCTGAGGTCGTCTTCCGCGGCAAGGCCGCCATCGGCTTGCCGACAGAACGCAAGGCCATTCCAAAGAGCCATTCCGTTCCGGCTCCAAGGGCGAGGAACCCGAGGATCAGGACCAACACCTCAGCTGTGCTCCGCCCCTGCAGCTCATCGACGAGGCGGCTGCCGGCAGTGCGGAACTCGTCTGGCAGGCGGGGTACAGCGGCAACCAGCGACGCGAGATGATGCTTCAGGCTCGCGATCCGCTCGGTCATCATTCCGGATGTCATTTGGGGCGTAGCCAATTCGGCGGGAGGCGATCCACTTTTCGGCTGCTGCTCAATCCAGGCTCGTACCGCCGGGTCCTGCAGCAGTTGCATGAGTTGTTGGACCTGTGCTGGAGGCGCACCCTGCGGGGGTTGCGGTTGGCCATAGGCCGGGGAAAAACATCCAGCAAGGCTCAAAGCGAGCAGCGCCAATATGGAGGGCACCCATCGGAGAGCCCTCCGCAAGGCGGCGCCTGAGGCTCTCGCCATCACCAACGCCCGCAAGTGCGGCTCCTTGGACAAATGTGCCGGCGCAGCTCGCGATTGGCGATGCGCCCCAAAGGTCACGGCGGACCAGCGCACGAGCATTCAATGCGTGGAAAGGTGCGGCAGTCGAACAAACAACCAGCGGTCGACAGGTTTGTTCCGTGAAAGCCGCCAAGCAATGCGCGGCAAGAAGAATGTCGATCGGTACTCCTCTTGCCTGTATGCCATCGGCATGAGCGCAGAAGAGGACTTCGAAATTTTTCTCGTCTCCGCGCCGGGGCTGGAATCCGTGCTTTGCGAGGAGGCGCGGGCCAATGGCTTCGCTGAGGCCACCCCGGTCAAGGGCGGCGTGACGATCAGAGGTGGCTGGCCGGAGGTCTGGCGTGCCAATCTCGAGATCCGTGGCGCGAGCCGGATTCTCGTCCGCATCGGCAGTTTCCGGGCGCTCCATCTCGCCCAGCTCGACAAGCGCGCGCGCCGGTTGCCCTGGGGAGAGCTCCTGCGCCGGGATGTCCCGTTCCGGG
>DASVDU010000102.1:0-4906 GCA_036380915.1 Hyphomicrobiaceae bacterium | reverse complement strand
CGCCGCCAACATCGCCTTCAACATGCTGAAGGTGGTGTCCGGAGCGGTCGTCCTCGGCCCGATGCTCCTCGGAGCGGAAAAGGCCGTGCATATCGTGACGCCGTCGATCACCGTCCGTGGCCTGCTCAACATGAGCGCCATCGCCATGGTCGACAGCTTCAGATCGGATGGAGCTCACCAACGCGAATAGACGGCAAACTATTGATCAGGAGAAACGCCGCGCGCGCAGCAGAAATGCAGTATTCGGACGATCTGCATTAGGGGCTCAGCTTGTAATTAATACAGAGATTCGTCGGAGTTGCTCTGATCTGCATCAAGCATCGATGATCATCGCGCAAAGCTGGCACATCTCGGTAACTGCGACCACCTAGCTCGTTGAGACGCATCACTTTTCCGCTCAGGTTCCCGAAATGGGGTGTCTGCTGATTCAGGGGGAATCAGCGACTGCAGCCCCGACTGACGGAGATGGGATGATGCTTGGCAGAAAAAGCTTGGCCGCGGTGGCACTTGCAGCCGGCATGGCGCTGGCCACGGTCAGCACGGCGTTTGCCGGGGGGAAGGACGGCAACTTCATGGTCCGCATCCAGGGAACGGTGATCGACCCGGATGCGAGTGCCAACGTCTATTCGGGGGGCAGGTTGGCGCCGACCTATGACGCCGAGGTCAACACCGAGGTCCTCCCGACGATGACCCTCACCTACTTCTTCAACAAGAACCTTGCCGTGGAGCTCCTGTGCTGCTTCGCGAAGCTGGAGGCGGAAGGCAAGAGAGGAGCTATCGACGGCGTCGATCTGGGCGACTTCTGGATCTTCCCGCCGGCGCTGACGCTGCAGTACCACTTCGACAACTTCAACGGCTTCAAGCCCTATGTCGGGGCGGGTATTCAATATATCCACTTTTTCAGCGAGGGCAGAAGCGATCTGGGTGGCAGAATCGAGTTCGATGACGCCTTCGGGTTCACACTGCAGGCAGGCGTCGATGTCGAGCTTGGTGATGGCTGGTATCTCAATGCCGACGTCAAGAAGACTTGGATCGACACCGATGCCTCCTGGAAGGGAACGGACTTCACCGCCAAAGTCGACGTCGACCCGTGGATCTACAGCGTGGGCATCGGCTACCGGTTCAACCTGGAGGACATCTTTGGCGGTCGTTCTGCGGAGCATGCTGCATTGAAGTGACGGCGCCGGACAGACGTGCGCCACTTACGTGTTTTCATCACGGCGCGCGCCCGACCACTCGAAAGTCGGCGCGCGCTGAATTGTCTTCAGCCGAAACATCGTCACCAATGGCGCAACCCAAAATTGCGTTGCCGTCCTGCAACAAGCGACGTGACTAGCTCAAACAAGGGTCTTCACTTCTTGAAGCCATTCCTCTTTTGCGCGATTGCAACCTACAGTTGTAGGTAAACGATTCGCTGAGTTGGGCCAGCGTAGATGGCGCCAGCATCAACTGGAGGCGCATAATGCTCGACAAAAGAAACTCCGTTGTGGCCATAACCGCCGCCATTCTCGCATTCTCCGCATCTGGAGGCGCGTTCGCGGGCGATAGGTATGGAAACTTCATGGTCCGCGTGGAAGGCAGGGTGGTGGATCCCGACTCGAGCGCCGATGTCTTTGCTGCGGGTGTCCTGCAGCCAACCTTTGATGCAGATATCAGCACGGCCGTCGTTCCGACCCTGACTTTGACCTACTTTTTCACTCCAAACATCGCGCTGGAGTTGCTCTGCTGTGCCGCGAAGTTCGAGGCGGAGGGCAGAAAGGCCATCAACGGGGTCGATCTCGGCGATTTCTGGAGCATTCCGCCAGCTTTGACGCTCCAATATCACTTCGACCACTGGGGTGGCTTCAAGCCGTATATCGGGGCCGGCATTCACTACATGTACTTCTTCAACGAGGGCAGGAGCGATTTCGTTGCGCCACTCAACGGAGCGCGGCTCAAGCTTGATGACGCCTTAGGGTTCACTGTGCAGGCGGGTGTCGACATCGAGATCGCCAACGGCTGGTATCTCAACGCCGACATCAAGAAGACCTGGATCGATACCGATGCCTCCTGGGAG
Source organism: Hyphomicrobiaceae bacterium (assembly GCA_036380915.1). Lineage (GTDB taxonomy): Bacteria > Pseudomonadota > Alphaproteobacteria > Rhizobiales > Hyphomicrobiaceae > ZC4RG25. Next base: position 2,850 of record DASVDU010000102.1, on the reverse strand, counting down.
GGGACCCCCGTCACCGCCGAAGTCGATATCGATCCCTGGATCTACACCGTCGGGATCGGCTACCGCTTCAACCTGGAAGATATCTTCGGGCGGCGCACGGCCGAGTATGTTCCGCTGAAGTGACCGGTGTCCCCGGAGCCCTGCGCTGCGGCCTTCGTGTTCCGCTGCACACTCATTTATTGCAGCCAATGCTCTCCTGTCAGTTGACTGCGATGACCTCTGCGCCCGCCTTGTCCCTGAGGTCTGCCGGCGCGACTGGAAATACGGATTCCGGCGTACCTGCAGCCGCCCAGACAACCTCGTACTGGAGAAGATCGCCATCCATGTAGGTCGTGAGGCGGCTTGCATGTCCGATCGGCGGAATACCGCCGATGGCAAAGCCCGTGATGTCCCGCACGTAATGGGCATCCGGGCGCTGCAGTGCTTCGCCGATGATCTTGCCGACGGCCTTCTCGTTCACGCGATTGGACCCGGAGACCAGCAGCAGATAGGGCTTGCCGGTTTCTTTCCCACGGAACACCAGCGACTTGACGATCTGGCCCACCGCGCAGCCGCAGGCCGCTGCCGCTTCCTCGGCCGTGCGCGTCGACTGGCTCATGGTCCGCACCTCGATGTCGAGCCCGAGCGCACGCGCCGCCACCGCGACCCGCTGTGCCGCGGGCTTCAAAGTACTGCCGTTGTCTGACACTGACATCCCCCTGAAATTGCAAGCAGCACAGCATTATACCGGGCACGCGGAAGCGCAAAGCATGAGCGTGTTGCGGCGCTGCCGGAGCCGACGGCCTCAGGCTGCCATCTTCCGACGAACCATCACCTTGGAGAGAAAGGAAAGCGAGGTGCTTTCCTCCTGCAACCCCGCCTCGGCGAACGTGCCATCCAGGTCATCGCTGGCGTAGTGCTCGAAATAGGGCTCGTGGAAGCGGACGGGAAATCCTTCCAGCAGGCCATCCCAGCCTGGCTTGTCGCCCATCTGGAGACTGTCGATGAACACGAGCAGTCCGCCAGGCTTCAGGACGCGTGCGATCTCAGCCGTTACCCGCCGGCGCACCTCGGGCGGCAGTTCATGGAAGAGATAGATGCAGCTGACGATATCCTGGCTGGCATCGGCAAGTGGGATAGACTCGGCATTGGCGGCGATCAGCTTTGCGGGACGAAGGCCCTGCATATGCCGTTCCGCCTCGTGAAGATAGGGCCGGGACAGGTCGAGCCCGGTCAGCCTCAGGGCCGGAAACGCCAAGCGGACCTGACGCAGAAAACGCCCCGTGCCGCAGGCCACGTCGAGCAGGGCCAGCTTCCGCTGATCGCGCCCTTTCACGAAATGAGCGATCGGCGCCAGGCCCGCCCGGCGCATCGCGGCGGCGCTGCCGTAGAACAGCGTTTCGACCTGGAGATCATAGAGCCGGGCGGACCCATCACTGAGGTAGCCACCCGCCTGGAAGTGGAAATCCTGCGCGTAGTACTCCGGCACGCTATCGGCGTCCGGCTGGGCGCGGGCGCTCGTGGCGTCGTGGCTCGCCCGCCGCTCCAATGCGGCGGGAAGATCGCTTATCAGCTCCCGAAGGCGAGTGAAGTAGTCGGCCACCGTGCCCGGCATCTCTTCGCCGGCCGGATAGATTCCGTCGCGGACACGGGCCGCATCCTCTAGGAACAGCCGGCCGAGATCGGCCAGAAGCTCTTGCCGCGTCGGCACCGGGCGCTCGGGCCGATAGCTCGGGCGCGCGCTGAGCCGCCGTGCCCGGCGGTCGAGCAGCTGATTGAGGCCGTAGTACCAGCCGAAGCGGATCGCGTTGCTGGCGAGTTGTGCCGACATGCCAAGCGCGCCGCTCATCTTCGCCTCCCTCGTTGCCGATCGGATCTGATGTTGTAACACGCGTCCGCGGCCGCAATCGGACCAGTGCCTGCTCCACCTTGAACCATTTGCCTAGCGCCAGGAACTTCCCTACGTGGACATTTTCAGTCGCGTGCACGAAAGAGGCTTGCATGGCCCGATACGAGCGCATCGTCATTCTCACCGGAGCCGGCCTGTCCGCCGAGTCGGGGCTCGCCACCTTCCGCGACAAGGACGGCATCTGGAGCAAGTACGACCTGACGGAAGTGGCGACGCCCGAGGCCTTCGCCCGCGATCCCGCCAAAGTCCACGACTTCTACAATCAACGGCGGCGCGGGCTTCGGGACGTCGCGCCGAATGCCGCTCATCGGGCGCTGGCCCGGCTGGAGCGGGAGTATCCCGGCGTGGTCACCATCGTCACGCAGAACATCGATGCGCTGCATGAAGCCGCAGGCTCGCGGCGGCTCATTCATATGCACGGCGAGCTGTTGAAGGCGCTTTGCGCGCGCTGCGAGGCGCGCCATCCGTGGAGCGATGACCTGTCGGTCGATGTGGTGTGCCCTGGGTGCGGGAAACCCGGCGGCATGCGCCCCGACGTGGTCTGGTTCGGCGAGATGCCCTACCGCATGGACGAGATCTACGAGCTCATCGCCGAGGCCGATTTGTTCGCGTCGATCGGCACGAGCGGCACGGTGTACCCCGCGGCCGGGTTCGTGCGCGAGGCCCGCGCAACTGGCGCGCATACCGTAGAGCTGAACCTCGAACCGTCGGAAGGCGTCAGCCTGTTCGCCGAGGCGATCCACGGGCCGGCGACTCGGATCGTGCCGGAATGGGTCGATCGGCTATTGGCCCAGGCGGAATAGCGGTCAGCGCCGGAAGACGGCCACCAGCTCCAGGTGTGCCGAGTAGAGAAACTGGTCGATGGGCGTGAGGGACTCGAGCCGGTAGCCACCATCGATCAGAATGCGCGCATCTCGCCCCGCAGTCGCCGGGTTGCATGAAACCATCACTACGGTCGGCAC
>DASVDU010000101.1:0-28618 GCA_036380915.1 Hyphomicrobiaceae bacterium | reverse complement strand
GACGTCCATCGCCCTCACGTAGTAAGCGAACATGCAATCCGATTCCGATGAAGGAGAGGCCGAGATGACGAGAGCCCTGGGACTCTCTTCGCTGCAGCTGTGGCGAGCGCGCCTCCGCCGGCTCAAATTGGGCGGAAGGCGGGCTTGTTCTTACTGAACAGCCTGGATTCGCTTCATCAAATCTGCGAAATCCGCGCCGTATTTGTCATAGACCGGCTTAACAGCATCGCGGAAGGCCTGCTTGTCGACGTCCGACACGATGGTGACGCCAGCCTCCTTGAGCTTCTCCATCGACTTCTGAACCATCTCATCCCAGAGCTTCCGCTGCTCTTGCTGCGCCTCGGCGGCATACTTCTTGATGAGATCCTGATCCTCTTTCGACAGCTTCTCCCAGGTCACGCGCGAGAAAACGAGAATCTCGGGAATGATCAGATGCTCGGTGAGCGAGTAATATTTGGCAATCTGATGGTGATTATGGGTGACGAAAGTCGGTGGGTTGTTTTCGGCGCCATCGACAACGCCCGTCTGCATGGCGGTGTAGAGCTCGCTGAATCCCATCGAAATTCCATTGCCGCCCATGGCATTCAGAGTGTCCACGAAGATCGGGTTACCCATCATACGAATTTTGATGCCGGCGAGATCCGCGGGCTTACGGATGGGCTGCTTCGTGTAGATGTTCCGTGTGCCGGAATCCATCCAGCAAAGGCCGATCAATTTGGTGGCGGGGTTGGACGAAATCTTGTCCAGCATTTCCCGGCCGATCTCGCCATCGATGACCTTGCGCATATGCTCTTCGTCACGGAAAACGAAGGGCATATTGAAGACGTTGAGCTCCTTGACGACGGTGCCTACCGGGCCGACGCTGATGCGAGCCAGTTGCAGGGCACCGACTTGAGCCTGCTCGATCATTTCCTTCTCGCCGCCAAGCTGCATGGCGGGGAACATTTGCACCGAAATTCGCCCGTTCGTTGCAGCTTCGAGCTTTTTGCCCATGCGGACGACGGCTTCGACCGTGGGATAGCCGAGCGGGTGAACGTCGGATGCTTTGAGGACGATCTTGTTCTGCGCCAACGCGGAAAAACCGCCCGCAGCGCCGAGGCCGGTAGTCGCCACAGAGGCAATACCGATTTTGATGACTTCACGTCTGTTCATTCGCGCTTCCTCCTGAGTGATTTGATGCTCTTGGCCGAAGAAACTCCGGCTGATCTGGCGAATGGAATATGGGATATCCGGGTCTGGCCGCTCCTCCGAATACGTTCTTCGCGCTGTGCGCCTTGCAGTGCGGTCGGACCAGTGTTAAGTAAGTTGTAGGATGATCCGACAACTTGAAAACGTATCACCGTCACCTCGTGGTGACAAGCTGGCACTTATGCGGAGGCTGCGGCCGGCGCGCAATCTGACGTTGGAGGTCGTCGAGCAGATTGCTGTGGAGATCCGTAGCGGGCGCCTGCCTCCTGGAACGCGGCTCCCCACCGAGCATGAACTCATGGCTGCCTTGGGCGTGAGCCGGACCGTTATCCGGGAAGCTGTGTCAGCACTCCGGGCGGAAGGTCTCGTGATTTCGCGCCAGGGCGCCGGGGTTTTCGTCGCCGATGCGAGCAGCATCCCGTTTCGCATCAACCTCGAGGGGCTGAGCTCGATCGACGATGTCCTTCACGTCATGGAGCTCAGGCTGGCCGTAGAGGTCGAGGCTGCTGCACTGGCTGCCGAACGGGCGACGCCAAACCAGGTCGCCGATGTGGAAGCCGCGCTCGAGGCCATCGACGCCGCGCTCGAAAAGGGCGAGTTTGCCGTGAGTGAGGATTTTGCATTCCACAGCGCCGTGGCGGCGGCGAGTGGCAACCCGAAGTTCAGCAAGTTCCTGGATTTCCTCGGCCGGCATATCATCCCGCGCCAGAGCGTCCGTGCATCGCTCGATACGCCGCGTGATCAGCAACATTACCTGCGGCGCATTCAGAGCGAGCACACACGGATTTTCCAAGCGATACGGAACGGCGATGCGCCCGCGGCGCGGCGGGCCATGCGGCTACACCTGAACCGCAGCCTTTCTCGCTATCGCCGCCTCGCTGAGCGGCAGTCGGCTGTTGATTGAGGACGGCAGATGGGGCAGTCATCCAAGCTGGCAAAGAGGAGACGAGCCCATGAAGCGTGTTTTGATGACCGGAGCGGCGGGTGGCATCGCCACGATGATCCGTCCGCTCGTGGCTCCCATTTACCCCGAAATCGTGCTGAGCGACGTCAAGGAGCCGAAAGAGCTTCAGCCCAATGAGACGTTCGTTCCTGCCGAGTTGGCTGACATTGCAAGCGTCGAGCGCGCTTGCGAAGGAATCGACGGCATCATTCACCTCGGCGGCTTTTCGGTCGAGGGGCCGTGGGAGACCATTCTGCAATCGAACATCATCGGCTGCTATAACCTGTTCGAGGCGGCTCGCCGAAAGGGCGTGAAGCGCGTCGTCTTCGCCTCGTCGAACCACGCCATTGGGTTCTATCCGCGCGTCCAGCGGATCGGCGTCGACGTCGTTCCGCGGCCAGACAGCCGCTACGGCGTCAGCAAGATTTTCGGAGAGGGCCTGGGGTCACTTTATGCCGATAAGCATGGCATGCGCGTGCTCTCGATCCGCATCGGCAACGTCGGCGAAAAGCCGCTGGACAAGCGGCGGCTCTCCATCTGGATCAAGCCTTCCGACCTCGTGCAGCTCATCCGCATCGGGCTGGAGCATCCTGACCTGCGTTACGAGGTGATGTACGGGGCCTCGAACAATGAGCGGTCCTGGTGGGACAATTCGGTTGCATTCAAGTACGGCTATCGTCCGACCGGCCGCGCCGAGGATTTCCTGGAAGAAGCCATGGCCGAGCAGGCGAAGCTGCCGCCAGATCCGATAGGCGATTTCTACCAGGGTGGTCCCTATTGCAGCGCGGAGTTCGACGGTGACACCGATCAGATCTGGAGCTGAAGCCGCCAGCATGCGAGAGGCCCGCTGTTTCCCATGACCAAACCTCGCATTCTGCTGACGCACACGCCGGAGATGCGCCGGAACTACTACGGAGACAGAGCGCTCGCGGAGTTGCGGGCGCTTGGCGATGTCGTCCTGCATGAGGCGGATGAGCCGCTCGATGCCGCAGGGCTGGTGCAGGCGGCGAAGGGCGCGCAGATTATCGTCAGTGATCGCAACACGCCCGGATACGGCGAGATATTCGGCCAACTGCCGGACCTCGTCGCCTTCCTCCGCGTGGCCGTCGATATCCGCAACGTCGACGTTCCTGCCGCGAGCCAGGCTGGCGTGCTTGTCACGCATGCCAGCCGTACGTGGGTGCCGGCGGTCAGCGAGCTCGTCGTCGGCCACATGATCAGCATCGCCCGGCGTATCCCGGACATGGTGATGGCGTACCGGTCTGGCGAGACGGCGCAAGCGCTGATGGGGCGGCAGCTTCACGGCAGCGTTGCCGGCATCATCGGTTACGGCCCTCTCGGACGAAACGTGGCGGAGCTTCTGTTGGCGTTCGGCATGACGGTGCTCGTCAACGATCCCTACGTGAAGGTCGAGAGGGAGGGCATCGAGCAGGTTCAGCTGGACGAGCTGTTGCGTCGGGCCGACTTCGTGGTGCCGCTCGCCGTCGCCACGGAGGAGACGGAAAACCTGATCGGCGAGCCGCAGCTCCGGGCCATGAAGCCCACCGCTTACCTCGTGAACCTCAGCCGCGGCAATCTGATCGACGAAGCGGCACTCGAGCGTGCGCTCGACGAGCGCTGGATTGCCGGCGCTGCGCTCGACGTCGGCCGGGCACCGGATCAGATGCCCTCACCTCACCTGGCGCGCCGCCCCGACGTCATCGCGACACCGCACATGGGTGGCCTCACACCAGAAGGCATCGAGGGGCAGGCGCTCGAAACAGCGGCGCAAGCTCGCGAGATTCTGCAGGGCAAGGTGCCGCCGGGGGCAGTCAATGCCGACAGCGCCCATCGGCTCCGGCCCTTCGCATCGTGACTGTCTGAACCAGCCCGGCAGGTCGGCGTTGTTGGGTGAGCTTTCTTGCGCAGCTCGAACGGAGGGTGCCAATGGAACAGCGCAATCTTGGGCCGTCGGGTCTGCAGGTCTCAGTGGTTGGGCTGGGGTGCAACAACTTTGGCATGCGCATCGACCTCGAAGGCTCGCGTGCGGTGGTTCACAAAGCGCTCGACCTCGGGATCACGCTTTTCGACACCGCCGACACTTACGGCAACAAAGGCGGATCGGAGACCATTCTCGGTGAAATCCTCGGGAATCGCCGCAAGGACATTGTGCTGGCCACGAAGTTCGGGATGCCCATGGATCCGGACCGGGGACTGGTGGGGGCTTCGCGGCGCTACATCATGCGGGCCGTGGAGGACAGCCTGCGGCGGCTGAAGACCGATTGGATCGATCTCTATCAGCTCCACCGGGCAGATCCGCACACGCCGATCGAGGAAACGCTGCGCGCGCTCGACGACCTCGTCCGGGACGGCAAGGTGCGCTACATCGGCTGCTCGAATCTGCCCGCCTGGCAGGTCGCCGATGCACAGTGGACTGCGCGCTATCTGAACTTGAACCGGTTCATATCGTGCCAGGACGAGTACAGTCTGCTGGTCCGTGATCACGAGCGCCACCTGATCCCGGCCATGCAGCATTACGGGCTGAGCCTGCTGCCCTATTTCCCGCTCGCTTCGGGCATGCTGACCGGCAAGTACAAGCGCGATCAGGCCCCGCCGCCGGACACGCGCTTCGCCGTCATGACGCAGCGCGCCGGGGAGTATCTGACGGAGGAGAACTTCGCGATCGTTGATCGCCTGACCGAGTTTGCCGAGGCGCGCGGCCACACGCTGCTGGACCTGGCATTCAGTTGGCTGGTCTGCCAGCCAGTCGTTGCCAGCGTGATCGCCGGCGCGACGAAGCCCGAGCAGGTGGCGCAGAACGTCCAGGCGGCAACATGGAAATTGACCCCGGATGAGATCGCCGAGGTCAACCAGATATCCGCCAAGTAGGCGGAGATCGCTTAGCGCATCTCCGATTTGGACAGAAGCACGCCAAGTCAAGCTCGCGCCCAATCTCCCTCTCCATGGTGGGGAGAGGGTCGGTGTGAGGGGGTTCCGCCGGTGGCGATTGTTGCAGCCCCTCACCCGGCCCTTCGGGCCGACCTCTCCCCATGGGAGAGGTGAAGCGGGTGCCTGCTGTTGGCGTTTCCGCCTGAATCGGAAAAGCTCTAGCGGAGCGCGTCGAAGAAGCTCCGCCCGACGAGGGTCGTCATCCTCAGGCTGCCGTAGGCGCCCTCGTCGCCGAAGGTCGATGCTCCGTGGTCATCATCGACGAACTGATATCCGGCCGAGAGCGTCAGCTCGGTTGTCGTGCCGGTGAACAGAAGTGGCGGGAGCTCGGTTTTCAGGAATCCGCCGACGCGCTGCACATCGGTCGACTCGTCGCCAAGGAACCAAGCCTCTGGTCCGATGACGAAGCGGTCGACGGCAAAACCGACACGGCCGTCGACCTGATAGGTGTCGAAAGCCGTCGAATAGCTCGCGGCGAGGTCGGCGTAGAATGGCGAGTAGGCCGACGCGAGCTTCTTGACATCGAACGCGACCTTGAAGCCCGTTTCGTCCCCTCGCACGGGATTCAAGAGGTCGTTCGGCGACAGATCGTGGTCCTGATGCTCGGCACCGAGGAAGATCCCGGAGACAAGATCACCGCGGAACCAGCGATAGCCAATCATCGCATCGGCGGCCCAGGCATCGCCGTCGATTTCAATCGGCCCTCGATCGTAGCTGTACGACTCCATGCTGCCGGCCAGCCTGACAGCGAAGCCGTCCCGCGCCAGGTCGCCATTCAGCGCCAGATAAAGCGCGGTCGTGGAGACGAACGCATCTTTCGCCAGATCGTAGGTGCTGACGATAGCGAGCGGATAGACGTCGGCGTTGACATAGGGTCCATCGCCGCCGGCCAGAGCGGTCGAAATTGGTGCCGCGGCCAGTGCCGCCGAAAGAAAGGCGCCAGTCTTGAATGTCATTCCGCTCGCCCGCCGTTTGTAATTCCGAAGCGACGGAATCGTATCATGCTTGAGATGCATCGCGAATCATGAGCGCGGTCCCACGAGGGTGATTGGCGGTACGCTGGGTCCTCGGCGCCACAGATTAGAGGCGTCCTGAAAGCTGTATTAAGAACAGGCGCTCAAACAACCCAGCCGTTCCCATCGAAGAATTCATGACCAAGCGCGAAAACCAGCTCCGCCAGTCCATCATCGATCACTGCCGCTGGATGAATGCCATCGGTCTCAACCAGGGCACCTCCGGCAATATCTCCGTGCGCCACGGCGATGAGATGCTGATTACACCATCGGGCATTCCCTACGACAGCATGACCCCGGACATGATCGCCGCGATGCCGCTCAGTCGGTCGGATGGGTCCTACCGCGGACCGCTGCGGCCATCGTCCGAATGGCGCATCCATTTGGACATCATCCGCGCCCGGCCAGAAGCCGGCGCCGTCGTCCACGCGCACTCCACCTACGCGACGGCGCTGGCGATGACGCGCCGGGGCATTCCGGCCTGCCACTATATGGTCGCTGTGTTCGGAGGCGGAGATGTGCGCTGCTCGGAATACGCGCGCTTCGGCACGCAAGAGCTGTCGGATAGAGCGCTCGCGGCCCTCGAGGGCCGGAATGGCTGTCTGCTGGCCAACCACGGCATGCTGACCTTGGGGCCGACGCTGGAGAAAGCCATGTGGCTTGCCGTGGAGCTCGAGACGCTCGCCAAGCAATACGTCCTGAGTCTTCAGATCGGTGGACCGGTGCTGCTGAACGACGCGCAGATCGAGGAGACCCGCGCCGCCATGGCCGGCTACGGCCACTCCGAAGCCGCCGCGGCGCCAGCCGGAGGATCAGCCAGCAAGAGAAGCCGCAAGAAGCCCGCGACCCGTCGCAAATCGATTCAACAAAGCTGAAGGGCGGGACGGGCGAGAATCGGGGCTTCTGCTCAGCCGCGGATCTCGCCGCCGGTCACGCGCTTGACTTCGGAGATCACCTTCTTCGCGACGGCCTCGATTTCAGAGTCCGTCAACGTGCGCTCGCGCGGCTGCAAAGTGACCTCGATCGCCACCGACTTCTTGCCGGCCCCCAGGCTCTTGCCACTGAACACGTCGAATACCGAGACATCGGCGATCAACGATTTGTCCGCCCCGGCCGCGGCCTTCACCACGTCGCCTGCCGGCACCGACTCGTCGAGCACGAAGGCGAAGTCGCGGCGCACCGGTAGCAGGTCCGCCGCCACCATCGGCGGGCGGGCGCGAGACTTGCGCTTCTCGGGCGGCAACGCATCCAGGAAAATCTCGAACGCCTGGACGGGGCCCGCCACGTCCAGCTCGGCCAGTGTGCTCGGATGAATCTCGCCGAAGTGGGCGAGCACGTTCTTCGGGCCCAGCCGCAGGACTCCTGAGCGGCCCGGGTGATACCAGGCCGGGGCCTCGCGGGCGATTTGCGCGCGGTTCGGATCGATGCCGAGCGCCGCCAGCGTCGCGAAGACGTCGGCCTTCACATCGAACACGGTGGCTTCCTGAGCCGGCGCGTCCCAGTGCCGGCCCTCTCCGCAGAGCCGCGCCGCACCGGCGCGGACGCCGGCCGCGATCTGGATCTGATCCTCCGGCCGAATGCCACGGTAGGCGTTTCCGAGCTCGAACAAACCCAGGTTAGGCAGCCCGCGATTGCGGTTGCGCTGCACGGCCGAAAGCAGCCCCGGCAGGAGGCATGGCCGCATGGAGGACATCTCGACCGAGATCGGATTGGCGAGCTCCAGCGCCTCCGAGCCGCCGCCGAACAGCTCCGACTGCGGGCGCGGGATGAACGACCAGGTCATCGCCTCCACGAGCCCGCGGCCGGCCAGGACGCGGCGAGCGCGGCGCGCACGCCGTTGCGCTTCCGTCAGAACCATGCGCGTCACGCCGTGCGTACGTGGGATGGGCGTCGACGGCACCTTGTCGAGGCCGATGATGCGGACGACCTCCTCGACGAGATCCGCACGCCCGCCAATGTCCGGACGCCAGCTCGGCGTCGTGACCTGCACCTCCGGACCCTTGCCCTCGACGACAAAGCCGAGATCGGAGAGCACCTTTCGGCTCTCGGAATCCTTGACGGCAAGGCCGGTCAGGCGCGCGATGCGGCGGAAGTCGAACGCGATGCTCTTGCGACCTTCGGGCGGTGTTCCCGCAACGAGCCGCTTTGACGGCTTGCCGCCTGCGAGTTTCAGGATCAGGTCGGTCGCATAATCAAGGCCCGGTATGACATAGGCCGGATCGACGCCGCGCTCGAACCGGTAGCGCGCGTCCGTCTGCACGCCGGCCTTGCGGCCAGTGGCAGCGGTGCGGAGCGGATCGAAGTAGGCGCTCTCGATGAAGACGTTGGTGGTCTCCTCCGTGCACGCGCTGCTCTCGCCGCCGATGATGCCGCCGAGACCGAGTGGGCCGCTCTCGTCGGCGATCACGCACATGGTCTCGTCGACCTCGTATTCCTTGCCGTCGAGCGCCAGGAAGCGCTCACCCGGACGCCCGAGCCGCGCCCGGATGGCGCCTTTGAGCTTGTCCGCGTCGTAGACGTGGAGCGGGCGGCCGCGGTCGAGCGAAATGTAGTTGGTTACATCGACCAGGGCGCTGATCGGCCGGAGGCCAGACGCCTTGAGGCGGTTCTGCATCCACGCCGGCGAAGGCCCGTTTTTCACGTCCTTGACGAGACGTCCCGCGAATACGGGGCAGGCATCCGCGGTCTCGGGCGTGAACTCGAGCCTGATCTCGATCGGGCAGGCGAAGCTCCCCTCGACGGGACCGAGCTTGGGCTCCGGCTTCAAGGTGCCGAGACCGGCGGCGGCCAGATCGCGGGCGATGCCGCGCACGCCCGTGCAGTCAGGGCGGTTGGGGGTCAGCTTGACCTCGATCACCGGGTCATTGAGTCCGACGACGTCGATGTAGCGCTGCCCGACGTGCTCGCCGAGGGCGGGGTCTAGCTCGATGATGCCCTCGTGATTATCCGACAGCTCCAGCTCGCGCTCGGAGAGGAGCATGCCGTTGGACACCACGCCGCGAACGGGACGCTTGTCCAGCGTGATGCCCGTGCCCGGGATGTACGAGCCGAGCGGCGCAAACACGCCGATCATGCCTGTGCGAGCGTTCGGCGCGCCGCAGACGACCTCGACGGGGGCTTGGCCCGGCGCGATTTCCACCTGGCAGACGCGCAGGCGGTCCGCATTCGGATGCTGCTTGGCCTCGATCACGCGCGCGATGGTAAAGGGGGCCAGCTTCTCCGCGGGATTGTCAATGCTTTCCACCTCGAGGCCGATCGCAGACATCCGGTCGGCGAGCTCCTCCAGGGAAGCGTTGGTATCGAGATGGTCCTTGAGCCAGGACAGCGTGAATTTCATTTCGTAATTCGTCCCGCGGGTTTGACTATCCCCCGGTCGGCCCGGGGCTGTTTTGGCGTGTGCGTCTTACCCCTTTTGCGTGCCGGCCGCCAAGGGGCAGGTCACTCGAAGAGGCGAAGCTGGCTGCTGCTCGTCCTGAACACCTGGCGCGCCATCCGGATCTTCCCGTGAATCCAGATGAACGAGATGGCGATCTTGATGAGCGTCACCGCGTAGAACATGCGGAAGACGAAGGCATAGATGACGAACCAGAAAAGCTTCCGGTTCATCGCGATCGGCGACACGCCCAGGTCGAAGTGCTCCATGATGTCGAAAAACCCGCCCCGCAGGACGAGATCGATGGCAAAGAGCGATGTGCCGATGGGCCCCGCGTAGATCGGCTCCTTGCCGTCGGAAAAGATGAGGTGGCCTTCGGCCTGCAGCAGCAGACAGCTGATCGTGAAGAATACGTAGAACACCAGCATCGAGACGGCCATGAAGCGGTAGTACATGGCCGCATTGCGCAGCGTCTCGCGGCTGAGCGAGAAGTCGACCCACTGGTCGAGCTCTTCGTGCTTGCGGTCGTGATAGAAGATGATGAACACCGACGCCGCGATCATCAGGGCCGCGATGGCGATTGCGACCAGCACGGCGGGCGTGGTGTTCAGGACTGCAAGCATCTCGGCGCCCCTTCAAGCCGATGCCGCAACGGTATCCCCCCGCACGGCCGGACCAGAATTGCAGTGCCATAGAGGCCCCGACGGAGGCGAGAACGGAGGCCAGACCAGCCTGCATCTTACCGGGTCAGGGTGAGGAAAGTTACCCGGATCCGAAGATGAGCGGCATTGTCAGGACGACAGTCCGCCGGCCAGCGTCGGCACATCGACGGCGAGGAAACCGTAGTGCTTCATCCAGCGCAGGTCAGCGGAAAACATGTCGCGCAGGTCCGGGATGCCGTATTTGAGCATGGCGATACGGTCGAGACCCATGCCGAAGGCGAAGCCCTGATAGACGTCCGGATCGAGCCCACAATTGCGGATGACGTTCGGATGCACCATGCCCGACCCGAGGATCTCGAGCCACTGCCCCGGCTTGCCGATAGCGGCGGCGTCGATGTCCACCTCCATCGACGGCTCGGTGAACGGGAAGTGCGAGGCGCGGAAGCGCATCTTCACCTCCTCCACCTCGAAGAACGCCTTGCAGAACTCCTCCAGGCACCATTTGAGATGGCCCAAATGGGTGGTCTCGTCGATAACCAGACCCTCGATCTGATGGAACATCGGCGTGTGCGTCTGGTCGCTGTCGCAGCGGTAGACGCGCCCGGGCGCGATGATCCTGATCGGCGGCTTCTGGCTCAGCATGGTCCGGATCTGTACCGGGCTCGTGTGGGTGCGCAGCAGCATCCGCGGGCCGTCTGAGCCACCGTCACGCAGGTAGAAGGTGTCGTGCTCCTGCCGCGCGGGGTGCTCCTCCGGGATATTGAGCTTGGTGAAGTTGAGGTCGTCCGTCTCGATGTCGGGACCTTCGGCGACCGAGAAGCCCATGTCGGCGAAGATCTCGATGACCTCGTCGAACACTTGCGAGACCGGATGGATGCGGCCCTCAGCCAGCGGTCCGAGCCGGACCGGCAGGGTAATGTCCTCTCGCTCCGTGGCGAGGCGCTTTTCGATTGCCGCCGCTTCCAGTTCCGCTTTGCGCGATTCGAGAGCATTGGAGACGGCTGCCTTCACGGCATTCGTGGCCTGCCCGAACGCCCGCCGCTGGTCGGCCGGCAACGACCCGAGCTTGGCCATCTGCTCGGAGATGCTGCCCTTCTTCCCGAGCGCGGCGATCCGCACTCGCTCGAGCTCGGCCAAATCGGTCGCGGCCTCGATCTGGTTCAGCAGCTCGGACTGGAGCTTCTCGAGTTCGGGGAATGTCGCCATCGTCTGCCTCTGCCCCCGCAATCAATCCGAACCAGAGTTGTGCTCGCTCCGGTTCTCCCGCTCCCCCGTAGGGAGAGGGTCGGGGTGAAGGGGGCTCTGGGATTGCAGCCGTTTAACCGCTCTCCCGGCCCCGCGGACCGACCTCTTCCCATGGAAGAGGCCAAAGAAGTGTGCCCGGTATTCTCAGGCCGATGCCGCCGAAGCGGATGCTCGCGCGGCCGCATTCGCCTGTTCGACGAGTGCCTTGAACGCTTCGGAATCCCGTACTGCGATGTCCGCCAGTATCTTGCGGTCGACCTCGATACCAGCCTTGTTCAGTCCGTTGATGAACTGGCCGTAGGTGGTGCCGAGCTCGCGGGCAGCGGCGTTGATCCTCTGGATCCAAAGGGCCCGGAATGTGCGCTTGCGCCGCTTGCGATCGCGATAGGCGTACTGCTGCGCCCTTTCCACCGCCTGCTTGGCGACACGGATCGTATTCTTGCGCCGGCCGTAATAGCCCTTGGCGGCTTTGAGAACCTTCTTGTGCTTCGCGTGGCCTACGGTGCCGCGTTTGACACGCATTGTCGTGCTCCGTCAGATGAAGGGATTGGAATCGGATCGAGGCTTTTGGTGTCCGATCGATCGGTTCAGCGAGCGTATGGCATGTACTTCTTGACGATCTTCGCGTCGCTGTCGCTCAGCACCATGGTGCCGCGCGCGTTGCGGATAAACTTCGCCGTCCGCTTGATCATGCCGTGGCGCTTGCCCTGCGCCTGAACCTTCACCTTGCCGGTCGCGGTCATCTTGAAGCGCTTCTTTGCGCTGCTTTTCGTCTTCAGCTTGGGCATTTTGCTTGCTCCATTTCTCTCGTTGGTCGCACCGCGTCCTGGCTCTCACGAGACGATCACACCCGGCGGCCACTGGCCCTGGTGTGCGGCGGTGACAATCTGTTCGTGCAAACGTAATGGAGCCGCCACGGCATGCCCCGCCGGGCGGCTCGGCTCGCTTATAGTCCGAAAGGAGCGGCCAGCGCAAGCCGCTCCGGTCAATCAGCGCGGCGCCAGGACCATCACCATCTGGCGGCCCTCGAGGCGGGGCTCGGCCTCCACCTTGGCAAGGTCGCCGAGGTCAGCCTTGACGCGCTGCAAAAGGTCATAGCCGATATGCTGGTGGGCCATTTCGCGGCCGCGGAACCGCAAGGTGATCTTCACCTTGTCGCCCTCGTCGAAGAACCGCTTTATGGACCGCATCTTCACGTCGTAGTCGTGATCATCGATGCTCGGGCGCATCTTGATCTCCTTGACTTCGACGATTTTCTGGTGCTTGCGCGCTTCGGCAGCCTTCTTCTGTTCCTGATACTTGAACTTGCCGAAGTCGAGAATTTTACACACGGGCGGGTTGGCGTCCGGAGACACCTCTACAAGATCAAGCCCTGCGGCACTGGCGCGCTCGAGTGCCTCGAAGCGGCTTACAATGCCCAGGTTCTGCCCGTTTTCATCGATCAGTCTCACCTCTCTGGCCCGGATCGCCTCGTTGATCCTTGGGCCTGTGGGCTCGCGCTCCGGCGCGCCCCTAACCATTGGTCGGCGGATGTTCAGTCTCCCTGGTTTGCCTCGGTCCTACTCGTAGAGCTTACGCTGAAAGCGGCGGGCGCGGATGCGTCCACCGGCTGTCCTGGAAGGCGAAGATCGGGAAAGTCGTGGCCCAAGTCAAGCGTCAGCACTGCGTCTCGAATACGGCTTTGTTTCGGACCATACTTCGGTCATGCGGGTCCCAAGCAAGTCGTCGTAGACGCACAACGTAGCCTTCTGCATGGCCTTCAAGGAAAACGACTGCGTGACATGAACGCGAGCGCGCTGCCCAAGTTTCGCCCGTTCGCCATCCGTCAGCGTAAGAGCGAGACGCATATAGTGTGCCAGGCGGTCGATGTCAGCAGGCGGGACCAGCCAGCCGGTGATCTCCGATGCTGCAACTAGCGGCTCTGCTTTGACCGTCTCCGGGGCAGCGCCGATGTCGGTTGCAATCACGGGGCACCCCATCGCCTCTGCCTCCGCGGCTGCGCGGCCGAAGGCTTCCGGCTCTGTCGATGCAACCACGGCAACGTGCGCCGCGAGATAGGCGGCCGGCATGTCGTCGACGTGACCGACCAGTCGCACGCGGCCTGCCAGCCCGTCCCGGGCGATCTGCTGCATTAGTTCCTCCACGTAGTCGGACCGGCCCTGTGCGTCCCCAGCGAGAATGACGACCCAATCGCCATCGGGACCGTGCTGCTGGACGATGCGGGCCGCTGCGGCAATGACGACGCTCTGCCCTTTCCAGCCCGTCAAGCGGGCTGCGTGGAGCACGATCCGCTGTCCGGCCTCAACGCCCCACTGCGCCCGAAGCCGGTCCACCCGGTCTGTTGAGACCTTCTCCGGATCAAAGCTCGCTTCGTCTATTCCACGGTGGATGACCCGGATGCGCGAGGCAGGCGTGCCGTAACGGGACTGGATCAGGCGCGCCGTGTAGTGCGAGTTGGCGATCACCACGTCGCCGCGCGCCATGATGCTGTTGTACGTGCGTTTGGCCGCGCCCTTTTCGGCGTAGGCGCCATGATAGGTCGTGACGAGTGGCCGACCGCAGAGGCGGGCCGCGACGAGGGCGCTCCAAGCGGGGGCGCGGCTGCGGGCATGCAGCAGGTCGACCTTCTCCCGTTGGACCAGACGTTGGAGCCGGCGGGCGTTGGCCAGCATCGACAACGGATTTTTTGTGCCCGCGTTGAGAGTGATGACCTCGCCGCCGGCCTCGGCCACTTGCGGCAGCATGCGGCCGCCTTCCGTGACGACGAGCGCCCGCCCACCGGCTGCGATGATGGCCTGCGTCATCTCGATCGTGGTGCGCTCAGCGCCGCCGGTGTCGAGGCGCGGGATGATCTGCAGTATGGTCGGACGATGCTCCGGCACGAACGGCCCCGTTGGGAATGGAAGGACCTCAGTAGGATGCCCGACTCCAAGACGCAACACCTCGACGTTGGGACGGGCGCGGACCGGCGCCGCATTGCAGTTCTACGGGACGCAGGCCGCCCGCCGGGACTCCTTTGGCTGCCGGGCTTCAAGTCGGACATGGTGAGCACGAAGGCCACGGCGCTGAGCGAGTGGGCACGCGAGAAGGGGCTCGCCTGCACGCGCTTCGACTACAGCGGTCACGGGCAGTCGGAGGGGCGGTTCGAGGACGGCACGGTCGGCCGCTGGCTGGAGGAGACGCGCGCTGTCTTCACCCAGATGACCGAGGGGCCAGTGATCGTCATCGGCTCCAGCATGGGCGGCTACATCGCCCTCCTCCTGCTGCGGCAACTCATGGCCGAGGCACCAGAGGAGGCATCGCGCATCAAGGCTCTGGTGCTGATCGCGCCGGCCTGGGACATGACCGAAGAGCTGATGTGGAAAGAGTTTCCGGAGGACGTGAAGCGGGAGATCACGGAGAAGGGGGTCTGGTTGCGGCCGTCCGCCTATGGCGAGCCTTACCCGATCACACGGGAGTTGATCGAAGAAGGTCGCAAGCATCTCATCGGCCGCCAAGCTTGGGATCCCGGCCGGCCCGTGCACATCCTGCATGGATTGCAGGACCCCGACGTGCCTTGGCAGCACACGGTCGAGCTGGAGAAAAATCTCACCGGGGGATGGACGCGGGTGACGGCCGTGCCGGATGGCGATCACAGGCTGTCGCGGCCGGAAGACTTGAACCTCCTCTGCGATGTCATCGGGCAGCTCGCGGAAACCGAGAAGCAGTAGTCAACCGCTCCCTGCCCGGGCCACGTTGCCGTCACCGCGGAGCCCGTTGAGTACGGCAGACTCGAGCGCCACGGCGCCGGCGCGCTCGGCGACACTCTCCGGCACGATCCACATTCTGTAGTCGTCGGCGACGACCGTGCGGCTGCAGGTCAGGCGTTTGCCATCGGTCCGGCAGGTCGGGTCCGCCATGACGATGCTGGGCTTGCGGCGGTCGTGGCGCAGGATGCGGAGATCGATGGGCTGAACCTCGCTCCGCGGCCGCTCGAGGTCGACGCTGCGGAAGACGCAGGTGAGCGAACGGCTGCACTTGCCGGCGCGCAAGCCGATGGCCACGACCGGCCCGAACGCTTTTGCCCGCCTCATGACTTGCGAAGGTGCGCCCGCGCCGTTGCTGATGTAGCACCCGGCCCCAACACAAAGGATCGGATCTGCCGTTTTGTTGAAGCGACGGATGCCGCGCCGGCCAGGCTCCATGACGAGGAGAACGGTGACCCGCGTGATGCCGGGGCTGCGGGTTTCGATCCGGTCCTCGGCGTGCGATCTGCCAAGAGCATACGGCCGGACGTATGGTTTCTCGTGCTCGTCTGCCCAGCTTTCTCGGGCTGGTCTCACCGGATGAGGAGCCACTGTGCTGCTGGCCGGGCTCGCTTTGCGCGCCTCTGCCGCCGCTGACAATTCCGCAATGGCGCGCGCCTGCTCGGCCCGGCGGCGACCTTCCTCCTCGAGCTGGTGCAAGGCCGCAGCCCGGCGGGCTTCTGCGGCGCGTTGCGCGGCTTGACGCTGAGCCTCCGCCGCCCGGCGCTCGGCTTCGAGGACTTTCATGCGTTCTTCTTCCTCGAAGCGGCGCCAGAACTCCGCCGCGCGCGTGCTGCGCGAGGTGCGAACAATTTCCTGCTCTGCGAGCTCGGAGAGGTGCTTCGCCTCTATGGCTTCGAGACGCTCTTGATCGGCGCGACGCTGATTCTCTTCGTCGATTTTGTGTGCCTCTGCGGCTTTGCGTTCCTGCTCTCGCGCGGAAATTTCGGCCAGCCGCCTGGCCTCTGCGGCCTGGCGTTGCCTCTCCTCTTCCGCCAATCGCGCCTGCTCTTTCCTCGCTTTTTCGGCGGCCTGGCGCCGTTCGGCCTCGGCCTTGGCCTGCGCGAGCTCACGCAAGCGCCGCTCCTCTTCCATCCGCCGCTCTTCCGCTTCGGCGCGGGCGCGGGCCAGCATCTCGGCTTCTTCCGCTTCCCGTTGCGCCTTCAGACGGCGCTCGGCTTCGGCCCTTGCCGCAGCCAGGCGCGCGGCCTCAGCGCGTTCGCGTTCCTCCGCGATACGGCGTTCTTCAGCCTTGCGGGCCTCCTCTTTGGCCGCAAGCTCAGCTCGACGCCTTTCTTCAGCGGCCTTCTGCTCTGCGAGCTTGCGCGCTTCGGCTTCGGCTCGGGCGCGGGCCAGCATTTCGGCTTCCTCGGCTTCTCGTTGCGCACGCGCCAGACGTTCAGCTTCGGCTTTTTCAGCGGCGGCCCTGGCGGCCTGCTTGCGGGTGCGTTCCTCGGCAATCCGGCGTTCCGCTTCGCGCCGGCGTTCCTCCTTGGCTGCGGCCGCCTTCTCCTTCTCGGCCTGCGCTCTGGCGTCGGGCGAGTTCACGATGAGGATCGGCGGGGCGGCTGGGGCCGCCGCTGGCTCGTCCGCGGGGGGCTCCTCCGAAAGAGCAGCGTCAGCGGCGAACTTCGCAGCGATGGCGTGCGCGGCCTCATCCCCGGCTTCAACGGTGCAGGCTGAGAAAGTGAGCGCCGCGATGAGTCCAACCAGAGTGGAGGACTTGCGGCGAGAAATCGAACGCATCGCGATCACGCTCCGGCAAAGAAGGAACGCGCGAGAACCTTCCGGCAGGGGGCCGGAGCTCGTGCAGCAGACTTTCAGCTTATGTGTGAAAACCGGGGCAAAAGCGCGGACCACAGATGAACTGCTGCTGAACAAGGGCCCCAGCGGCTCAGTCGCGCTCCCATTCCGCTCGGACCACGGGATCGTCCTCCTTCGCGGCATAGCGCGCCTTGAGCCGCCGGAACGTATCGGTATCGCAGAGGCGCCAGGCCGCCCAGGCTGCCATCGCCCGTACGAGAGGTGAGGGATCGGTGGCAAGCGGCTCGACGTAGCGCATCAAACCGGCATCGCCCGAGTTGCCTGCGGCGATCAGGACGTTGCGGATGAACCGATCCCGACCGGTCCGCTTCACCGGCGTTCCGGCGAAGCGCTCGCGGAAGGCAGCGTCATCGAGCTGCAGGAGCTCGGCAATCGGCGCGCCGGCTGCCTGGGGGCGGAGATAGGGCTGCATCGCGTGCGCGGCCTGGGCGAATTTGTTCCATGGGCAGACGGCCAGGCAGTCGTCGCAGCCGAAAACACGATTCCCTATGGCCGTCCGGAACTCCTCATCGATATGCCCCTTATGCTCGATCGTGAGATAGGAGATACAGCGCCGCGCGTCGAGCTGATAGGGCGCTGGGAACGCCCCCG
Source organism: Hyphomicrobiaceae bacterium (assembly GCA_036380915.1). Taxonomy (GTDB): domain Bacteria; phylum Pseudomonadota; class Alphaproteobacteria; order Rhizobiales; family Hyphomicrobiaceae; genus ZC4RG25. The sequence goes on along the minus strand of DASVDU010000101.1, from coordinate 11,066 downwards.
TCGGGCAGGCGTCGAGGCAGCGCCGGCAGGAGCCGCAGTGGTCCGGTTCAGGCGCATCGGGCTGCAACTCGGCTGTGGTCAGGATGGCCGCCAGGAACAGCCAGGAGCCGTGCTCGCGTGAGACGAGATTGGTGTGTTTGCCCTGCCAGCCAAGCCCTGCGGCCGCCGCCAGCGGCTTTTCCATCAGCGGCGCCGTGTCCACGAACACCTTGACGTCCGCACCGCTTTTTCGCGCGAACGCCGATGCGATCTGCTTCAAGCGGCCTTTAATGATGTCGTGATAGTCCTTGCTCTGGGCGTAGCAGGAAACCGCACCGTGCGAGGAGTCCGCCAGCGCAGCGAGCGGGTCGCTCCCAGGGGCGTAGCTGAACCCGAGCATGACAATGGAGCGCACATCTGGCCACAGCACCTGCGGATCGGCGCGCCGTTCGGCGGTCGTCGCCATCCAGGCCATGTCGCCATGGCGGCCCTCGGCCAGGAAGGCGCGAAGCCGCTCTCCCGCCGGACCGATCCTTTCCGGCGTCGTAACGCGGACGCCCCCAAAGCCGAGCTCGCGGGCGTGGGCGATCAAGCTGTCCTTGAGGTTCTGGCTCATTCACTCCCGCGCAACGGAAGCGCGGCTTCAAAAATCGAGGTCGTCATAATGCGGCGGCGGCACGAGGCCGGGTACCCGGTCCGCGAGAAGCGCCCGAAACGAGGGCCGGGATTTGATGCGGGCATACCAGGCTTTCGCCAGGGGATGCTCGTCCCAGGGAACCTCTCCGAAATAGTCGACGGAGGAAAGATGCGCCGCTGCCGCAATGTCGGCGAAGCTCATCTCGTCACCGGCCAACCAGCGCCGATGGTCGGACAGGAAGCTGATGTAGCGCAGATGGTAGCGCAAGTTGGTGCGAGCGGCCCGCAAAACGGCGAGGTCCGGCCCCGTGATCTGGCCCGAAGCGCGGCCGTAGTGCTTCTCGTAGAGCAGGTCGCGGACCACTTCCCGCTCGAGCTTCCGATAGAACCAGTCCACGAGCCGCCGCACCTCGGCGCGTTCCTCGCTGTTGCCGGGGAAGAGCGGGACGGCGCGACCGTCGATCGGGTGCTCGGGGATCTCCTCGGCCAGGTATTCGGAGATAGGGTACGCGCCACAGATCAGGACGCCGGTATCGAACTGCAGGACCGGCAGCTCGCCCGAGGGATTGAGCGCTAGGAAGTCGGGCCGCCATTCCCACGGTTTTTCCTCGACCAGCTGCGCCTCGATCCCGAGCTCCGCCAGGACGATTCGTATCGCCCGGGAAGCGGGGCATAGCCGGTAATGGATGAGCGTATGCATGGTGTCATGCAACCTCGGACGCTTCTTGTTGTGTCGCACCCATTCGATTCGTCAAGTTCGGGACGGATCTTGCTGCATTGCAGGTCACTTCACGCGTTTAATCTGCTAGATGCGGCTCGGGCGAGGCATGCCTCGCGAGATGCGCCGATCGGCGTGGCAGAGTGGATGGAATAGACGCATGCCGATCTGGCAGGTTCTGTTGCTTGGGCTGGTCGAGGGCTTGACCGAGTTCATTCCCGTCTCCTCCACCGGCCACCTTCTGCTTTTGGGCCATTTTCTCGGCTTCGAGTCTCCCGGCAAGACGTTCGAGGTGCTGATCCAGCTTGGCGCCGTCCTCGCCGTGCTTACGGTCTACCTCTCCAGGCTCGTCAGGCTCACCGTCGACTTGCCGAGCAGTCCGCGCGCGCGCCGATTCATTCTCGGCCTTGTGCTCGCCTTCGTGCCGGCCGCGGCCGCCGGCGTGGCCCTGCACGGCTTCATCAAAACCGTGCTGTTCGAGACGCCGATGCTCATCTGCGTGATGCTGATCCTGGGAGGGATCGTACTGCTGTACGTCGATCGGATCGCGTTCCGGCCCCGCTACAAGGATGTGATGGACTTCCCGCCCTCCCTCGCCTTCAAAATCGGGATCTGCCAGGCGGCTGCTCTCATGCCGGGCGTCTCGCGCTCGGGCGCCACCATCATCGGGGCGATGCTGCTCGGCACCGACAAACGCTCGGCTGCAGAGTTCTCCTTCTTCCTGGCCATGCCGACCATGGCCGGCGCGTTCGCCTATGATCTCTACAAGAACTGGGGTCTGCTGCACGCTGACGACTTCACCGGCATCGCCATCGGCTTCCTCGCGGCGTTCGGCGCGGCGGTCGTGGTTGTGCGCACGCTGCTCCAGTTCGTCAGCCGCTACGGCTACGGGCCGTTCGGTTGGTGGCGCATCATTGTCGGGGGACTGGGGCTCGGCGCCTTGGCCGTGCTCGGCTGAGGCGCCTTGTGAGTTCACACGGCCTCGGAGGTTGTGGCCGGTTCCGTCAAAACGGCATAGAGCGCTGCACTGTCGGTCGCGGCTCGCAGGCGGGCGATGGTGTTCGGCTCGCGCAGTAGGCGCGAGATCCGTGCGAGTGCCTTGAGATGATCACCGCTGGCATGCTCGGGCGCGAGCAGCAGGAAGATGAGATCGACCGGCTCGTTGTCGAGCGAATCGAAGTCGATCGGCTCCTCCATTCGGGCGAACAGGCAGATGATCTTCTTCAGGTTCTTGAGCTTGACGTGCGGGATCGCGATCCCGCGGCCCAAGCCGGTCGAGCCCAGGCGCTCGCGCTGCAACAGTGTCTCGAAAAGGTCACGTGCCTGAAGTCCGGTGAGCTCGGCGGCGCGCTGGCTTAGTTCTTGAAGCGCCTGCTTTTTGCTCTTCGCCTTCAGGGACGGAATGACGCCCTCGGGCGTCAACAGGTCCCCTAGATCCATCGTGATGCCATCCCTTCGGGGTCGTGCCAGTCTCCAGTGAAAGAAGGCACGGGCCGCCAACAGCGTCCGCGCCTGCAGTTCCGATCGAATGTCTTGATCTCAACGTCGCCCGCGACACCGGCGGGCACTCGAATCTCGAGCGGTCCAACTGACTTCGGAGAGTGACTCGTAGCCCATCCCTCCGCAACAACCCTTCGAAACAACAAAAGCATATGGCCCGTCAAGGCCGGCCGGTTCAAGCCCGCAGGCCGCGCATTACGACGCTTGTGTCCCGATGGCGCAGCATTTCGCGCCAATGAAGATCTCCGCGTAGCATTGTGCAGCGCACAAGATTTCTTGAGCGTGACGGAAGTGATCATGGCCGAAACGGGCCGCAGGATCCGTGCCGCGACCGTGCCCCCCGGTGCCTGTACCGATGAGCCTCTATGGTCTGCAATTGCGACGGCAAGACGGTCAGACGCGACGGACCCGAAAGGGGTTGCGCCCTCAGAACGAAAATCCTTCCAGGGAGCATTGGACGGCGTGGGCCGAAGATTTGCGCCGGCTGCCGCGTTGCCATTAGTAAAATGCTCCTTGTCGGCAAGTCCAAGCATTTGCTGCTGTCCGAAAAACAACGCGCAAACATTGGCTAGCAATCGTTCGTTCCGGCCGAATGCTTTCTGCGCCCGGATAGACTAGTGACCTATATTGCCGGAAACGGTCCGAAACTATCACTTACCCGCGCCCCCGGTTAGCCTGGACCCAGGGTAATGTCAATCAACGGCGGGAGTGCAGGCTCTCTTCCCGGTGGACTGTGGCTGCTCTTTTGCCCCCGTCAGGCGACGCTGCGCGTGCCGGCCTCGAGGCGCTTGATGCGCCTCCTCTGCACAGAGGATGGGATCCTCATAGATTCCCGATACTTGGCCACTGTCCGCCGGGCGATATCGATCCCCTCGGCCTTGAGCCGGTCGACGATCATGTCGTCCGAAAGTACGGTTTCAGACGTCTCGGCATCGATCAACTGGCGGATGAGATGGCGGACGGCTTCCGACGAGTAGGCATCGCCATCGCCGGCTGCCGCGATGGACGATGTGAAGAAGTATTTCAGCTCGAAGATGCCCCGCGGCGTCGAGATATACTTGTTCGACGTGACCCGGCTGATCGTCGATTCGTGCATCGAGACGGCATCGGCCACCATCCGCAAAGTAAGCGGCTTCATGTACTGAACGCCATGCGTGAAAAACCCATCCTGCTGCCGGACGATTTCTTCCGCGACGCGTAGAATGGTCCGGGCACGCTGGTCGAGGCTTTTCACAAGCCAGTTGGCCGACTGCAGACAGTCCAGCAGATAGGACCTCTCGCCGGCCCGCTGCGCCGACTTGGCGATGCGCGCGTAATAAGTCCGATTCACGAGGACGCGGGGCAGCGTCTCCGCGTTGAGCTCGACGTGCCAGCCGCCGTCGCTGGCCCTGCGCACGATGATGTCCGGAATGACCGGCTGAACCTGCACGGAGCCGAACAGGAGACCTGGCTTCGGCCGGAGCTGCTTGATCTCGGCAATCATTTCGAGCAGCTCGTCCATCTCCACTCCGACGGCCTTCCGCAGTGCAGGCAGATTGTGACCGGCGAGCAGCTCCAGATTGTCGAGCAGCTTGGCGATGCAGGGATCGTAGCGGCCCTGGTCCTTGAGCTGCAGGGCAAGGCACTCCGCAAGGTTGCGGGCGCAGACGCCGGGTGGGTCGAATGTTTGCAGCGTGGCTAGGACGGACTCGACGCGCTCTGTCGTCGTGCCGAGCCTTTCGGCAATCGTCTCAAGCTCTCCAGTCAGGTAGCCGGCCTCGTCGACCATATCGATGAGGAACTGCCCGATGAGCCTGTCGGCCGGGTCGGCGATGGCGAGAGGCAGCTGGCTGAGCAGGTGGTCTTTCAGGGAAACCTCGGAAGCGGAGAAGGCTTCCGGATCGAATTCCCCGTCGTGTGCCGAGCCGTTGGTCGGCCGCAGCGAGGCCCATCCGCTGTCGCGCAGGCCAGGGGCCAGATCGGACGGGGTCGCGTCGGGGAACACGCTGTCGAGCTCGGCATCGAGACTGGCGACAGGTTCGGGACTACCCTCGCCGAGAGACTGCCAAATCTCCGATTCCGATGGCTCGCTTGCGTCGGCGCCGATGTCGTCCACGGCTGAGATGGGTGTGCCGACTGCCTCCCCCTCGCCATCCGCGCGCTCCAGCAGCGGATTACGCTCGAGCTCGGCTTCGACAAAGGCGTTGAGTTCCAGGCTCGAATACTGGAGGAGCCGAATCGCCTGCTGCAACTGGGGTGTCATCACCAGCTGCTGGCTCTGCCGGACCTCTAACCTGGCGGACAGTACCATCGACGCGATTAACCCAGATGCCCATGCGCGGGGCAGCCCTTGTTCATCATGCGCAAGGCCTGCTTAACCGAACATGTCTCCGAGATAAACTCTACGAACGTCCTCATTCTTTATGATTTCTTCCGGGTGACCCTGGGTGAGGACTTGTCCGTCGTAGATGATGTAGGCACGGTCGATGAGGCTCAGCGTTTCGCGGACGTTGTGATCCGTGATGAGTACGCCGATGCCGCGCTGGGTCAAGTGGCGGACCAGCTCCTGGATGTCGCCGACGGCGATCGGGTCGATGCCGGCGAACGGCTCGTCAAGGAGCATATACGAGGGCCCGCTCGCCAGGGCGCGCGCGATTTCGCACCGCCGCCGCTCGCCACCGGAAAGGGCAATCGACGGAGACTTCCGCAACCGCGAGATGTTGAACTCCTCGAGCAGGCTTTCGAGCTTCTCGCGGCGCTTCTTCCGGTTCGGTTCGACCAGCTCGAGCACGGACATGATGTTCTGCTCGACCGTCAGGCCACGAAAAATCGATGCCTCCTGCGGCAGATAGCCGATGCCCAAGCGGGCGCGACGGTACATGGGCAGGCGCGTGGCGTCGCGCCCGTCGATGTAGATCGCGCCGGCATCTGCCGGAACGAGCCCGGTGATCATGTAGAAGACCGTAGTCTTGCCGGCGCCGTTGGGTCCTAGGAGACCGACCGCCTCACCGCGTCCCACAGCGAGACTGACCCCGCGCACCACCTTGCGCTTGCGATAGGACTTCTCGACGTCATGCACCGTGAGCCAGCCGTCGGCTGCATAAGGCTGCTCATCGTGGGTCAAGTCCGGGTCTTCTGCCCCGTTGTAATGGGCGAGACTGGAATCGGATGCGCCGTTCGGCTGTCTTCTCGAGCCGGTGCGGCGCCGATGGAAGGAGAAGAGCTTCACGGTCCGCAGATCCTGACGCCGGCTGGCTGGGAAGTGTGCTTTGGACGCTTCATCGAGGCTCACCTGCCGGAGTGGTCGTAGAGGTCCAGCTCGATGCAGCCTCGCCGCCTTGCTGGTGAGCACCATCACGCCGGCTTGGCGTGTCCTCCGCCTTGCGGCGCTTGGCAAATGCCTTCGCATCCTCGGGGTAGAACACCGCACACATGCGCCCGCCGCACGCCCCGGCAGGCCAGCCCTTAGCGGTCGGAGCCTTGCTCCCGCGGGCTGCAGCTCCGGGATGCGACGCAGTTCCGTTGGGCTGGGCGTGGCGCGTCTCCATGCGGCTGAGGCCGGTGGTCATGTCGATCACCAGCCGCGGCCCGCGGATGACGTTGCGCCCCTGCGTCAGCGTCACGTCGCCGCCCAGGACCACGGTGTTCGCCTTCACGTCGAAGTCTGCCCAGTCCCCGCTGGCACTCTGGTCGCCTTTGGATGTGACGACAACTTTTCTGCGCGCCTGAACCCGCTGAAGCTGTGCGGCGGGCTTCTTCGCCTCGGGATCGCTGGGCTGCATCAGCTGTACCCCCGCCTGGCCCGTATAGGTGGCGACCAGCTCGACCGTCCGGATACGGAAATCGCCCTGAACGACAACGACGTCGCCGCGAAAGGTGGCCGTCTTTGCCTTGTCGTCGACGTCGAGGGTATCTGCATCGATCTCGATCGGCGCATTCGGGTCCGTGCGGAAGCGCAGCCCGCCCACCTCACCATTATTAGGCGAAGCTGCCGCGCTGGCCGGCTTCGGGTTCGACTGCTGGAACCGTGCTTTGATTCGGCCAGCGGGCGCGCCCTCGAGTGCGGGGGAGGAGAGCTGCATCGTGCCGTTCTTCCGGTCGAGGTACAGGCGGCGCCCCTCCAATGTATTGGGCCCTTGCGACACGGCAACCGATCCCGTCAGCAGCACCGTCTCGGCCTTGAAGTCCAAGTCAGCACGATCCGCAACCGCCCGCCGGTCGGAGCCGGAGTCGAACGTGACCCCGCCGGTGAGAATGGACGTCTCAGCGACCGTATCGAACTCCGCGGCCGCACTGGTGACCCGATCAGTACCTCTCGTGATTACGACATCATCGTAAGCGAAAATGCGCTTCACGCGCCCGGATGCCGCGGTCCCTGGTACTGCGGGCGCGTTGCCTGCATCGGCTCCGGAGCCCGCGCTGTCGAAGAGGACCTGAAGCTCCCGCGCGGTGAGGATCGCGCCGTTCTGCTCCACACGCACGTTGCCGGAGAAGACAGCTGTCTTGTGCTCGTCATTGACGGTCAGCTTTGGTGCGGTCACGTTTACCGGAGCGTCGCTTGAGCCTATGAGGCTGGCCATGGAATGCGGCTGGTCTGTTTGCGCCGCATTGTCTGGCCGGCTCTGCGGCTTGAGACGCGCGGTGACACCGTCCATGAATGTCAGCTCGCGCGACTTCTGCAGCAACACCATGCTGTTGCCGGTAAGCGTGCCCGTCGGCATCTCGACCGTCACCGGCTCGTTGGAGACGATCTTGCTCTCCTTCATGAAGACCTTGGCCCGGCTCAGCCGCGCGCTCATGCCGTCGCTCGATTGGAGCTCGATCGCGTCGAGCAGCTCGAGCTCGTTGGCATCGCTGTCGAATGCGCCCCTGGTCGCCAACAGCGTCGTTGTCGTCTTGTTCGGCTGGACGATTGTGCCTTCGATGGTGGTGAGCCGGATCGGCCCTTCGCGCTGAATGTCCTGCTCTGCCGTGCGCGCAGCGATCGCGAAGCGGGTGCCGTCCTTACCGTAGCCCTCGTAGCGGGGATTGTGCATGGTCAGCACGTCGCTCGAGAACGCCACGGGTCCAAGCTCCAGCTTGCCGCCGTCGACCTCCAACGAGCGCTGCATGAAAATGGCGTAGGAGCTCAGAACCGCCACTGTGCAGATGGGCAGGATGATCTTCAGCCAGCGCACCAGGAGGCTATGCCGCTGCGCTATGGCGAAGGCGCGTGAGCGGTCGATGCCCATGCTCCAGGCCACGGGCGCCGGTTCGGCCGATAAGTGCCGGCCGTTGCTATCGGTCGCTAGGGCCATTCGTGCGGCTCAGGGATGATTGATCGATCCGTGCTTCGCCTGATTCTGGCGGCAAAATAGGGAGAGATTGGGACCTGTGGCAAGCACGCCGGGAGCGCCAGGCCCACAAGGATGGGGGATCAAAGAATCGAGCGCCGTTCTCAGTGGGCGAAAACGTCGATGTCGTCGTAGCCGAGCAAATCGAGTTCGGCGCGCGCGGACAGGAACTCGAAGCAGGCCTGGGCGAGAGCGAGGCGGTTCTCGCGTTCGAGCATCGCGTCGAGGCGCGCCTTGATAGCGTGCAGATAAAGCACATCCGATGCCGCATACTGGAGCTGCTGCTGCGTGAGCTCGGCTGCGCCCCAATCCGAGCATTGCTGCTGCTTCGACAGCTCAATGCCCGCCAGTTCGCTTGCGAGATCCTTCAGGCCGTGGCGGTCCGTGTACGTGCGCGCGAGCTTCGAAGCAATCTTGGTGCAATAGAGTGGCGCGGTTGCCACACCGAGGTATGCCTTCAGGATGGCGATATCGAACCGCGCGAAGTGAAAAATTTTGAGAACCGACGGATCGGTGAGCAGCGCCTTGAGACGCGGTGCCGAATAATCGCCAGCGGTGAACTGAACCAGATGGGCTGTGTTGTCGCCGGCAGAGAGCTGGACGAGGCAAAGCCGATCGCGATGCGGATTGAGCCCCATGGCCTCCGTATCCACCGCGACAGATGGCCCAAAGCTCAACCCTTCGGGCAGGTCCCCTTTATGGAGCTCTATTCGTGGACTGGCCATGGCTGCCGTCCGATCCAACTTCTCTAGGCTCGGGAGTGTGCAGCATCTCGCCTAAGCCGCTGATCACCGCGCGATTTCTGCACAGCAGCCGCAATCTGTAGCACCGGCTGCCGCGCTTAACTAGCGGGAGACGCTTCCCCCGGCAACTCTTCTGCCGGCTCGTGCATCCCTTCCAGGATACTGCTTTCGGGTACATCGAGCACCCAGACCAACCCTTCTGGTCTCCAGTGGAGCTCTGCACAACCCCGCAGACTGGCTGCGACAAGCCGCTCCACCACCAGGTGGCCGAAGCCCTTCCGCTGCGGCGGCTTCACGGGAGGGCCACCCGACTCGGTCCAGCTCAACCGGAAACGGCGATCACCTCCCTGGCCATACAGATTCCATTCGATCTTCACACGGCCAGACGGTACGGAAAGCGCACCATGCTTCGAGGCATTGGTGGCGAGCTCGTGCAGGGCCATGCCGATGTTCTGTGCTGCTTCGGCGTTGAGCAGTACCGGCGCACCAGAGGTTGTCACCCGCGGTTCGCTCGTATCAATGAAGGCCTTGAGCTGGGCCGTGATGACGTCCGCCAGCGAGACACCCTGCCAGTTTCCGTGAACGAGCAGGTCGTGTGACCGGCCGAGGCTCGCCAGCCGCTCTCCAAACTGCTGGTTGAATTCGTTGATGTCCTCTGATGCGCGACCGGTCTGGCGCGCGATGGCCTGGATCACGGCCAGCAAGTTCTTGGAGCGGTGCGACAGCTCGCGCATGACGAACCGCGTGCGCAGCTCGCTCTTGCGCAGGGCTTGCTCGCGCGACGCGATATTGTGGGTCGCTTCGACAAGAGATTGCCCAACCACGTTGGCTTCGCGCATGTAGGATGCCTCGAACGAGACCGGCTTACCCTCGCCGAGGGTTTTGGCCGCCAGCAGGAGCTGCCGAACAGGCTCAGCGATGATGCGCCCCGACAGGAAACCGGCCGCCAAGGAGGCGAGCAGCGTGAGAGCTATGAGTGCCACCGCCAGCATGACGGAGGCGCGCAAGGGCGCGTTCAGGACGGACCAGGGCGCCCACATCAGCACGTGCCAACCGCTAAGGCCACTCTGCTGGTATCTGGTAAGGCCCTCCCGACCTTCCAGGTCCACACTGTTAAGGAATCCTTGGGGCCCTGTAAGCTTCGCCACGAATTCAGGGCTGGCTGACTCGCCAAAGAACTTATTGTGTAGAAACGACCGCGCGATGATGTGCCCCTTCCCGTCAAGTACACCGCCGAACCAGCCATCCGGGATGTACGTCTGGTGGAGGACCTTTGCCATCGCGTCCGGCTCAGGTTCGAAGGACAGGACATAGCGGACCTCTCCATCGACTTTTACCGGGACGCGCACCACGAACAGGAGCTTCTTCGAGACCGCGCCGACGAAGAGATCGCCGACGGCCGGCTTGCCTGTTTCGATCACCTCGCGCAAGCTCGCCATGTCTTCTGTCATGGGCAGGCCGACGTCGCGGGGCAGCCGTGTGTTGACGAGCTGCTGTCCTGACCGGTCGATGAGGACGATGTGGCCGCGCGCCTTCGTGGCCGCGTCCCTGGCCAGGTCACCGAAGGCCTGCAGGTCTCCGCTGGTGAGAAACCGGGATGCCGCAAGGACCTCGGCGAGGTCCAGATACCCGGTGAGCTCGCGATCGACCGCATTGGCCAGGGCGGAGGTGTAACGGCTCATGCGGTTGAGCTGGTCGGCTCGCTGCTCGGCCACGTATTGCGTCAGGCCGAAGATCCCGAGCAGAAGAAGAGGGAGAATGGAGGCGAGTGTTACCAGGCCGAGCAGAACGGAGATCGAGTAATCCCGCCCGTTGAGCTTCACGAATCGCTGCAACGCTCTCATCGCCACGGCCGGAACAGCTTGGAACTGCCGCAAGGGCCCCTTCCTAATTTCTTTGCTTTGGGAGGCTGACCTTTGACTGAGGACAACAAACAAGGCAACGCGATTGAGGCGAATCGCTTTGCGGCACAGCCGCGCAAGTTACGGGCGAGACGCAAGGGACAACTACTTACCTGCCGCCTTGTCTCTGCAGGGTGGTCCCCTCCCGCCCGTTTGCCGCCCACGAGGCGCGGCCATTCAAGGCGCATGTTCAGTTCCGTCTGGCGCGACAACCAGTATCGTCTCCCGGCAGATGCCGATCAAGCCGCAAAGCAGGGAAGGCATCACTTATCGTTGA
>DASVDU010000100.1:0-2927 GCA_036380915.1 Hyphomicrobiaceae bacterium | reverse complement strand
CGGCGAAAGGCCGATGATCGGGCTGCCGTCCATCGACATGTCCATGACTCCCGCCCAGTGGCGCAGCAGCCGCAGCCGCGACAGGTTCGGCAGCATCGACAGCCCGATCTCGAGCACGTGCTCGACCATCGGCAGGTTGCCGCGCTGTGCGTAGGAGTTGTACCCGTCGAGGTCGCCGCCAAAGACCAGGCCGCCCTTGTCGGACTGGCTGATGTAGAAGTGGCCGGCGCCGAACGTCACGACGCCGTTCACGAGCGGCTTGAGCGGCTCCGAAACCATCGCCTGCAGCAGGTGGCTTTCGATCGGAAGCCGGAGTCCCGCCTTGCGCGCCAGCTCCGTTGTGTGCCCGGCGGCGGCCAACCCCACCTTCTTCGCGCTGATCGTCCCCCGCGTCGTCTCGACCCCCAGGACCCGGCCCTGCTCGATCCGGAAGCCGATGACCTCGCAGTTCTGGATGATGTCCACGCCCCGCTGGTCCGCCCCCCGCGCGTAGCCCCAGAGCACCGCGTCGTGCCGCGCGGTGCCGGCGCGGCGTTGCAGCAAACCGCCGTGGATCGGAAAGCGGGCCTTCGCCGAGAAATCCAGGTTCGGCTCGAACTTCCGGACCTCGTCGCGGGTCAGCAGCTCGGCGTCGATGCCGTTCAGCCGCATCGCGTTGCCGCGGCGGGCGAACTGGTCCATCTGTCCGTCCGAATGGGCGAGGTTCAGGACGCCGCGCTGGGAGAACATGACGTTGTAGTTCAGGTCCCGGCTCAGGCCCTCCCAGAGCTTCAGCGAGTGCTCGTAGAAATGCGCGTTGCCTTCCAGGAGGTAGTTGGAGCGGACGATGGTCGTGTTGCGCCCCGCATTGCCGCTGCCGATATACCCCTTCTCGAGCACGGCGACGTTCGTGATCCCGTGGTTCTTCGCGAGGTAATAGGCGGTCGCCAGCCCGTGGCCGCCGCCACCCACGATGACGACGTCGTAGCTCTCCTTCGGCTGAGGATCGCGCCAGGCCGGGGTCCAGTGCTCCTGCTGCGAGAGCCCGCCTCGGATGACGCTCCACAGAGAATATCGCCTCATCGCACGTGCCTTGTCCTTGGTTTGATGAACGAGGGTCATGGGAGGTCCGTGGGTCCACCCGGCGCCGCGGACCGGCGCCGGCAAGATGACGTTCCGCGCATCAGCCAGCCGCCGCGTACCGCTTGAGCCTCGCGAAGCTCATCGAGATGTGGGTGCGTCGAATGTGCCCGACGGACTCGAGGTCTCCGATCTCGAGGGCCGCCAGGACATCCATGATCTCGCGACGGAACACGGCCACCTCATCCGCCAAATTCAGGTGCGGCAGAGACGCCAGCCATATCCGCGCGGTCAGGTAATAGAGGCTCTCGTTGATCGCCTTCAGAGGCTCGTTGCCGATGATCTTCGAGAGTTCCTGGAACAGGCTCATGTTCAGCCGCGCAAATCCCCGCGCGTCGGGCTCGGTCCCCAGCTCGTCGCACTGGCTCAGTATCCTTCGGATGCGGTCGAGATCGGCTTCCGTCCTCGGAAGCGGATTGAGCTGCCCGATCAGCTCGGCCAGTTCCATCCGGAGTCGATAAACCTCTTCCAGCCCCTTGAAGTCAATATCCGTGACGAAGGTCCCGACGCCGTGGCGGCTTTCCACCAGCCCCTCCGCCTCCAGCCGGCTCAAGACGCGCCGGACCGGCGTGCGGCTGACCTTGAACTCGAGGGCGAGCTCTTCCTCGGACAGCCGCAACCCCGGCTCGTACTCCAGCAGGCAGATCCGGTCCCGGATCGTGTTGTATATGTGCTCGAACCGTTGCCGCGCCTTGCTGCCGGCGGGGCTGTTCCGGAGCGATCTCAGCAGCATTGCCGTTGTGCCGGGGCCCAGAGTGGCACTCCTAACGCGCCTCCAGGACGGCGCTGAGGAAGGCGCGGGTGCGCTCGTTCTGGGGATTGGAGAAGAACTCCTCCGGCGGACCTTGCTCGGCGATGCGGCCGTCGTAGAAGAAGCAGACCCGGTCGGCGAATTCACGCGCGAAACCCATCTGGTGGGTCACCATCAGCATGGTGAGGTTGTGCTCCTCGCCGAGCTTGCGGATGACGTTCAGCACCTCGCCGACCAGTTCCGGGTCGAGCGCCGAGGTCACCTCGTCGAACAGCATCACCTTCGGCCGCATCGCCAATGCCCGGGCGATCGCCACCCGCTGCTGCTGGCCGCCCGACAGCCGGTTCGGCCGCGAATCCATCTTGTCGTCCAGGCCCACCATCTTGAGGAGCTCCGCGGCCCGCGCCTCCGCCTCGGCCTTCGACAGGCCGAGGACGCGGACCGGCGCCTCCATGCAGTTCTCCAGCGCGGTCATATGCGGGAAGAGGTTGAAGTTCTGGAACACCATGCCGATCTTGCCGCGCACCGAGCGCAGATGGCGCTCGTCGGCGGGCACCAGCTTGCCGTTGCGCTCCATGTGGGTGAGCGGCTGGCCGTCCACATAGATCACCCCTTCCTGGATCGGCTCGAGCGTCATCAGGACCCGCAGGAGCGTCGACTTGCCGGAGCCCGACGGGCCGATGATTGCCACCTTTTCGTTCGGTGCCACGTCGAGATCGAGCTCCTTGAGAACGGTCAGGTACCCGAAGCGCTTGGTCACTCCTTGGAAGCGGACCATCGGTTCCATGGCTTGATCCTTTCCTAGTCCCGCCGGTGCCGCAGCCACGCCTCGACGCGCCGGATCAGGGCGGCGGAGGCCAGGCTCATCACCAGAAAGAAGACACCGACCAGGGTGATCGGCTCAAGATAGCGGAAAGTCTCCGAGCCGATGATCTTGGCCGTCTGCATCAGCTCCAGCACGGCGATCGCCGACAGGAGCGGCGTCTCCTTGAACAGCCCGACCAGATAGTTGCCGAGCGCCGGCACCATCGGCGGAATCGCCTGCGGCAGGATGATG
>DASVDU010000099.1:0-2702 GCA_036380915.1 Hyphomicrobiaceae bacterium | reverse complement strand
CTGAGTGAGGTTACGATGGACAGCAGTCGCGAAGGCGCGGTCAAGAAGCTCAATGGCCATGGCAATGGGCTGAATGGCCACGGGACTGGACAATCCGACGACGGCGCACCGCAACCGCCGCTTTCCGGACTGGTGGACGAGTTGGCGCAGGCCATGAACATGGCCCGGGAAAGCCTGGACCGCCCACAGCCACAGCCCCTCAATCCAACCGCCCCGCCGCTGCCTGCGATGGCACCTCCTCGCACCCTCTTCGAGGACGAGGATGACGATGCGGCGATGCCGATCCCCTCGACCTGGCGCACGCCGCCGGAGCCGCCGAAGACGGGTACGCTCCGGGATCAGCTCCGTGCCGCCGGCTTCGGCTTTGCGACCGGACTGGCTGTCATCGTGCCTGTCGTGCTCGTGATGACTGGCCGGCTTGGCGACGTCAGCTTCGACGCCTTGTTCGGCAGCAGTGACCCGATCACCAGCAAGGTGTCGCAATCTGCTGCCATCCCGCAAAGGACGCCGGAGCGAGTGCCGGTGCAGGTCCAACAGCGGACGGTGCCGACGACCATCGTGACGCCCAGGGCCACGCCGGACTCAGCGCCAGCCCGACCTACAGCATCAAGTCCCGAGCCGACCAACTTGGCCCCTGCGGCTGCTACGCCTCCGCCGGCCGCTCCCGCGGAGGCCGAGGCACCGCCATCCAAGCCGTCGTGGGCCGATACCATCGCCGAAGCCAAGGACCGCATTCAGGCCGGCGATATCCGTGGTGCGCGCGAGATGCTGCTCCCTGCCGTGGCCGCCAACGAGCCTGAAGCCATCATGACGCTGGCTGAAACGTACGATCCCAACATGCTGGCCGCGTGGGGCATTCGGGACGTCACGGCTGACGTCGAGCAAGCTCGGCAGCTCTACGCGAGAGCTCTCCGCGAAGGCGTCGAGCCGGCCCGCATTCGGCTGCGGGGGTTGAACTGACCGAGCGCGCGCGGCCAAGCGCCTGCGGCTGTCTCCGGCAAAATTGAGCAATATCCAAACCCAAGGGGCGGGCATCCGCGAGATGCTGTCCGCTGACGTGGCGACCTGCTCCTTGATGAACCGCGCTTGCCATCATCACCGTCTGCACCGAAGTTCGAGAGAGGCCGCCGGCGAGATCCGGCCGATGATGAGGACCGCTCCCGTGTATCGTCACATTTTGGTCGCAACGGATGGGTCGGAGCTGTCGGAGCGCGCCATCCGGCAAGCGGTAGCACTGGCTCAGGCGCTGCAGGCGAAAGTCACGGCTTTGCACGTCATCAAACCCTGGCGCACCGTGGCGCCAGGAGAAATCATGGTTGCCTTCCCCGAGTCCGAGTATCGGAAGGGGGCGGAAATTGCTGCGCAAAAATACCTCGATGTCGCCCTGGATGCCGCCCGGGAAAGGAATGTCCCCTGCGACGCGAGGTCGGTGGAGCACCCGCATCCGTGGCAGGCAATCCTTTCGACTGCCGAAGCGGCCGGCTGCGATCTGATCGTCATGGCGTCCCACGGCCGCAAAGGACTGCAGGCTCTGCTCATCGGCAGCGAAACCAAAAAGGTGCTGGCGCACAGCAAGCTGCCGGTGCTCATCTGCCGCTGACGCCGGCACGGCCGTCGCGGTGGTGCGCAGGTATAATAGAGCGTGAGCCCCTTCTGCCGTCACTACGGCCTACCCGTACTGCGACAGCCTTACGTTTCGCGAATTTTTATCTGCAGGATTGCCGCGCAGCCCAGCGGATTGAGTTGACATGGGCCGCAGCGCACTGCATCTACCGCGCAAGCGCGCGAACCCGTTCGCCGCTCGTTTCATCAATTGGATCAGAAATGGACGTGCCTAGTAGTCGTCCCTTCGGGGACATCGACCGGAACGCGACAATGCAGCCTGTCGGGGCTGCCATCTGCCGTAGGGTACGGCTCGCCGTGTCGGCTCCGAGGGCTCGCACCTAAGCCCTTCCAGTCCGCCACCGGCTGCCCGCGCCCGGGCAGCCATGAGGAGGCGGACCATGAATCAGGAAGTCTTCCAGGACCGGGATCTTGTGGCCGCTGCCGACAGTGGCCCTGCTGACTTCGCGCCGCTCATACTGAACCGGCTGCGCCAGGGCGATACCGACTCGATCGTCTCCTATTTGGAAGATCAGCACCCGGCAGACGTCGCCAATCTTCTCGCCAACCTGCCGCCGCAGGATGCGAGCCGCGTGCTGCGCCTGCTGCCGCTCGACATGCGCGCCGACGTGTTCGGCTATCTGGGAATGGAGCACCAGCTGCAGATCGGCCAGGCGCTCGGCCGGAGGGAGTTCGCCAAGGTCGTCTCGGAGATGTCGGCGGACGAGCGGGCCGACCTTTTCAACCGGTTGCCGCAAGAGCAGCAGGAAACACTGTTGCCGGCTCTGGCACAGGCTGAGCGCGAGGACATTCGCAAGCTGGCCTCTTACCCGGAAGGGACAGCCGGCGCGATCATGACCTCCGACTACGCGACCCTCCCGCCGAACATCACGGCCCGAGAGGCGCTGGAGGTCCTGCGGCTCGCCGCGCCGGACAAGGAGACGATTTACAATGCTTATGTCGTCGATGAGCAGCGGCGGCTGACGGGCGTGGTCTCCTTGCGCGACCTGATCCTCGCCAGGCCCAGCGCGAAAATCGCAGACATCATGGACACGCACGTCATCTGCGCCCGCGCCGAGGACAGCCAGACAGAGGTGGCG
>DASVDU010000098.1:0-4030 GCA_036380915.1 Hyphomicrobiaceae bacterium | reverse complement strand
GCCAGCTCGCCGACCTTCCCCTCCTCCGTGACCGTCATCGTGCGCTCGATGCCGAAGCCGCGGGCGACGGCGGTGAGGTCGACTTTGTTGCCTGTCAACCCGGCCTGCCGACCTGTCTCGCCGAAGTGCTCGTTGTCGAGCACCAGGATGGTGAGGTTCTGCGGGTTCTGGTCGGCGACGACGGCGAGGGAGCCGATGCCCATCAGCATCTCGCCGTCGCCCGTCAGTGCGAGCACGCGGCGTGAGGGCTGGGCGAGCGCGACACCGAGCGCGGTCGGGACTGCGAGCCCCATGCCGCCCCAGGAGTAGAGGTACTCGGGGCTGTCGCCCGAGGCGAAGGTGTCCCAGGTCGGACTGCCAAGGCCGGGAACGACGAGCGTATTGCCGCGGCGCTTCAGCAGCTCGGCGACGAAGGGGCGGCGCTGGATCTTGTTCGATCCGGATGCGGAGGTGCCATTCGTGCTCATTTCTGTCCGAACCCCTTGGCGCCGATCACACGCTGGCTCACGAGAACGGCGGCGGAAAGCCGCCCATGGAAGGCGAGGTCGGCGGCCGCCGCGAAGGTTTCGCCGACCTCGGCCGCCTTGTCGACCGGAAAGCACTTCACGCCCATGGCCTCCAGGGCCGGACGCGCGGCCTGTCCCATCGGCACCTGCCACGGATTGAACTCGCCCCACTGCCCGCGCATCGTGACGAGCATCAGGCACGGGGCGTGCAGCGCAGTCGGCAGGCCGAGGGCGTTGATGCAGTTTCCGACGCCGGAAGACTGCATGGCGATCATGGCGCGCTCGCCGCCGAGCCAGCACCCCGTGGTGATGCCGATCCCTTCCTCTTCCGTCGTCAAGGTCACGAGCCGGTGGGCCGGATCGGCCTTGACCATGTTGAGGAGCTGCGTCAGCCCCCCATCGGGAATGGTGCAGACGGTGCGGATGTCGCGCGCCTTCATCTCGCGGAAAACATCCGACGACCAGTGCTCGGAGGCAGTCATGAATCCACGCTCTTGGCAGGGGCCGAAGAAAAGGAGATGGGGATTTGCTCATCCCCATCTCCTTAGGTCAAGACCTGCAAACTGCTAGCTACTATTCGCTGGCCGCAGTCTGGGTCACTGAAACCGAATGGATTTCGTGCTGCGGCTTGGCGGGCGCCGGGCGCTCCCGCAAGCCGTAAAGCAGCGCGACGCCCTCGATGTCACCCTCCTGGAGGGTGCGGAACCGCTCCGCGTAGCGATGGTGCATCAGCTGCCCCGCCGACATCGGGTGGTCGAGGCCGATGGCGTGGCCGATCTCGTGCGCCATGGTGTAGCGGACGTCGTACACCTCGAGGTTGCCGTCGAAGCCGATTTTCCAGCGCTGCTCCGGATTGAAGCAGATCAGCGAGCGCTTGATGGGCCTGGGTTCAGCGCTATCCGACTTGTAGGACACGTTCGTGAAAGCCCGCCCGAACGGTTCGAGCTGGGCGCCGATGAGGATGCCAGCCTCGTTCGGATCAGCGATCTCGGTGAAGGTGATATTAGCGACCGACTGCCACATGTCGAAGGCCGCTCGCACCTCGGCCTGGAACGCGCCGCGATCGAGCTTCGATTTCTGGAGCAATGGATCGATCGGACCCATCGTGCTGCAATTGACCGCGTCCGGGGTTTCCGTTCTCGAGCGGACGAACGCGTATGTGACATTGGCTGCCTTCGGCTCGCCCTCCCACGTGCTCCACACGACGTACTCTCCGTCGAGCTTCAAAAACCGGAACCCATGAAGGCTTTGCGCGTTGAGGTTCGCGAATGCAGCGACCAGGGCCGCGATCGACGCGAGGGTGAGACGTATCCTCAATTGATCCCCCAGGTGGCTGGTGCAGGCAACCGCGCAGCCTGGCGGAAACCCGCCGGGCCGCGTCTGTTGGCCGAAGGTAAGCCTTACAACAAATCTTAAAGTTGCAGTGCGCCGCTGGTCAACCTGTCATGGGTTCCAGCGACCCACCGTCGCGATCATTGCTGTCAGCGCATCCCGGGCGACACGATATTGCTTAGATCGCGCCTGAGCTTGCAGCGTCGCGCCGATTGTTCAAACGGGCATGAATTCAGGCCGAGAGCCGCTCGAGCTCCTCAAGAATAGCGCTGCCCATCTCGGACGTGCCGACCTGCCGCATGTTGGGCTGCATGATGTCGCCGGTGCGCAGGCCGCGCGCCAGGGTGGCAGCGATCGCCTGATCGACAAGGTCGGCCTCGCGCGGCATATCGAACGAGTAGCGGAGCGCCATGCCGAAGCTGGCGATGCTGGCGATCGGGTTGGCCTTGTTCTGGCCGGCGATGTCCGGCGCGGATCCGTGGACCGGCTCATAAAGGGCCTTGCGGCGGCCAGTCTCGTCGGGCGCTCCGAGCGAGGCGGACGGCAGCATTCCGAGCGAGCCGGTCAGCATGGCGGCCTCGTCCGAGAGAATGTCGCCGAAGAGGTTGTCACAGACGATCACGTCGAACTGCTTGGGATTGCGCACGAGCTGCATGGCGCAATTGTCGGCCAGAATGTGGTGCAGCTCGACCCCCTGCCCGTGCTTCTTGTGGGTCTCCGTCATGACCTGATTCCAGAGGACACCGGTCTTCATCACGTTGCGCTTCTCGGCCGAGTGGACCTTGCCCTTGCGCTTGCGGGCCAGGTCGAAGGCGACCAACGCGATCCGTTCGATTTCGTGCGTGGTGTAGATCGTCGTGTCGACCGCGCGCTTCTCGCCGTTCTCCAGCGTCACGATCTCCTTCGGCTCGCCGAAATAGGTGCCGCCGGTCAGTTCGCGCAAAATCAGAATATCGAGCCCCTCGACGAACTCCCGTTTCAGCGAGGAGGCCTCGGCCAGCGCCGGATAGCAGATCGCAGGCCGAAGATTGGCGAACAGGTCGAGCTCCCGCCTGAGCCGTAGCAGTCCCGCTTCGGGCCGGATCTCGTACGGGACATCATCCCACTTCGGCCCGCCAACCGACCCGAACAGGACGGCGTCGGCCTGCTTGGCCTTGGCGAGCGTCTCATCGGTCAGTGGAGTGCCGTACTTGTCGATTGCGGCGCCGCCGACGAGGTCCGTCGTGATTTCGAAGTTGGCCTTGCTTTTCTTTCCGAAGAAGGCGAGCACGCGCTCGACCTCGGCCATGACCTCGACGCCAATTCCGTCACCGGGCAGCAGCAGCAGATTGTGGGTGGGCATCGCTCAAGGAGTCCGTCTGGTTAGGGAAGTCGTGCGCAAACTGCTAGCCCGCTGAACCGGTTTGTGCAAGCACGCACAAGAGCGATGGCGCCCGTCATGACGGACGTGAATTGCAGGCTGCGCGGCCTCGTGGTTTTGTGTCTCCCTCATGGACCAGAGGGCCAAGGAGGAAGATACATGCCTAATTTCTTGAGCCTGGCCTGCAGAGGCCTCGCGATCATTCTCGCGCTATCTCTGACCACGGCGATCGCACCGGCAACCGACAGCGGCAGGTATTCGAAACAGAAGGTCGTCTATCACATCGACGAGGATGGTGGCGAAGGCGACCAGTTCTACCTGCGCGCGCTGAGTAACATACAGAACCATATCAATGCCGTCGGCGCGGAAAATCTGACGCTGAAGGTGGTCCTGCATGGTGACGGCGTGAACTTGCTGAAGGATGCGGTCAGCAATCTGCGGCTGCAAGGGCAAGTGATAAACCTGAGAAACCAGAACGTGTCGTTCCTGGTCTGCAAGAACACGCTCGTGCAGCGGAAGATCGATCCTGAGGAGGACCTGTTCGAGGTCTACGAGGAGGATATCGTGCCCTCAGGTGTTGCGGAGCTGTCGCTCTTGCAGCAGCAGGGTTTCACCTATGTGAAGCCCTGAACCTCCGGCGATCGCAGTTTGCAAGCCCAAATCTGAGTCGGCCCGCGGATGCGCCGTACAATGCAAGTACGGCGTATCCGCTGCTTGTGTCGGAGGATCGCCGGGTCCAAAGTGCGCCGCGATTTGGAGGGAGCATGGCCATGCCCACAGGTGATGTGGTGATCGATCTGGAAGAGCTGGTTGCACGCATTCCCGACGGCGC
>DASVDU010000097.1:0-5251 GCA_036380915.1 Hyphomicrobiaceae bacterium | reverse complement strand
TTCGACGGCGTTTTTTCCTCCTCGACAGTCCCGAGCCGGTTGATCGCGCTCGGCTCACGCTCGCGCGGGCCGGCTCGACGGCAGCCGTTCGCGTCTTCTGGAATGCCGACGTCACGCGCGCATTTCTCTTCGATTCCACCGTGGCGGCAGGGCTGTTCGCACCGGGCATCCACGGTCTCGAGCTGAGCTGGATTCGCGGTGGCCCCGCCACCCCGGACGTGCCGCCGCTCTACCAGGCTGGCAGGCTCGAAGCCCCTGTCGAAACCGTGCGTTGGAACCTCGGAGTCTGAAAGACACGAAGCTGGCCAATTCCTCCCAGCTGAGTTCGGCCAGCTTCTTGGGGTAACCTCAGACCTCCCGGCGAATCATGGCGCTGTCAAGTTTGCGTGCCTTCAAGTCAAGACTGGTGAGCGTTGCCTTTCGTAGTCTGTACAGTGAGGTGCCGGAAGCCTCGGCTATACCGCATAGTGGCCGGCGCTGCTCAATTCTGAGGTCAAGCATCCGCGATTGACGAGGTCACGGCCGAAAAGCAGAACAGAATAAGGGCGGGCCACGTCGGCTTTCGCCGGTCGGCTAGGGAGGAAGACATGGGTAAGCAGGGGATCACTCGGCGCAGTTTCATGCAACAGTCGGCGCTTTGGACGGCTGCGTTCGCGGCGGGCTCCTCGAGCTTCACGGGGCTGGCGCACGCCGCCCGCAACGACGAGCTCAACATCCTCTGCTGGGAGGGCTACAACACCGACGACGTCCTCGGCCCGTTCCGCGACAAGCATCCCGATGCCACAGTGCGGGCCGAGAGCGGCACGTCCGATCCCGATATGATCAACAAGCTCAGGGCGGGCGAGGTCAATGTCTGGGACCTCATCAACGTCAATCAGCCCTGGGCCAAGCAGCAGCTCTATCCGGAACAGCTCATCAAGCCGCTCGATCGGGCGCGTTTCGAGCCCTATTACGAGCTCATGATGCCGGGGTTCCAGAAATACCCGCTCGCCTACGATCCCTCGGGCGAGCACCTCCTCGGCATGGTCCAGCGCTTCGGGCCGTTCAGCTTCGTGGTCAACACCGACAAGATTTCCCGCGAAACGGCGGAGGACCAAGGCTACGAGCTGTTCTTCGATCCGAAGATGAAGGACCGCTACGCGGTCCTGACTTACGACAATTGGAACATCATGCATATGTGCCTCGCCGGCGGCCTCAACCCGTTCGAGGAGCTCGACGAGGCGGGCATGAAAACCTTCGAGGAGACCGCCAAGGCGATCTTCTCGAACGCCAAGCTCCTGTCGGATGACCTCGTCGCGCTCAACACGGCGCTCATCAACGGCGAAATCGACGCCTATTTCACCGGCGGCACCTACACCGCGTCGCCGGCCCGCTATGACGGGCAGACCCAGGTCCGTGCGATCACGCCCAAATCGGGCCCGGTCGACGGCAAGGGCGGCGTCGTTTGGGTGGAACTCACTTCGCTCGTCAATAATCCGAACCCGTCGTCGCTCGCGCCCGATTTTCTGGAGTTCGTCCAGCAACCGGAAATCTGCAAGAAGGTTGCCTTTGCCGAGGGCACCTACAACCCGATTTCGCAGATGGGCAATCCCAAAGTCCTCGAGCTGTTCGACGAGGACGAGCTTGATGCGATCCAGTGGGACACGCTGGAGGAGGAGATGGCGCGCTCGCTCGATTATCAGATTGTTGCTTCCTACGACAAGCTGATAGAAGTCTACCACGCCGCGAAGCGCAGCTGATCCGCCTTTCATGCGCCGCCTTCCGGTTCCGAGGGGCGGTGCATGCCTTGGCCTCCGTTCTCTCGCGCAACAGGAGAGGGAAGGCTGAATGCCTTCTACGGTTCTGCGGCTGTCGAATGTCGTGAAGCGCTTCGGTTCCTTCACGGCATTGCATGGAATCGATCTCGATATCTTCGAGGGAGAGTTCCTGACGATCGTCGGCCCATCCGGCAGTGGTAAGACGACTCTGGTCCGCCTGCTCGTCGGGATGGACGAGCCGAGCGAAGGCACCATCCATCTCAACGGCAAGCTTATCAATCATGTCCCGGCCAACAAGCGGCCGACTTGCATGGTGTTCCAGTCGCTCGCCCTGTTTCCGCACCGGACGGTCGGGCAGAATATCGAGTTCCCGCTCAAGATCCGGGGCGTGCGTTCGGCGGAGCGGCGGGAACGCGCGCTGGAGCTGCTCGACCTCCTCAGGTTAAGCCGGGATTACTACGACAAGGGCGTGCAGCAATGCTCCGGCGGGGAACGGCAGCGGGTCGCGCTTGCGCGCGCGCTTGCCTTCGATCCGGAGATCCTGTTCTTCGACGAGCCGTTGTCCGCGCTCGACTACCGGCTGCGCAAAACCCTCGAAAAGGAATTGAAGGATCTTCATCGGCGCACCGGCAAGACCTTCGTTTACATCACTCATTCGCTCGAAGAGGCGATGGTGATGAGCGACCGAATCGCCATCATGCGGGAAGGCCGCATCGCGCAGATCGGCAGCGCCGACGAGATCTACTCGGCGCCGCGATCGCGCTTCGTCGCGGAATTCATGGGCGAGGTGAACCTCTTCGATGTCGTGGGCGACGGGGACGGGCGGCTTACCTCGCGTGATCCGGCGCTTGAGATCAATGGCAAGGGAGGCACTCTCGAGGCCGGGGCCCAGGCGATACTGATGGTGCGCCCGGAATTCATCAGGTTTCTGGCGGCCGGGGAGAGCGCGGACTGCGTTGTCAGGGGAGCGGTCGTGAACGAGTTCGCGCTCGGCTCGCGCATTCAATACGAGCTGCGCCCCGAGGCCGGCGGCACGCTGACCGTCGAGAAGCTGCGCGAAGCCCGGTTCATGGGCTCGCCCGGCGATCAAATCTCGATCGGCTGGCCGCTCTCCCACGCCCACCTCATTCGAGAGACGGCGGAGCGTTGAACCCGTGGAACGGCTGGAGGAACGCCAGGGCTTTCTGAGCTCGCTGCCGCTCGGCATCCTGCTGCTGTTGATCTTCATCGCGCCGCTCCTGGTGGTCGGCGTGTTCTCGGTGATGCCGTCCGGCGTCTTCGACCTGCTCCATATGCCGAGTTTCGAGAACTACCGGACCTTCCTGGAGCAGGGCTATTACCGATCGCTCCTGTGGTCCCTCGGAATGGCGTTCGCGGCTACGGTCATCCTGCTTGTGATCTGTTATCCGCTCGCCTACGGCATGGCCAAGGTATTCGGGAAATTCACGCTGGTCATCACCGTGGGCGTCGTCGTCAGTCTCTTCGTCTCCGAGAATATCCGGCTGTTCGGCTGGGTGCTGACGCTCATGAAGGGCGGCATGCTGTTGGGCACGCTCCAGGCCTGGACGGGCATCTCCATGGATAGCTGGCTCTACAACGTGCCCGTCATCATCTTCGGCCTGGTCTATGTCTATTTTCCGTTCATGCTGTTTCCGCTCGCCCAGGGCCTCGCCACGGTGCCGGAGGAGGTTCGGCAGGCCGCCAACGATCTCGGCGCCTCGCGTATGAGAATCCTGTTCGAGATCGATCTGCCGCTCGCCATGCCCGGGATCGTGGTGGGATCGTTGCTGACCTTTGTTCTCGCGGCCGGCGCGATCGCCGAATCGAAACTCCTCGGCGGACAGGTGGTGATCGTCATGACCCAGGAGATCCAATCCGCCTTCACCTATGGCCAGAACTGGCCACTCGGCTCGGCGCTCGCGATGATCCTGATCGCGATCATTGGGTTCTTCGCCTTTATCGCCCTCGGCAGAATCGATCTCGACGGCATCATGGGACGGCGCAGATAGGGCGATGAAGCACTCGACCCCGACCAGGCTCGGGCTGGTCCTATACGGCATCGTCTGCCTCGTTTTTCTTTATCTGCCACTCGTCGCGGTGGCGTTCGCTTCGGTCTCGAAGGCGCGCTACCTGACCTTTCCGATCAAGCGGTACGCATTCAAATGGTATCTGGAGGCCGCGACCTCCTCCACGGTCTCCAATCTGGTCTGGATTTCGTTCAAGATCGCGGTGATCGTAACCGTTGTCTCGATGATCATCGGGTTCTTCGGCGCGCTTGCCTTCGCGCGTTACCGGTGGCGCTTCCGGCGGTCCTTCCAGAAATGGATCCTGCTGCCGATCTTCTTTCCGCAGGCCGTGCTCGGCCTCGCGCTCCTGCTGTGGTTCAACGGCCTCGGCATTATTCCGAGCTGGAAGACGGCCGTCGTCGCCCATCTCGTCTGGATCGCGCCGATCGCGACGCTCATCGTTGCCATCCGCGCCTACAGCTTCGATCCCGCGCTCGAGGAGGCCGCGCGCGACATGGGGGCATCGACCCGGCAGATCCTCACCGAGATCACCCTGCCGCTGCTCTGGCCGGGGGTGCTTGCCGCCGGCCTGTTCGCCTTCCTGCTGTCATGGGGCAACTTCCCGCTGTCGCTGTTCACCACGGGCGCGGACTCGACGTTGCCCGAATGGCTCTACGCGAAGATGATGTCAGGCTATTCGCCGCTCGTGCCGACGGTCGGCACCGCATCGTTCCTCGTTTCCACGATTGTTATTGTTCTTGGAATCTTGGTCGGGCGATGGCTTGTCGGACGCAGAGCCGCGCGGCAGCGGCATCGCCCGCTCACCCGAATATCCCGTCGAAAGGAGAATCTTCATGCTGACATCGATCAAGGGCAAGTCCGTCATCGTGACGGGAGCGAGCAAGGGTATCGGCAAGGGGATCGCCCGCGTCTTCGCGACGCAGGGCGCGAAGGTTCTGGTGGTCGCGCGTCATGCTGACCAAGCTGAGGCGGCGGCGAAGGAGATCGGCAACGGCGCGAGCGCTTTCGCCGGCGACGTGACCAGGCTCGCCGACATGGAGGCGATGGCCAGGACGGCCGAGGAGCGCAATGGCGGCATCGACGTTCTGTGCGCCAACGCGGGCGTGTTTCCGCAGGCGACGCTCGAGGAAATGAGCCCGGAGCAATGGGACGAGGTCATCGCCACCAACCTCAAGGGGACCTTCCTTACCGTCAAGGCCGCCGTGCCATATCTCAAGAAGAGCGGTGAGGGGCGGATCGTGCTCACCTCCTCGATCACAGGACCGATCACGGGCTTTCCCGGCTGGACGCATTACGGTGCCTCGAAGGCGGGCCAGCTCGGTTTCCTGCGCACCGCATCGATCGAGCTTGCCAAATACGGCATTACCATCAATGCGGTGATGCCCGGCAACATCATGACCGAGGGACTCGATGGTCTGGGTGAGGACTATCTGAAGACGATGGCCGCCTCGATTCCGCTCAAGCGCC
>DASVDU010000096.1:0-4540 GCA_036380915.1 Hyphomicrobiaceae bacterium | reverse complement strand
GCGCACAGGCGATCTGGATCGACTGGGACCGGGGCACGCTCCTTGGGGCCTCCGACGGCCGAAAGGACGGCTGTGCGCTGGGGTTTTGACCGATTGCCATGTCGGACCAAATCCACAGAACACCGAACACCCTCGCGCCGGTCGCCAGCGGCGCGACCGCCCGCCGACGGATTGTGTCCTTGTTGGCACCGCCTGGCTTCGTGCTCCTGTGGAGCACGGGATTCGTAGGGCCAAAATTCGGGCTTCCCTACATCGAGCCCATGACGTTTCTATCCCTGCGGTTCGCCCTTGCAGCTGGAGCCCTGGCACTGCTGGCTCTGTGCCTCCACGCGCCCTGGCCGCGAACACCAGGGGAGATCGGCCATCTTGCCGTTTCGGGCGCCCTGCTTCACGCCGGGTATCTTGGAGGAGTGTTCGCTGCCCTTGACGCAGGTGCCGAGCCTGGCGTTATCGCTCTGATTGCTGGCGTCCAACCTGCTCTGGTCCTTATCCTGACGCGCCTTGCCTTTGGCGAGCAGTTTCGATGCCGTCAATATGCGGGCGCCGTCCTTGGTCTCGCCGGGGTCACGTTCACTGTCTGGCACGAACTGACGAACGGGATCGGAACGGCCGCAGGCGTCGGCTTTGCGATCTTCGCGCTAATAGCTATCAGCCTGGGAACGGTTTACCAGAAGCGATACTGCGGACGCACGAACCTGGTGACGAGCAGCCTCGTCCAGTTCCTGGTGGCCTTCGCCGTCGTCGGGATCTTGGCCGTTGCCAGCGAGGATGGCAAAATCATCTGGTCGTGGCCGCTGGTTATTACGACGGCTTACCTCGCGATCGCCTTGTCGGTTGGATCGATCCTGCTCTTTTATGCTCTGCTTCGCGCTGGCACCGCCCACCAGGTATCGAGTCTCTTCTTCCTGGTTCCACCGACGACCGGGCTGCTCTCGGCTGTATTACTCGGCGAAAGTCTCAGCCGCGAGTCGATCATTGGCATGTTCATTGCTGCCTTGGGCGTGGCCCTCGTATCTACCGTATCATCGCAACATTCGGGTCGCTAACCCGGAGAGTGCCAAGGCTTGGGCTCATGATCCCAGTCCAGCGCTCGGCGGTTCAGTGCCGAACCGCCCCGAACATGGCAATTCTGCCCGAGAGAGCATTTTCTCTTAGGCGGGTAAAAGCGCGGCTCTGCGGCACCTCGGAGTCGCGGGCAAGTCCGGGTTGCTCCCATTCTCAGGAGATCGGCTCCAATTCGAAGTATGGCAGCTTTCGGCCGGCGGCATGCTCCAGGAACACGACCTTCACCCGGCGATCGAGTAGTTGCTCGGCCTCGGCTGGCCGCGGCCGCACCTCGCCGTACAACAGCGGCCCCTCCTCCAGCGCCACCGCCACGAAGCAGAGCGGCGCCTCGTCATAGAAGCTCTCGTGCTGTGGCCTATGAACGAAGGTGTAACTCCGGATATGACCACGACCAGACGCCTCTTCCCACGATAGATCCCCCCCTCCGCAATATGGGCAGCAGACCCGCGGGTAGAGAATGTGGCGCCCGCACTCGGACGACTGACAGCGCTGCACCATCAGCCGACCGGAATCGGCGGCCTCCCAGAAAGGCCGGTCGACACCGGTGATCCTTGGCAACGGCTTTTCCATGCGACGCTCCTTCAATTACGCTTTCGCCAGGATCGCGGCACTCGACGAGAGCCCCCGGCCATAGGCGACCAACCCGTAGCCGGCAACGACGCCGCGCTCGCACGCCACTTGGCGTTCCGCAGCTTCGCCGCGCAGTTGCAGGACACCTTCGACGACGCCAATCATCCCCCCGGATGCTCCCGCCTGCCCGGCCGAGAGCTGCCCGCCGCCCGTATTGATCGGAAAGCCGCCATGCACGGTGACGTCGGTCTCGCGGAGAAACTCGGCGACCTTGCCGCGCTCGCAAATGCCCATGCCTTCAAGCTGGATGAACTCCATCACCGGATAGTCGTCGTAGAGTTGCGCGAAATGCAGGTCCTGCGGACCGCACTTCGCCTGGCCATACATTCGATCGCGGAAGGCCTCCCAGCCGCCCCGCAGCGAGTACACGTCGTTGGCGGGGTAATTGTGCATTTCCCCGCCCCCAAGGATCTTCACCAGCGGGACGCCGAGATCTCGCGCGATACTCTCGTGGGCAAGGATGATGCAATCGCCGCCGGCGCAGGGATGAACACAATCGAACAGCCGCAGCGGATCTGCGATCTGCCGCGCGTTCAGGTACTCCTCCATGCTCAGTGTCTTGCCGCGAAAGAGAGCGTTCGGATTGTGCTGGGCATTCTTTCGCTGCGCCACGGCGAGCCGGCCGAAATCCTCGCGGGTGGCGCCGTGCTCTTCCATGTAAAGTCGCGTATGGAGGGCGAAGACGCCGTTGGCGCCGCCAAAGGCATAGGGCGACAGGTAATCCCGCAACGGACCGTTGAAGCGGTCGAGCATCTCGTTGTGGCTTGCAACGTCGAAAACGTCCGCGGTGAGGCAGGCGACGACCTTGGCGTCTCCCGCCTGGATCGCCCGGGCGCCGTGCAGCATGTTGATGATGCCGGAGGCCCCGCCGTAAAGCCCTTGGAACAGCCAGCGTGCCTCGATGCCGAAATGCTCGGCCAAGGTCGTCACGTTGTCCGGCGGAAGAGCGAAGCTCGTGACGCCGAGCCCGTCGATCTGCTGCCAGCTCAGACGGGCCGAATGCACCGCCTCGGCGAGCGCCTCCCAAAGAATTCGGTGCAGTGTCTTGGTCGTGCGCTTCTCGTAGGCAGTCTGTCCGACTCCCACGACGTAAACGCCCTCATATCCCTCTTGCATATCTCCTCTCAGATCACTTTGGATGCCTGGAGACGCTGGAACTCGTCCTCGCCCAGGCCGAGTTCTTCGATGAAGACCGTGCGATTGTCACGCCCAAGCCCCGCGCCGGCATGACGCACGGCCCCGGGGGTCTCCGAGAACTTCGGCACGACGGATTGCATGCGAACGGTCCCGAAGTCCTCGTCCGGTACCTCGACGATGTCCTGGCGCGCGGCGTAGTGCGGGTCCTGAAAAATGTCGCTGATGTCGAGAACCGGCCCCGCCACAACGTTCATCTCCTCGAACAGCCGCATGATCTCCGCCGAGTCGTTCTGCTTAAACCAGGCCGCGATCAGCTCATCGAGCTCGTCCGCATGCTCGCATCGCTTGGTGTTGCTGACAAAGCGCGGATCCTTGATGAATCCTGGATATCCAATGGCTTCGGCGAGACGCTCGAACGTGCGCTGCGAGCTTGCCGACACGCCGATCCAGCGCCCGTCCCGGGTCTCGTAGATGTTTCTCGGAGAATCCTCGGCCAGCCGATTGCCCTGCCGCTGCTTGACGATCCCGAGCTGGTCGTAACCGATGACCTGCGACTCGACGAGCCGGAACAGGGGCTCATAAAGGCTGACGTCGATCACCTGCCCGCGCCCTTCGCCGTGGTCCCGCCGATAGATCGCGAACATCGCCGACATCGCGGCGAAGGTTGCCGCCACCGAATCCGCGAGCGGGAAGCCCGGCAGGGTCGGAGGCCGATCGGGGAATCCGGTAAAGGAAGGAATTCCGCTGAAGGCTTCCGCCACCGTCCCGTACCCTCCGCGCTGCGCATAAGGGCCGGTCTGGCCGAAGCCCGAGACGCGCACGAGGACGATCCCGGGATTGATCCTCGACAGCTCCTCATAGCCGAGCCCCCAGCGCTCGAAGGTGCCGGGCCGGTAGTTCTCGATAACGATGTCCGCCGTCTCGACGAGGCGCCTGAAGAGGGCCTGCCCCTCCGGGCTCGAGAGGCTGAGAGTGATCAGGCGCTTGTTGCGGCCGATGACCTTCCACCACAGAGACTTGCCATCCTTCTCCGGCGTCCAATGGCGCATCGAGTCGCCGATGGCAGGCTGCTCGATCTTGATCACATCGGCGCCGAAGTCGGCGAGTTGCGTGGCCGCGAGGGGACCGGCGATCATCGTCCCGGCGTCGATGACCTTGAGGCCGGCGAGCGGCCCCTGGCCGTCATTGGCTCCGCTGTGCAAAAGAACATCCTCCCAAATAAAGTGAGCGTTAACCGATGAAGCTCGGCGGCACCGGAAAGGCACGCGCCATTTCCAACACACGATCCGAAAGGTTCGCGCCGATGGCCGAGGCCTCCGTACCTGTCTTCAGAACGGGGCCCATGAGTCGGGCGAGCCCGGCGAAATCGTCCGGCCCCATTCCGCGCAGCGTCATCGCCGTCGTTCCGATCCGCAGGCCACCTTCGCCGCGATCACCCGGCCGCCGCGGCAGCGGCACCCGGTTCGTGAGCACACCGTGACCGGCGAGCCTCCGTTCGATCACGGCTGCGGAGCCGGGCTCCGCACGGAGATCGACCACGATCATGTGTGTGTCGGTACCGCCGAGGTAGAGTTGGCACCCCGCCTCTCGCAGGCCCTCCGCCAGGGCGCGCGCGTTATCGAGAACGGCCTGCATCAGCGCCCGAAAGCCGGGGCGGGCCGCCCAGGCGAACAGAGCGGCGCGGGCGGCAATGATGTGCGCGCCCGGG
>DASVDU010000095.1:0-7908 GCA_036380915.1 Hyphomicrobiaceae bacterium | reverse complement strand
ATCTCCGAACAGACGGGGGAGACCTGCAATTTCGGTGTCCTGGCCGGCTCGGAGGTCATCTATCTCGATCGGGTGGAGGCCAAGTGGCCACTGGCGCTCAGGTTCGAGGCGGGCAGCCGCGTGCCCGCACACTGCACGGCGATCGGCAAGCTGCTGCTGGCGCTGCTCCCCGCTCATGAGCGTATGGCGGCCATCGCCAGCATGCCGCTGACGCCCTGCACGAGCCGATCGATCACCGATCCGGCAAAGCTCAGCGAGGCTCTGGAGCGCATCAATCGGACGCGAATCGGCGTCGACGATCAGGAGTTCATCGAGGGGGTGGTGTGCGTCTCCGTCCCGGTCGTGACAAGCGGCGGCCAGGTCGTTGGCGCCATTGCCGTTTCCGCCCCGGCCGCGCGGATGTCCCTGCAGGAGGCGCTCTCATTCGTTCCGGCCATGCATGATGCCGCCAAGAAGCTCAGCGCCACCTACGCCATCGATACGGCGGCGAGCAAGAGCTAAGGGCGCGCAGGACGCGCTCTGACCCGAGATAACCTTTCCTGCTATGTGGTGGGTGCGGTGGCCACGCCACACGACAGTCGCAAGCCGCTAGTGTAAAGGTTGCGGCAGGCGCATCACGCAGGATTGTTCCGGAACCGGGGATGAGCGAGCCGAGCGTCGAACCGGCTGGTGAAGAGCGGGATTCGGTGCCGCTGCCGCCAGCACCCGACCCTGTCTCGATCGACCTGTCGGCCGCTGAAGGCCTGCCGAAATCTGCGCAGCGCAGGATGTGGTCGGCGAGCCTGCTGGCGGCCGTCTCCGCGCACGTGCTGGTCCTGATCGGCGCCGCCTGGGCTCCGAGCCTGCGCTCCGTCGGTGCGGGCGGGCCGGAGCTGGAAGCAATCGACGTCGACATCGTCTCTTCAAGAGTGCTGGAAAGCCGGCTGGCCGGCGCGCAGGCCGATGCCGCGGCCCCGGAGGTCGTCGACGATGCCGCCCCTGGCGCGGCGCCATCGCAGGCCAGCATGGCCGCCGTCGATCAGATGCCGGCCGAGACAAAACCCGAGCCGCAGCCGGCGGCTCCCACGCCCGATCTGGTCATTCCGGAGACAAAGCAAGAGGAGCCGCCGCCCGAGCCCGACGAAATCGCACTCGCGATCGCTGACAAGCAGCCCGAAAAGCCTGACGACCAGCAGCCCGAGACCGAGCCTGAGCAAAATGCTGAGCCACAGCCTCAATCCGCAGCTCCCTCGCAAGGATCGGAGGCGAGCGAATCGGCCGATGAGGGCGGCGCGGTCGCCCGGGGAATGGATCTGGTCGACACGCCAGGCCAGCAGGCCGCCGCAGCCAGTCCCGGCGTTGCCAACGAGTACGCCAAGATCGTCATCGAGACGCTGGCGCGCCGGAAACCGCGAGCGACCGCCGGCGTACGCGGCACGGTGCGCATCGGTTTCAGGGTGAGCCATTCCGGTGATGTGCAGGACGTGCGGGTCCTGCGATCGAGCGGACGGAAGGTGCTCGACGAGGCGGCCGTTATCGCCGTCAGCAGCACCAAATTTCCGGCACCGCCGCCGGCTCTCGCCAACGCGCAGCTCAGTTACGAGGTGCCATACATCTTCCGGTGACTGCCATCATTCACCTCTTTTCGAGCACTGGTCGACTCTCATCCGAGCATCGTCCAATTTATCGAGCATATCCGACGACCGCCGACCACCTCTTTCACCCTCGGAGAACCAATGGCGCGCCTCGCTCGCAGTCTCGATCACCGAAAGGACCGGTACGATGTCATCGTGGTCGGTTCGGGTTACGGCGGTGGCGTTGCGGCCTCACGCCTGTCACGCGCAGGCAAGCGCGTTGCCGTGCTGGAGCGGGGGCGCGAGTTCCTGACGGGCGAGTTCCCCACCCGCTTTCCTGACTTGCGCAATGAGTTGCAGGTGCGGGGCAAGCGGATGAACATGGGCCGCGACACGGCGCTCTATGACGTGCGGATCGGCGACGACATGCACGTGCTCGTCGGCTGTGGGCTCGGAGGTGGATCACTGGTCAACGCCGGGGTGGCGCTGGAGCCCGATTCACGGGTCTTCACCGACGAGATCTGGCCCGGTCAGATTGCGCAGGACGGGTTGCTCGCCGAAGGCTTCCGCCGTGCCCGGCAATGGCTCAGCCCATCGCCTGATCCGAGGGCATCGGAGCACACCAAGTTCAAAGCGCTGGCGATCGCCGGGCGGACGCTGGATGCCGAACCGATCGCGCCGACCGTGGTCGTCAACTTCGAGGAAAGAGTGAACGTGGCCGGCGTCGCGCAGCCGGCCTGCACACGCTGCGGCGACTGCTGCGGGGGATGCAATGTCGGCGCGAAGAATACCGTCGCCTTGACCTATCTGCCTGATGCGGTTCGCCATGGCGCACATCTGTTCACGGAGGCTATGGTCCGGTCGCTCTCTCGCGATCCCGATGGACGCTGGCGCATCCAGGTCCGGCGCCTGGACCAGTCGAACGGCAATGAAGCCGAGATCACCCTGTCGGCAGAAATCGTCATCCTCGCAGCCGGCACGTTGGGATCGACGGAAATTCTCTTGCGGTCGCAAGCGGAAGGCCTCGCGCTGTCGCCACGGCTGGGCGAACGCTTCTCCGCGAATGGCGACATCATCGCCTTCGGCTATGGTGCGAATGTACCTGTCAACGCCGTCGGGGTCGGTCATCCCCCGCGGTTCGAGGTCGCCGGCAGCGTCGGCGCATGCGTCTCGGGGCAGATCGAGCTGCGCGATGCCGGCGAGCTGGCACAGGAGCTGACGGTGCAGGAAGGCGTCCTGCCGTCCGCATTGGCCCCTGTCTTGCCGGTCCTGTTCATGCCGAACGGGCGGCTCCTCGGAGCCGTGCAGAGCCTCATCAACGGCGTCTACAAAGGACCATTCGCTCGTCTTCAGACCTTCTTCGCCGTCTCTCACGATACCTCCGCCGGACGCCTGGTCCTCAACGGCGAGCGGGTCTCGGTCTCATGGCCCGGCGCCAAGGACGAGCCGGTTTATCAGCGGCTCGATGCGATCCTCTCGAAGCTGGTCGGCGGAGTCGGCGGCAGCTATGTGAAGAACCCGCTGTCGGGCACCCTCATGGGTCATCAGCCGGCAACGGCACATCCGCTCGGCGGGTGCACCGTGGCCCGCGAGCGCGCGGACGGCGTGGTCAACCACAAGGGACAGGTCTTCGATGGCCGCCCCAGGGCCGGGCCCAGCGACGTGCACGAGGGCCTTTACGTCATGGACGGCTCGGTGATCCCACGCTCGCTTGGCGTCAATCCGCTGCTGACGATCACCGCGCTCGCCGAGCGCGCGATGCTGCACATGGCCGAGGATTACGGCCTTTCGTTCGATACAGAGGCCATTCCAGTGGCGGTGCCGGCAACGCCTACAACCCCGGGCGCTTTTGCGTCCGGATGAGCATTAAAGCTCGGTGGGAAGGGTCTTGGCTGGATAGGTGCAGAGGTCGTTGATGAGACAGCGCGGACACTCTGGCTTCTTCGCCTTGCAGACATAGCGGCCGTGCAGGATCAGCCAATGATGGGCGTGCCTCGCGTATTCGGGCGGTACGATCTTCAGCAGCTGCTGCTCCACTTCCAAAGGCGTCTTCCCGTCGGCCAGCCCGGTCCGATTGGCGACGCGAAAGACGTGCGTGTCGACGGCCATGGTCGGTTGGCCGAAGGCGACGTTCAGCACCACGTTGGCCGTCTTCCGGCCGACGCCCGGCAGGGTCTCGAGGGACTCGCGATCCTTGGGAACCTCACCGCCGTACTTGGACACCAGCTCCTGCGAAAGTGCGATGACGTTCTTCGCCTTGTTTCGGTAGAGGCCGATCGTCCTGATCGCCTCGCGCAAGCGATCCTCGCCAAGTGCGAGCATTTTTTCGGGTGTATCAGCGATCTTGAACAGCGACCGCGTCGCCTTGTTCACCCCGGCATCCGTCGCCTGCGCCGAAAGCACGACGGCAACGAGCAGCG
Organism: Hyphomicrobiaceae bacterium; assembly: GCA_036380915.1. Lineage (GTDB taxonomy): Bacteria > Pseudomonadota > Alphaproteobacteria > Rhizobiales > Hyphomicrobiaceae > ZC4RG25. The sequence goes on along the minus strand of DASVDU010000095.1, from coordinate 3,935 downwards.
TGAACGGATTGTGGTACTCGAGCTCGCTCTTCGGCTCGGGATTGGCCGTCGCAAACCGGCGAAAGATCTCGCGAATCTGATCGGGCGAGAGCTTCGCCCGCGACCGCGGCTTAACCGCCTTGGCCTTCGATCGCCTCAAGCTCGAGAACTTCTCCTTGGCGTCCATGGTTTTCCGTTGAAGATGCGCTAGAATTGGCAAGTCTCATGGCCGAGAATGACCCGCGAATGCAACACGATTCCGGTTTCCACGCCATCCTGACGCCGCACCGGTCGCTCAGCCCCGTCGGATTCGTCATTCTGATGACGATCATCGGCGTGGTGAGCTTCGTGCTCGGGATGATGTTTTTGATGATGGGCGCCTGGCCCGTCTTCGGGTTCCTCGGTCTCGACGTCCTGCTGATCTACATCGCCTTCAAGCTCAACTACCGGTCAGGTCGGCTGTTCGAGCTGGTCGACGTCACACGCGAGCTGGTGACCGTCACCCGCGTCCACCCGTGCGGCCGAAAGGAGAGCTTCGACTTCAACCCGTTCTGGGCGCGCGTTCTCCTCCGCGAATGGCCGGATGGGCGCACGGAGCTGCGGCTTTCGGCGCATGGCCGTGAGCTGCTGTTCGGGCAATTTCTGACGGACGAGGAGCGCCGAGATTTTGCCTCTGCCCTCAAGGGCGCACTGGTCGACGCACGCGGCGCGCGCATTTAAAGGGGCGACGGCGGTTGTGACGGCAAGAATCGGGTCGCCGTCGCGCGGCAGGGGCCTTAACTATCCAGTCTGGATACACTCTTCAGATGCACAGGCGGGCCATGTTGCAGCAGCTCGATTTCCACACGATGCACCCCGTCCAGGACGAGCCCACGCGTGATTATGCGATCGTCCGGCGCGCCATCGCGTTTCTGTCCGAAAACTGGGACGAACAGCCCGATCTCGACCGTCTCGCCCGCCATCTGGGCCTGAGCCCGGCCCATTGCCAGAAGGTCTTCAAGCGCTGGTGCGGGCTAAGCCCGAAGGAGTTCGTGCAGGCCATCACGGCGGATCACGCCCGCAGGCTTCTGGCCGACTCGGCCAGCGTGCTCGAATGCGCCCACGAGGTTGGGCTGTCGGGCGGAAGCCGCCTGCACGACCTGTTCGTCAGCCACGAGGCCATGACGCCAGGCGACTTCAAGCGGCGCGGAGCCGGGCTGGAGCTCGCCTACGGGTTCCACGCGTCGCCGTTCGGCGAAGCGCTGCTGATGGTCACGAGCCGCGGCCTGGCGGGACTTGCCTTCGTCAACGAGGACGAGGGGCAGACACGTGCCGATGTTCTCGCCGATATGACACGGCGATGGCCGCGGGCGACCTACGTCGAGGCGCCGGAGCGGACGCAACCGCACTTCGAGCGGATCTTCGATGTCTCGCAATGGTCCCCGGAGCAGCCGGTTCGCATCGTGATGATCGGCACGGATTTCGAGGTGCGCGTGTGGGAGACGCTGCTCAAGATCCCGATGGGACGTGCTGTCAGCTATTCCGATATCGCGCGCCACATCGGCTGCCCGACGGCTTCAAGAGCCGTCGGCTCGGCCGTAGGGCGCAACCCGCTGTCTTTCGTCGTGCCCTGCCACCGTGTTCTGCGGGGCGACGGCAGTCTCGGCGGCTACCACTGGGGCGTGACGCGCAAGCGCGCATTAATCGGTTGGGAGACCGGCCAGCTGCTGAGCCGGGCAGGGTGATCACCCTGCCGCGCCCAATGAAGGAGTGAGATCAGCGGCTGTTCTGGGCGCGATCAGGCCCACGGCCTGGCGGCGGCCACCTTTTCCTCGTAGGCCTTGATCGCATGCTCCTTCTGCATCGTCAGGCCGATGTCGTCGAGGCCGTTGAGCAGGCAGTGCTTGCGGAAAGGATCGATCTCGAAGGAGATGACACCGCCGTCAGGCCCACGGATCTCCTGCTTCTCCAGGTCCACGGTGATCTTGGCGTTGGCCCCTCGGCTGGCGTCGTCGAGCAGCTTCTCCAGCTCCTCCGGCTTCACCTTGATGGGCAGAATGCCGTTCTTGAAGCAGTTGTTATAGAAGATGTCGGCGAAGCTCGTCGAAATGACGCAGCGGATGCCGAAGTCCAGCAGCGCCCAGGGTGCGTGCTCGCGACTGGAACCGCAGCCGAAGTTGTCGCCCGCGATCAGGATCTCGGCGTTGCGGTAGGCGGGCTTGTTCAGGACGAAATCGGGGTTCTCGTTCCCGTTCTCGTCATAGCGCAGCTCGTAGAAAAGCGACTTGCCCAGCCCCGTGCGCTTGATCGTCTTCAGAAATTGTTTTGGAATGATCATATCGGTGTCGATATTGATCATCGGCAGTGGGGCTGCCACGCCGGTCAGCGTCGTGAATTTCTGCATCCTAACCCTCGGCCGAGTTTTCCCCGCCCCCGAGCTTCCAGAGCGGTCCGATCGGGTTCATAAACGCGAGAAGGTGCCCGCGGTCAAGCGGCTCAACGGACGCGCTTGTCGGCATAGCACCGCCGCATGGCCTCGCAGCGGTGCGACCCGGACAGATGCATGCTCGTGCTGCGGGCGGGTGTAATGAATTTGCACACCTCCTCGAGCCCTTCGGGTGTCAGCCAGCCCTCACGGCGGCCACGCTGAACGGCAAAGCAGTCTGCCGTCTCCTCGTCCGGCCCGCGGAACTGATGCGCGCACTCGTGCGCATGAATCCAGAGCTTTACCGGCGTCGACACGCGCGACAGCAAACGCGGGTTGAGAATCAGGAAGCCTGGATAGGCCGCACCGTAATCGTCCAGCTTGGGATCGAGCACCGTCGGCCGCTGGCCGCAATAGAGGCGCCGGTTATCGAGGACGAGCTGGCCGACCGGAACGATCTTCGCCTCCCCTCCGACGTGGGAAACATATTGCTCCGGCGTCGGTGGCGCAGCCGTGCTCGCCGTAACCGCAACGCCTGCCGCAGCAACGATCGAAGCAAGCACGAACTTGATCGATGCTCTCAACGTCATCCCCACCCCACGTGATCCGTTGTCCGCGTGTTTTGGTGCGTCATACGACGGACGATCGAGCGCACAATCGCCTACCTCGAGATCGCGCGCAAGCCGGGCGTAGCCGACTAATCGAAGGGCCTGGAAAAACTCAAGATCAGAATTTCGCCGCGGCCTCGATCCTTTCCATATCTTCATCGGAGAAGCCGAAATGATGGCCGATCTCGTGCACGAGAACGTGCGTGACGATATCCCCAAGCGTTTCATCGCTGTCGGCCCAGTAATCGAGCAAGGCACGGCGATAGAGGAACACCATGTCCGGCTGCTGCGGCAGATCACTGAAGCTTCGCTTATCCAGACTTACTCCGTGGTAAAGACCCATGAGATCGAAGGGGCTGTCGATGCCGAGCTGCTGAAGCACCTCGTCCGTCGCGAACTCTTCCACCCGCACGACGACGTCGCTGCACATCTCGCGGAAATGCGCGGGCAGCGCCTCCCAGGCTTCCGCAGCCAGTTGCTCAATGTCTTCAAGGCTGGGCGCGCGGACATCGCGCCACTTGGGGCTGTCGGCCATTTCCAGCGATTGATTCTAGAAACACGGTTCGACAAGCGATTTGGCGTGCCAGTTGCGTCCGGTCAACGGCCTGCGACCCTTCTTGCCGAAGAGCAACTCCCAGGAGCAGATTGGAGGTCGTTGGGATTTCGGTCTCCGGTACATTGGGCGACGACTGGGTCGAGGGGAGGTTGAAGCCGACGTGTCGAACCAGCGCAACCTGACGGAGTTGCACCCGGAACTGCTTGCCTATGCGCAAAGCTTGACCCTGGACAAGGCAGCGGCCGAAGACCTCGTCCATGATGCCCTGGTGCGGGCGTTGCAGTCGAAGGCGGTTCCGCGGAAGGCCGACGAGGTGCGGCCCTGGGCGTTTCGCGTCCTCAAAAACCTGTTTCTCGATGTGCGGCGAAGGCAAAAGGTTCGTGCCGGA
>DASVDU010000094.1:0-10055 GCA_036380915.1 Hyphomicrobiaceae bacterium | reverse complement strand
CCGCTCACCACCAGGAGGGCGGCGATGAAAATCACGAAAAGCAGCCAGTACAGGATTTCCATTTGGCTCGACGCGGGCGCCCCCGCGCTCCTCTCGATCTGCTGGTTGGAGGCGTGCACGTTCTCATGGCGCCGCGAGGGCGGCCACCGCCTCGCCCGCTCGGCATCCGTTCGCACCCCCGCCGTTGCAGCCAGTGGTATAGCGCGGTTCTTGAGGCAGATTAACCAAAATGGAGCAACAACTCGCCCCGCGAGCCATGACTATGCCCCGACAGATGCACGACGGCGTCGGACAGGCGGCAACGATATCTTTACCGGGATGACCGAAAGCTTGAAATCAGCGCGGTTCCGAAACGCCATTGCGCAGATTTGGCCACGCTGACGTCCGGCTTCGTGAACCGGTGTAAATGTTGTGCGTAAGAGTAGCTTATGATGGCCGGCAAGACTGCCCTCCCCCAGAATCAGCTAATTTCCCCGATCATGAGGGAAATCGAGGCGCGGCAGGGATCTTTGGCGGCTGACGTTCCCCTGGTGAGTGCACGTTCCGGTGGGGGTATGGTGGCCCTCGTTGCGGTTGCGCTCGCGGGGAGCTTCGGCGCGCTCGCGATTCTTTCGGCAGATTTCAGCGAGCCTCTGCTGCTCACGGCGATGGCGTTTCTGGCCATGCTGGGCGTCTTCTTCCTGTTCGGGTTGGCGGCCGGTCACATCAGGATCGCGGAGCCGTCGGCCGACAACAGGATCCTGAGTGCCCTTGCCGCCAGCTTCGAGGACGGCCTCTGCGTCACGACGCTCGAAGGCCGCCGCATCTACGCCAACCGCGCCTTCGACGATCTGGTCGGTCCCGTCGAGTACGATCACGTCAGCGCGCTCGAGTCGCTTTTTGCAGGCGAGCCGCAAGCGGCCGAGGCCCTGTTCCGGCTGGCGCGCGCGGCAGGTCGTGGCGAGAACAGGACCGAGGAGTTCCGTCTTCGCACCATTGCCGGTGGCCAGCGGCAGTCCCGCTGGCTTCGCCTCGGGGTCACGCGGATCGGCATGGGGCAGGGGGACGAGAACGAACCGCTGGTCTTGTGGCGTCTCGTCGATATCACGGACGAGCGCCGGCGCGAGGTCGAGACGGTCCGCGCGCTCGAAGCGACACTCGGCTATTACGAGTCCATGCCGCTCGGCCTCATGGTGGCTGGCGAGGATGCGAGCATTGAGCACCTGAACGGCACGTTGGCGACTTGGCTCGGGTTGAGCGCGGTCTCGCTGGCCCGGGGCCTGAAGCTGACGGACATCGTCTCCGGTGACGGCGCGCTCCTGCTGAGAGCCCTGGCGCGCGACGCCGATGCCGGTGCTGCGCGCCGGATCGACCTCGACCTTGTGTGCGAGGACGGCCGCAGCTGGCCTGCCACGCTGATGGTCGTGCCGCGCGCCGGCGATGCAGGGTTCGTGGCCGCGGTTCTGGAGCGGGCCGCCGAGGAGGATGCAGCCGGCTTGGACCGCACGGCAGAAGAGCGTTTCGCCAGGTTCTTCCAGTCCGCCCCCTTCGGCATCGCCACCGTATCGGCGGATGGAAAGATCGCAAGCGCCAACACGGCCTTCGCCCGGCTGATGCTCAATGGCCGCGCTGGCCGCGGCGACATGGCCCTCGACGTTCTGACCCGAAGCGTCGATTCGGAGCGCCGGGCGGAGGTCGCAGCAGCCCTCGACGACGCGCTTGCTGGCAAGGCCAACATTCAGCCGCTGGAGATCACCGTCGGCGACTCGCGGGAATTCACCAGAAGAGTCTTCTTCAGCGCCCTCACGAGAGGCTCCGCGGCCGAATCGGCCGTGCTCTACGTGATCGACGCCACCGAGCTCAAGGCGCTCGAGTTCCAGTTCGCGCAGAGCCAGAAGATGGAGGCGGTCGGCAAGCTCGCCGGCGGCGTCGCGCACGACTTCAACAACGTGCTGACGGCCATCATCGGCTTCTCCGACCTGCTGCTGCAGACCCATCGGCCAGGCGATCCCGCCTACCAGAACATCATCAACATCAAGTCGAGCGCCAACCGCGCCGCCGAGCTCGTCAGTCAGCTGCTCGCTTTCTCCCGTCGCCAGACCCTGCAGCCGGAGGTGCTGCAGCTCAACGAGATCGTCACCGACACCTCGGTGATCCTGAACCGGCTTTTGGGCGAGAAGATCGAGCTGAAGATCCTGCCGGGGCGGGACCTGTGGTACGTCAAGGCGGACCGCTCACAGCTTCAGTCGGTGATCGTCAATTTGGCGGTCAACGCACGCGATGCCATGCCGGACGGCGGGCGCTTGACCATCCGCTCCCGCAACATCGGCGAGCGCGAAAGCCAGAAGCTGGAGCCGCAGAGCCTGCCGATCGGCGAGTACGTGATGATCGAGGTCGAGGATACTGGCCACGGCATGACACCCGAAGTGCAGGCCAAGATCTTCGAGCCGTTCTTCACGACCAAGAGCGTCGGAAAGGGGACCGGTCTCGGCCTTGCGACGGTGTACGGCATCGTCAAGCAGACCGGCGGCTACGTGTTCGTGCACAGTGCGCCCGGCAAGGGGACCACCTTCCGGGTTTACCTGCCGCGGCATTTCCTTGATGCCGAGGGTGAGGCGGGTCTCGCCGACGAAAAGGCGGCAAAGAAGGAGCGGGATTCCGATCTGACCGGCGCTGGCCGGGTCCTCCTGGTCGAGGATGAGGATGCCGTCCGTGGCTTCGCGGTCGAGGCGCTGAAACGGCAGGGCTACGAGGTGCTGGAGGCGACGAGCGGCGCCGAGGCCATCGAGTTGGTGAGCAAGGCAGACCGGCCCATCGACATCGTCGTGAGCGACGTCATCATGCCTGAAATGGATGGGCCCAGCATGTACAAGGTGCTGCGGCAGAAAAACCCCGGACTGAAAATCGTGTTCATGTCCGGCTATCCTGATGATGCTTTCAAGAATGCGCTCGAAGCCGATGAGACGTTCACATTCCTGCAAAAGCCTTTCTCGCTGGCGCAGCTTGCGGCCAAGGTGAAGGCGGAGCTTGGGCGCTAGGCCGGCTCGGTGGTTCGCGCGGACCAGGGTTTTCCTTCTGGTCGGCTTAGCCGAATCGGCCTAACCGCCGCAGTCACCCGGAGTGGTTTCTCTCTTGTGCCGAAGCGCAGTGAGAACATTTCATGTATCCGATAGGAAAATCTGAGTGAAATCAACCGTCAGTTCACCCTCGACAGATGAGAACAAATCGCGTACATTGGGTTAACCAATTGCCGATCTGAAACCGCTGCCATAGGGTGACGCCGATGCAAACACCGCATCTCCGAGTCGTCGAGGGAGACACAATGGACAAGCAGAAGGCGCTCGAAGCCGCCCTGTCGCAGATCGAGAAGAATTTCGGCAAAGGCTCCATCATGCGGCTCGGAGCGCATGACCGCTCCATCGACGTGGAAGCCATTCCAACCGGCTCGCTCGGCCTCGATATCGCCCTCGGCATCGGTGGTCTGCCGCGCGGCCGCATCATCGAGATCTACGGACCGGAATCATCCGGCAAGACGACGCTGGCCCTGCATGTCATCGCGGAGGCGCAGAAGCGCGGCGGCATCTGCGGCTTCGTCGATGCCGAGCATGCGCTTGACCCGGTCTATGCCCGTAAGCTCGGGGTGAAGGTCGACGACTTGCTCATCTCCCAGCCGGATACGGGCGAGCAGGCGCTCGAGATCACGGACACGCTGGTCCGCTCCGGGGCAATGGACGTCCTGGTGGTGGATTCGGTTGCGGCCTTGACGCCCAAGGCAGAGCTCGAGGGCGAGATGGGCGACGCGCTTCCCGGCATGCAGGCCCGGCTCATGAGTCAGGCGCTGCGCAAGCTCACGGCTTCGATCTCCAAGTCGCGCTGCATGGTGATCTTCATCAATCAGATCCGGATGAAGATCGGCATCATGTTCGGCAACCCGGAAACGACCACGGGCGGCAATGCGCTCAAGTTCTATGCCTCCGTCCGGCTCGACATCCGCCGTATCGGTCAGATCAAGGATCGCGACGAGGTCGTCGGCAATCAAACCCGCGTGAAGGTCGTCAAGAACAAGGTGGCGCCGCCCTTCAAGCAGGTCGAGTTCGATATCATGTACGGAGAGGGCGTCTCCCGGACCGGCGAGATCATCGACCTCGGGGTCAAGGGGGGAATTATCGAGAAGTCCGGTGCGTGGTTCTCCTATGATGGACAACGTATCGGGCAGGGCCGCGAGAACACCAAGGCATTCCTCAAGGAAAACCCGCAGATTGCGAACAAGATCGAGCAGGCGATTCGCCAGAATGCCGGTCTGATCGTCGATCGGCTGCTGGCCCAACCCGAGGAGAACGAGGCGATCGAAGCGGTCGATGGGCCGGAGGAGCCGACCCCCGCAGTCGGTCGCGGCCGGAGATGATGAACGCCCTCGGAAAGTCCGGGCACCGGCATTGTTTACCTGCGCCGGCATGTCACGCGTGACAGGGTGGGCAAGCTAAGGCAGGCTGCCGGCGAAGCTAAAGGCATTTGGTTCACGTGTTCATCGACGCGCATATCTATCTCGGTGTGGCTTTGGCAGGGCTCGTGAGTTTCCTGAGCCCGTGCGTGCTGCCCCTCGTGCCGCCGTATCTCGGCTACCTCGGTGGTACGACGATCAACATGGCCGCGTCGCACGAGACGAAGATCGACCCCGCCGTCTGGCAGCGCGTGGTGCTCGGATCGGTCGTGTTCGTCCTCGGCTTCACGACGGTATTCGTTGGCCTCGGTGCCGGTGCCTCGGCCTTCGGTCAAGTCATCCAGACCTACCGGAACGAGCTGTCGATCGTCGCCGGTGCGGTGATCATCATCTTCGGTTTGCACTTCCTCGGCGTGCTACGCGTCCCATTGCTCTATAAGGAGGCGCGTTATCACGGCGAGGTGCAGGCGACGGGTCTCTTCGGCGCCTACGTGATCGGGCTCGCTTTCGCGTTCGGTTGGACGCCCTGCGTTGGCCCGATTCTGGCTACGGTGCTCGCCTTGGCCGCCAACGAGGCCAGCCTTGGCAAGGGTGTGCAGCTTCTGTTTGTCTATTCTCTCGGGCTCGGCCTCCCATTCATTCTCGCCGCCGTTGCCATTCGGCCGTTCCTCTCGTTCCTCCGGCGCTTTCGCCGGCATTTGGGGGCGATGGAGAAGGCCATGGGTCTCCTCCTGGTCGTGACCGGCATCATGTTCCTCAGCGGCTCGATGAATTGGCTCGGCCAATGGATGATCGAGACCTTCCCGGGGTTGGCGACGATCGAGGAGCAGTTCACGCCCAAGAACCTGCAGATCGACATCATGAAGCAGGGGCTCGGGAACTGAGGTCGGGTGCGGATGACGGGAGACCGACACTCTGTCCCGGCGCATCGTTCAGCGACAATCATGCCTAAGAATGTGAGGACGTGAATGGCTGAGACACTGCCTTCGCTTCCGATTGCGATGACGATCGCCGGCTCGGATAGCTCCGGGGGCGCGGGCATCCAGGCGGACCTCAAGACATTCACGGCATTGGGCGTGTACGGCGCTTCGGTTTTGACGGCGCTGACGGCGCAGAATACACGCGGTGTTGATGGCGTGATGGCTGTCCCGCCGGCCTTCGTGACAGCACAGCTCGACTCCGTACTCTCGGACCTCACGGTCGGCGCAACCAAGACAGGCATGCTGGCCAACGCCGGCATCATTCTGGCCGTTGCTGATTCTCTGCAGTCTTGTCCCGAGATCCCGCTCGTTTGCGACCCCGTGATGATTGCGACGAGTGGCGACGTGCTGCTCGAGCCGGACGCAATCGATGCTTTGAGAGAGCGGTTGATTCCCCGCGCAGCCCTCATCACGCCGAACATTCCCGAGGCTGCCCGGTTGCTCGGTTGCGAGGAAGCGGACGACGTCGACGGGATGGCACGGCAGGCAGAGGCGCTGCGTTCGCTGGGCTGCGGCGCGGTGCTGCTCAAGGGCGGCCATGGCAGCGGAAAAATGGCCACCGATCTGCTGGTGCACTCGGGTGGCATGACTCGCCTCGAAGCACCCCGGATTCCGACAAGCAACACGCACGGGACAGGCTGCACGCTCGCGGCTGCCATCACGGCGCTTCTGGCGGCAGGGGAAAATCTGGAGCAGGCTGTGCGCCGTGCCAAGACGTACGTGTGGCGCGCGCTCGAAGCGGGTGCCGGACTTCGCATCGGCCACGGCTCCGGGCCGGTCGATCACCTGTTTGCGATCAGACGCCAGCCCATGCCGGCGTGAGAGATCGAGACGTTTGGTTCCGGAGACCTGACCACCTGTTGCTTTTCCGCACCGGTTCCCCGGTAATCAGTTCTCACCCAGTTGTCGGCCGCGCCGATAAATGCCAGTGTTCCCTGGACAAATTCGCTCACGGGGGCATGACCAGCGCCGGACTGGGGGAGACCCGGCGCATGTGAGCTCGGGGGGAGAGCCGGACATGGTCTGGCTCTATCGAAGAACCGGCCCGGTCTATCCGGGCCGGTTTCTCTTTTTCACGAGCGGATGTATCGACGATACCCCAGCGGGCATCCGCGCAAAGCCAAAATGCAGGTGGCGAAATGCCGCCGAAATGGGCTAATCCGGTGTTCGATGGGCCGGCGTCTCAGGGCGACGCCGGCCTTCTGCTGAATGCGCCGCATCAGACCACAGTTTCTCTTACTTGGAGCTTGGCACCATGGAGCCTCCCCTGCCGACATATGAAGATGTCCTCGCCGCCGCCGAGCGCATCGGAGGGCTCGCGGTTCGGACCCCGCTCATCGAGCACCCGGTCCTGAATGACCGGGCCGGCGGCCGCGTGCTCCTCAAGCTCGAGACTTTGCAGCGCGTCGGCTCCTTCAAATTTCGTGGCGCCTTCAACGCGATTTCGAAGCTCGACCGCACCAAGTACCCCGGCGGGGTCGTCGCTTGCTCATCGGGCAATCACGCCCAGGGTGTCGCCGCGGCGGCTATGATGTGCAGCATGGACGCGCTGATCGTCATGCCCAAGGACGCGCCGGAAATGAAGGTGGCGCGCACCAGGCGCTACGGCGCGGAGGTGGTGGGCTACGACCGCGAGACCGAGGACCGCGATGCCATGGCGCGTGCGCTCTGCGCCGAGCGCAATGCTGCGTTCATTCCGCCGTTCGATCATCCCGACGTCATCGCCGGCCAGGGCACCGTCGGCCTCGAGCTTATGCAGCAGGCGGACGCCATGAACGCCAAGCCTGATCTGGTCCTTGCGCCATGTTCCGGCGGTGGCCTCGTCACCGGTGTGGCGCTTGCTGTCCAGCATTTCAATCCGGCTGCGGAGGTCTACAGCGCAGAGCCGGAGGGCTTCGACGACCTCGCGCGCTCGCTGGCGAGCGGCAGCCGGGAGCGGAACGAGAGGATGTCAGGCTCGATTTGCGATGCATTGCTCGCTCCGACCCCAGGCGAGATCACGTTCGCGCTGGCGAAGCAGAGGCTCGCGGGCGGAGCTGCCGTCAGCGAGGACGAGGTGCGGGCAGCCGTACGATTCGCATTCGAGGAGCTGAAGCTGGTTGTCGAGCCGGGTGGCGCGGCGGCCCTTGCGGCGATCCTTGCGGGCAAGGTGCCAACCGTCGGCCGCACGGTTGCCTGCGTGCTCTCGGGCGGAAATGTCGATCCCGCATTGTTCTCCGAAATCATCGCAGCCTGATCCGGACAAAAAAGATCCGAGCAAAAGCTCGGATCTCTTGATTTGAGACCGGCGTACGTTGTCGCTCAATCCGAGTCGATGAGGTCTCCAAGGTCGGCAGGCTTTCTGCCGTCGTCCGAGTTCGACACCCCGTCCAACTCGTCTGTGGGCGGCATGATCTGCTCGGTCAGCAGAGCCGTCATGGATTCGACCTCGTCCGATGGCGGCGGAGGAGCGTCGTCGAACTGTGACTCGTGGTCGATCGTCTCAAGGAGCGCATTGAGGCGCGCGCAGGCGGCATCGAGCGCAACGGCGAGCTTCTGCGTTCGCTCCGACTCGAGCGCCTGCCGGACGCTCAGTGCGTAGATCGCCGAAGCCTGCCGGGCAATCTTCTCGCAAGCTTCGGCATTGATGTCGTTGGCTTGAAGCGTCCAGGCGAGCTCGTGCAGATCCTCGGCGGCCCGCAGAATGCCGTCGGCCGGCGCGTCAGACGGCGCCTCGGCGTCGACTTTCGGCGGCCGCGCGAGCATCTCGGCGCGTGTGTCTATGATGAACCGCTTCAGCTCCTCGATCTCGTTCTGGAGCTGGCCCAGGAGCGCAGGCGGCTGCCGGATCGAATTCTGCAGGCGCTCGATCGCCATTTCGAGCATAGCGCTGTCGAGCCGCCGCGCCCGCCGGCCATGCTCGGCCAGAAACCAGCGGCCGCGCGGGTTGTTGAGCAGAGCCGACTCGATGGCGCGATATTCCTGCTCGACGTCCATCGACATCTGGGCATACGACTGCTGTTGCTGCATGGGGCAAATCCGATCACTCGCAAGATGCTGTTTTCCAAGAGATACGCCGATTCGATGGTGAGGAATCCGGTCTGGCTGATTCGTCCAAAGGCCTTTTTGCCTCCCTGGCGCTCATGAGCCTGTCCACGACCTCGCCACGCGGGTTCAGCCGGCGCCTGTCGTTTTTCTACGCGGCGCTGTTCGTCGTCTACGGTATCCAGCTCGCTTACTTTCCCGTCTGGCTCGACTGGCGCGGACTCTCGGCGGCTGAAATCGGGATGGTGTCGGCGGCGCCATTGTTTCTGCGATTGGCCATCGGGCCCACGGCGGCGTTCCTCGCCGACCGGTCCGGGGACCGGCGAAAGGCCGTTATCATCGCGGCGAGCTGCGGTTGTGCCGCCGTGCTCGCGTTGAGCCAGTCGCATCTCCTCCTGGCGGTCGCGCTCTTCACGGCAATTTTCGTTGTCGGGTGCCAGACCACCGGGCCGATGGCCGAGGCGATCGCGCTGTCGGGGGTCCGCGAGCTCGGCGTCGACTACGGTCGCATGCGGCTTTGGGGATCGCTGAGCTTCATCGCCGCGACGTTCACGGGCGGCGTCCTCGTCGAGCGGTTTGCTGCGCCATCCGTGATCTGGATGCTGGCGGCAAGCACGAGCTTGCTCGTCCTGACGTCCTGGATGCTGCCCTCGCAAAAGCCCGCCGGAGGCGCTGCGGCCGGAGCAGGCAGCCGGCTCACGCTCGCAGATGTGACCAAGGTTGCCGGATCGCGCCGGTTTCTCCTGTTTGTGTTCGCAGCGGGTGTGGTGCAGGCGAGCCATGCCCTGTTCTATTCTTTCGGCGTGTTGCACTGGCAGACGCAGGGCATCTCGACGACGACGATCGGCGTGCTCTGGTCTGTGGGCGTGATCGCCGAGGTCATTCTGTTTGCCGTCGCTGGGCGCTACCTGAAGCGTATCGGCCCAGCGGGTTTCATCATTGCTGGTGCTGCGGCAGCGGTGGTTCGCTGGGGCGCCATGGCGCTCGATCCGGCAATCGGCCCGCTGTTTGCTTTGCAGGTGCTGCACGGGCTGACGTTCGGAGCCACCCATCTCGGGGCGATGCACTACATCCACCAGACCGTGCCGCAGGAGCAGGCTGGGACGGCGCAGGCGCTCTTTTCTGCGGCGACGGGCGGCGCCGCCATGGGGGCGGCGACGTTGCTGGCCGGCCTGCTCTATGGGCCGTTCGGGGGGCTCGGTTATCTTGCCATGATGGCCATGGGCGGTGCCGGGCTCATCGCAGCCGTTGCGCTCAGAATGCAGCCGGGCGGGTCATAGCTCGCGCCGTACGTCCGGCTCAGCCCCAGAGCCGCGGATCCGGCGGGGATATCATTCCGTCGCGGATCTCGAGGCCCCACTCGCGATCGCGGGCGAGCAGCAGTGGGCCGTCGAGGTCGGCCCAGTCGGCAAGCTGGGCCACAAGTACGGCGGGCGCCATCGCCAGCGAGGTCGCAACCATGCAGCCGGCCATGATGCGGAACCCGAGGCGCCGGGCTTCCCGGGCCATGCGCAGCGCCTCCGTCAGCCCGCCGGTCTTGTCGAGCTTGATGTTGACCGCGTCGTACCGGTCCCGGAGCGCGAGAAGACCGTCTGTCGTGTGGGCCGACTCGTCGGCACAGACCGGAACGG